>DATIXH010000324.1:0-20031 GCA_035518775.1 Candidatus Acidiferrum sp.
GCGCCGCTTGCCGTCCGAATCGACGGAAGGCCGTTGGCCGACGCCGCGCGCGCCTGGTGTTGTGCGTTTCCAGAACATTTGACCCTCTTTCGGCGAAAGCCGCGCAGGTCTACCAGATGGTAGTAAGGGTCGGGTTAATGGGAGGGCTGTCGCATATGAGCGCCAACGTGCGCCGCACTGTGCAGGATTGCTTTGTTCATCGGCGACTCCGTCGGCTCTGCCTCGGCCGCAGCGCGCCCCTACAAGAGATCGGTCAGACCCGGCGGTCAGCGCCGCGGCGGCTCGCGCGACAGGCCGCGGGCGGCGAGCGCCTTCAGATAGTTGTCCCACAGCTCCTGCTGCCGCTCGCCCAGCTCGTAGAGATATGACCAGGAATAGATTCCGGTATTGTGGAGGTCGTCGAAGACGATGCGCACTGCGTAGTTGCCGACCGGCTCCAGCTCGACGATGCCGACCTCGGCCCGGCCGGTCACGAGTTGCTTCTGATGAGCGCCGTGGCCCTGCACCTCGGCCGATGGACTCTCGACGCGCAGCAGCTCGGCCGGCAGGCGGACGGTCACGCCGTTGTCGAAATCGATTTCCAGGATCTTCTCCGCCTTGCGCAGGCGGATCTCCGTCGGCCAGTGCCGGGTGCCGAGCGGTGGCGGCGGCTCGGCCATGGTTCAGTCGCGCCGCGACTTCTCGGCGTCGTCTAGCGGCCGCGCCTCGTCGGGCAGCATGATCGGGATGCCGTCGCGGATCGGGAAGGCGAGGCCCGCCTGCCGGCTGATCAGCTCCATGGTCTCGCGGTTGAAGGTCAGCGGCGCCTTGGTCAGCGGGCAGACCAGAATCTCCAGCAGCTTGGGATCGATGGTCGCGCTCTTGTCGTTCATGGCCGCTCCCTCACTGGCTAGTGCCGCGGGCCTTCGTCCTGCGCGGCGAAGGCGCCCAGCTCCAGCAGCGCCGTCATCACGCGGCTGCGCTCCGCCAGGTCGGCGGCCTCCAGCAGGGCCTGCTTCTCCTTCGCCTCGAACGGGCAGACCATCGCCAGCGACGTCACCAGCTTGTCGTCGGGAATGTCGGCCACCGCGGCCGGATCGATGCTGATCTTCTGGTAGGAGAAATAGGCCTGCAGCGCCTTCAGCAGCCGCTGGCGGTCGACCGCGGCCGTGGCCGCGGCGTCGAGGTCGCCGCGGAAGCGTTCGAAGTCCGGCACGATCCGGCGATAGCCGCCGACGGTCGGCAGCTCCTTCTGGATGGCGAAGCGGCAGACGCCGGTGAGCGTGATGAGATAGCGCCCGTCGTCGGTCTCGCTATAGGCCGTGATGCGGCCGGCGCAGCCGATCGGATAGAGCTCGGCGGTGTGGCTGACCAGCCCCTCCTGCTCGGACCCCTGGCGCAGCGGCTGGATCATGCCGATCAGCCGGTCGCTCGCGAGCGCGTCGCGCGTCATCGCGAGATAGCGCGGCTCGAAGATCTGCAGCGGCAGCTTGCCGCCCGGCAACAGCAGCGCGCCCGGCAGGGGAAAGACCGGCAGCGTCGCCGGCAGCGTATCGAAGGAAGGCCCGTAGGAGCTGAGGCTCATGCAAACAGCAGCGACGACAGCCGCCGCCGCGCCGAGATCGTCAGCGGGTCCGTCGGGCCTAGCGCCTCGAACAGCTTCACCAGCTGCTTGCGCGCCGCCTCCTCGTTCCAGCGGCGGTCGCGGCGGATGATATCGAGCAGCTCGTCGATCGCCTCGTCGCGCTGACCGCCGCCATAGAGCGCCATCGCCAGATCGAGGCGCGCCTGGTGGTCGTTGGCGTTCTGCTCGAGGCGCCGGCGCAGCTCGCCCACTTGGCCGGCGCTTTCCTTGGATTGCTCGGCCAGCTCCAGGGCCGTCCGCGCCGCCGTGATCGCGGCGTTCTTGGCGAGGTCGCCGTTGGCGCGGTCCAGCACCTTCCGCGCCTCGGCGAAATTGCCGGCGCCGATATGGCACTTGGCGAGGCCGGCGATGGCTGCCGCGTTCTTCGGGTCATGCGCCATCACCTGGGCGAAGATCGCACTCGCCGTGCCGGGGTCGCCGCGCGCCAGCGCCTCCTCGGCCTGCTCGAGCGCCTGCTCCACCGGCGACGGGCCGACCTGCCCGCCGGTCGCCTGCACGAGCCGCTGCACGAAGGCCTTCACCTGGCTCTCCGGCTGCAGGCCGGCGAAGCCGTTCACCGGCCGACCCTTGGAGAAGGCGAACACCGCCGGGATGGACTGCACGCGCATCTGCGCCGCCAGCTCCTGGTTCTCGTCGGTGTTGATCTTCACCAGGCGCACGGCCCCGCGCGCCTCGCGCACGACCTTCTCGAGGATCGGCGTCAGCTGCTTGCACGGGCCGCACCAGGGCGCCCAGAAATCGACGATCACCGGCGCGTCATGCGACGCGTCGATGACATCGGCGACGAAGTTCTCGGTGTTGCTTTCCTTGATGACGGAGCCGGCGGCCGCGGCCGGCCCGCCCATGCCGATCAATTGCTCCATGGGAGTTCCACGTCCATCCTGCGTCTTTGACACCATACATGGCCCACCGGCCCGGTGAAGGCAACCCTCGCCCGGGCGGGTCAGGCCGCGCCGTTTCCGAGATCCAGGATCACCGGCTTGTGGCCGCTCCGCTCGAGAAAGGTCAGCAGGTCCTGCGGCGCGATCGCCGTCGTCATGTCGTTGGTCAGCGGGTGGCAGTTCACCGGATCAGCCTCCAGCACCGCCTTGTCGATGGCGACCCGCACCTGCCCCAGCCGATCGTTGATGAGGGCAAAGGGCGTCACCGCGCCGGGCGCCACGCCCAGGTGGGTCATCAGCCGTTCCGGGCTGCCGAAGGAGAGCCGGCCGGCATCCAGCCGCGCGCCCAGCACCTTCAGGTCGATGGCGCGGCTCTCCTCCGCCACCACCAGCCACATCTCGCCCTTCTTGTTGCGCAGGAACAGGTTCTTGATATGCGCGCCTGGGAGGTCGCCGCGCAGCGCCTTGGCCTCCTCGACCGTGAAGACCGGCGGATGCTTAACGGTTTGCGTGCGGATGCCCAGCGCTTCGAGATGGGCAAACAGCTGGTCAGGGCTCGTCGGGGGCGTCGTCATGGCGCTAACCATTACCGGCGCCCCGCCAGCCTTGCAAATGGCACTCCGATCCGTATGATGTCGCCGCGGCTGTTCCATCGGGGCGGCCGGCTCATTTGGTGCGCGGGCGTAGCTCAGGGGTAGAGCACAACCTTGCCAAGGTTGGGGTCGAGAGTTCGAATCTCTTCGCCCGCTCCAAATCCGACATTAGTATTGTACTATGGCGTGACGTCGCGTCCGGCCCGTGCCGGGCGCGTGTGTTGCTGGGCCTTTGCGCGACGTCGGATGACCGCCCTCCTCGGCTTCCTGTTCCGGTGCCGCCGCTCGATGTCGTGGCGCTGGTCTGGGCGCTTCCTTCCTACTCTGGGGCGGCACAACACTGGCGCCCGCCCCTCAGCCCAGCCTGTCCGAGCCAGCCGGCCGCGTGCTGACGCTGGCAGTGTTTAATTTCAACGGCGGGCTGCGCGTCTATTTACTTTGCGCGCGCGATCCGCGCCTTTAACCAAGCCGCCGGCGACGACTGATGCAACACACTGAGAACGACAGGTTTTTCGGGGTATTTTAAGAGAGACTTTACACACCGCACCTATCCTGACGATGCGAGCTTTCCGCCGGGAGCGCGGAATGGAGGATGGTGCATGAGTGCAATGCCGTACCGCATTCTCATTGCGGACGATGAGCCGAGCATTCTGAACGCTTACAGCAGCGTCCTGCGCGCCAACGGCCAGTCGAAGCTGGCCGATGCCGGGCTCGACGATCTCGAGGCCGAGCTGTTCGGCGACAAGCAGCAGCAGTCCGACCAGACCTACGAGCTCGAGCTCTGCCAGCAGGGCCAGCAGGCGATCAGCGCGGTGAAGCGCGCCGCCGCCGAAGGGCGCCCCTTCTCCGTCGCCTTCCTCGACGTGCGCATGCCGCCGGGCATGAACGGCGTCGATACGGCCAAGGAGATCCGCACCATCGATCCCGGCCTGAACATCGTCTTCGTCACCGGCTATTCCGACACCGATCCGCGCGACATGGCGAAGATCGTGCCGCCGACCGAGCGGCTGTTCTACGTCGCCAAGCCGTTCCAGCCGCTCGAATTGCAGCAGTTCGCATCGGCGCTGTCGAACAAGTGGCGGGCCGAGCAGGACCTCGTGGTCGCCCACGAGCTGCTCAAGCGCCAATATTCCGAGCTCGAGGCCGCCAACGTCGAGCTGGCCGCGGCCAAGCACCGCGCCGAAGCGGCGAGCCGCATGAAGACGGAATTCCTCGCCAACGTCAGCCACGAGCTGCGCACGCCGCTCAACTCGATCATCGGCTTCAGCGAGATGATCGATCACGAGGCCCACGGCCCGATCGGCAACGAGCGCTACCGCAGCTACATCCGCGACATCCATGCGAGCGGCCAGCATCTGCTCGGCGTCGTCAGCGACATTTTGGACATCTCGAAGATCGAGGTCGGCGAGTTCGAGCTGCAGGAGGACGATTTCGACATCGGCGATGTCATCGAGTCGACGGTCCGCGTGGTCCACGAACGCGCCGCCCGCGCCGGCCTCAGCCTCACCTCCGACATCACGCCGGCGCTGCCGCAGCTGCGCGGCGACGCCCGCCGCGTGCGGCAGATCCTGCTCAACCTGCTGTCCAACTCGGTCAAGTTCACCTCCTCCGGCGGCGCCGTCTCGGTGCAGGCCGCGCGCGGCGACGACGGCGGCCTCACGGTCTCCGTGTCCGACACCGGCATCGGCATCGCGCCCGAGGACATGGACAAGGCGATGATGCCGTTCGGCCAGGTCGACGGCCGCCTCAACCGCAAGTACGAGGGCACGGGCCTCGGTCTGCCGCTGGCCAAGTCGCTGACCGAGCTGCATGACGGCCGCCTGACGATCAAGAGCGCCGTCGGCAAGGGAACGACCGTCACCCTCGCCTTCCCCGCCAAACGCAACGTCGCCGCGTGAGCGCGCGGCCGAGTCAGGGTGCCCCTGCGCGGCAGGACGGCTTAACGGGCGGTTTACCCTGTTTGTCTAGGGTACCGGACCGCGTTCACCCCGGCTCGGGAGCAAGATCCATGCGCAAGAGCGCTCTGTTGACGGCGATCGCCCTGCTTGCGGCGGTCCTCGGCCTCGGCGCGGCCGCCGGCGGTCCGGCCAGCGCCGGCGAAGAGGTCGTCTGCGCCGCCCAGCCGAAGGAGAAATGGGTGAGCGCCGAAGTGGTGACCCGCAAGCTCGCGCAGCTGATCGACAAGGAATTCGTCCTCGGCATCGATAAGGGCTGCTACGAGGCCGAGGTGGTCGTGAACGACAGCACGGAGATCGACGTCTATGTCGATCCGGTCACGGCCGAGGTGGTGAAGATCCGCACCGACGGCGACAGCGACTCCTGATCGGGGAGCGCGTCGCGCAGGGGCGTCGGGGGAGGGCGCCATGAGCACGATGCCAGCCAAAGCCGTCCTGTCCGCGCTCGATCGGCTGAAGAGGCTGATCGGGTCGGCGCTGTCCTTCGGGTCCGTCCGCTGGCGGCTGATGGCCGTGCTCCTGGCCGTCAGCCTCGTCGCCTACGGCTTCCTGCTCTACGGCCAGTATCGCGATCAATACGACAAGATCCTGAGCTTCGCGCAGTCCTCCAACCGTCTGCTGACGGAGGTGATGGCGCGCCGCATCGAAGGCGCGGTCCGCAAGCTCGACCAGCGGGAGATCAACCGCACGGTGATCGATACCATCCGCGCCACCGAGATCGCCATCAACCGGCAGCACGGGCAGGCGTCCGCCGCCGGCACCGGCGATTCCTCCGCGGCCCTCGTCGCGTTCGCCGTGATCCGGACCGACGGTACGATCATGAAGGCCTATCATTCGCCGCTGCGGCTCGACGTCTCGGAGGAGTCGCTCGTCGATCTGACGAAAGAGGTCGTGAAGAGCGGCGCGGCGATCGACCGCATATGGTCCGATGCGCACATCATCGCCTTGCCCATGGCCGGCGAGAATGCCGACGGCGCGCCGATCGCGGTGGTCGTGGTGGCCTGGGACCTCTCGCATCATTTCGGGGCCGCCGGCCAGGCCATCCAGGAAGACGCGATCAAGGGCGCGCTCGCCACCATCGTCGTCCTGCTCGTGCTGCTCTACGTCGTGCACCGCATCGTCACCCAGCCGATCGGCACGCTGACGCGCCACGTCGCTGAGCTTGGCATCTCCGGCGACCTCGGCCTGGTCGGCGAGGACCTCACCCAGCGGCGCGACGAGATCGGCGTGCTCGCCAACGAGTTCAACAAGATGGTCGAGGCGCTCGCCGATTCGCGCCAGAAGCTGCAGAACCAGTCCTACGTCCACGGCATGGCCGAGATGGCGTCGGGCGTGCTGCACAACATCCGCAACGCGCTCAACCCGATCTCCGTCGGCATCTGGAAGCTGGAGGAGAGCGCGCGCAGCGCCTCGCTCGGCCGCATCGAGACCGCGCTGTCCGAGCTGGGCAGCGAGGCCACGCCGCTCGACCGGCGCCAGAAGCTCGCGAGCTACCTGCGGGCGGCCGTCGAGAAGCTGGTCGCCCAGCAGCACGGGCTGGCCGACGAGATCCACGAGCTCGGCCAGCACAGCCGCCATATCGAGCAGATCCTGCAGGACGTCGACCTCACGGGACGCCGCCGCCGCAAGCCCGAGGCGATCAACCTCGACAAGCTGGCCGAGGAATGCGCCGCCATGATCCCGGGCCGCGCGGAATCCCCGATCACCGTGGAGATCGATCCGGCCCTGGCCCGCCTGCCGGCCGTCCTCGGCAACCGCATCACGTTGACGCAGGTCGTCGGCAACCTCATGGTCAACGCCGCCGAGTCGATCCGCATGGCCGGCGTCGCCGACGGCAAGATCGCCGTCACCGGCTACCGCGAGGCGGTCGACGGCAAGGACATGCTGCACATCGAGGTGCGCGACAACGGCGGCGGCATCTCGGAAGAAGCCATGGCCTCGCTGTTCCAGCGCGGCTTCAGCACCAAGCAGCAGAAGAAGGGCGGCATCGGCCTGCACTGGTGCGCCAACAGCGTCATCGCCATGGACGGCAAGATCCACGCCACCAGCGACGGCGACGGCAAGGGCGCCACCTTCCACCTCCTGCTGCCCGCCGCCCCCCAGCGCTCCGAAGGCCGCACCCAGGCGGCCTGAGCGGGCCGGCGTCGTATCACGTCGTCACGCCCGCGAAAGCGGGGTCCAGGCAAGCGACTGAGCGGCTGCCCTGGATTCCCGCTTTCGCGGGATCGGCAACTTGGAAGCGTTGAAAGGACCGGACTCGCCCTAGGGTGAGGGCGCGACGCGAGTCCAGATCAGTTTTGTTTGTCACGGATATGCGCTAGGTTCGCCGCAAATCTCGCGGGGGAGGCGCGGCCATGGTGTCCAAAGCGGCCCAGCAGAAATCCGACCTGATCGAGCGGGTGAAGGCGTTGGCGGCGGCGCGGTTGCCGGCGGAGCGGGCGGGCGCGCTGGCCGACTTCATCGCGCAGTTCTACGCCAACGTCGCCATCGACGATCTCGCCGGCGAATCGCCCGACAACCTCTATGCCGCCGCGCTCTCGCTCTGGAGCTTCGCCGCCCAGCGCGCGCCCGGCGCCGCCAAGGTACGGGTCTACAATCCGCGCCTCGACGAGCAGGGCTGGCACAGCTCGCATACCGTCGTCGAGATGGTCAACGACGACATGCCCTTCCTCGTTGATTCGCTGACCGCCGCCCTCAACCAGCGCGACCTCACGGTCTACCTCGTCATCCATCCGATCGTGCGCGTCATCCGCGACCGCGCCGGCAACCGCGCCGCCTCCGGCAAGGGCGAGGAGATCGCGGAGTCGCAGATGCAGATCCGCATCAACGAGCAGACCGCCCCCGACACGCTGGCCGAGATCAAATACGTGCTCGAGAAGGTGCTGACGGACGTGCGCTGGGCCACGTCCGACTGGAAGCAGATGCGCACGCACTGCGCCGATTTCATCGCCTCACTGGACAAGGCGCCGGCCGCTCTGCCCGCCGACGAGGTGGACGAGGCCCGGGCCTTCCTGCAGTGGCTCAACGAAGACCACTTCACCTATCTCGGCTACCGCGAGTACGATTTTCTCGGCGAGGGCGACACCGCCACCATCTCCATTCCGCCCAAGAGCGGCCTCGGCATCCTGCGCGACGATCAGTATTCGGTGTTCGACGGCCTGCGCAATTTCGAGCAGCTGCCGCCGGACGTGCGGCAGTTCCTGCGGCACCCGCGCGTGCTCATGATCACCAAGGCGAACCGGCGCTCCACCGTGCACCGTCCCGTGCACATGGACACCATCAGCGTGAAGAAGTTCGACGCCGCCGGCAACGCGGTCGGCGAGCAGCTGTTCGTCGGCCTGCTCACCTCCGGCGCCTACAGCCAGAACCCGCGCGAGATCCCGCTGCTCCGCCGCAAGGTCGCCAACTGCCTGGCGCGGGCCGGCTTCGCGCCCGCCAGCCATGACGGCAAGGCCCTTGCCCACATCCTCGAAAGCTACCCGCGCGACGAGCTGTTCCAGATCTCGGAGAACGAGCTCTACGACACCGCCATCGGCATCCTGAACCTGCAGGAGCGCCAGCGCATCGCCTTGTTCGTCCGGCGCGATCCCTTTGAGCGCTTCATCTCCTGCCTCGTCTACGTCCCGCGCGACCGCTACAACACCGAGCTGCGCCTGCGCATCCAGGACATCCTGGCGCGCGCCTACAACGGCACGGTCGCCGCCTACAACACGCATATGAGCGATGCGGCGCTCGGCCGCCTGCAGGTCATCATCGCCACGACCCGCGGCGCCGTCCCCGACGTCGATGCCGCGGACCTCGAGGAACGGCTGGTGGAGGCCGGCCGCTCCTGGGCCGATCAGCTGCAGGAGGCCCTGGTCGAGGTCAAAGGCGAGGAGCAGGGCTTCCGGCTGCTGCGCCGCTATGCCGAGGCCTTCCCGGCCGGCTATCGCGAGCGCTTCACGGCGCAGCTCTCGGTCGGCGACATCGACAAGGTCGAGGAGGCCCTGGGCGGAAGCGGCATCGCGATGAATCTCTACCGCCCGCTGGAATCGTCCCCGGGCGAGTTGAAGCTGAAGCTCTACAGCGCCGGCGCCCAGCTGCCGCTCTCCGACGTGCTGCCCATGCTCGAGCATATGGGTTTCAAGGTGATCAGCGAGACGCCCTACATGGTGCAGCCGCGCACCGCGGAGCGCTCCGTGTGGATCCACGATTTCGGCATGCTCACGGCCGACGGGCGCGAGATCGAGCTCGGCAGCCTGCGCGACATCTTCCACGAGGCACTGGCCCGCGTCTGGTCGGGCGAGATGGAGGACGACGGGTTCAATCGCCTCGTCCTCGGCGCCGGCCTCGATTGGCGCGAGGTCACGATCCTGCGCGCCTACTGCAAATATCTGCGCCAGGCCGCCATTCCCTTCAGCCAGGCCTATATGGAGGCCACGCTCGCCGGCAACACCGGCATCGCCGCCGCCCTGGTGAAGCTGTTCCGAACGCTCTTCGATCCGGCCTCCGGCGCCAATGTCGAAAGCCGCGTGAAGGCCATCGTGACGGACATCGAGCGCGCCCTCGACGCCGTCGTCAATCTCGACGAGGACCGCATCCTGCGCCGCTTCCTCAACGTCATCCAGTCGACCTTGCGCACCAACTTCTTCAAGGGTGCCAAGGCCGGCCAGATCAAGCCCTATCTCTCCTTCAAGCTCGATTCCCGCGCCGTCGACGAGCTGCCCCTGCCGCGCCCGCTGTTCGAGATCTTCGTCTACAGCCCGCGCGTCGAGGCCGTCCACCTGCGCAACGGCAAGGTGGCGCGCGGCGGCATCCGCTGGTCCGACCGGCGCGAGGATTTCCGCACCGAAGTGCTGGGCCTCATGAAGACCCAGGTGGTGAAGAACGCCGTCATCGTGCCCAGCGGCTCCAAGGGCGGCTTCGTCGTGAAGCGCCCGCCCGCGACCGGCGGCCGCGAGGCCCTCAATGCCGAGGTCGTCGAGTGCTACAAGACCATGATGCGCGGCCTGCTCGATATCACCGACAATCTCGTCGGCGGCCAGGTGCAGCCGCCGGCCGAGGTCGTGCGCCGCGATCCCGACGATCCCTATCTGGTCGTCGCCGCCGACAAGGGCACGGCCACCTTCTCCGACATCGCCAACTCCGTCTCCGTCGAATACGGCTTCTGGCTCGACGACGCCTTCGCCTCCGGCGGCTCGGCCGGCTACGACCACAAGGGCATGGCCATCACCGCGCGCGGCGCCTGGGAGGCAGTGAAGCGCCATTTCCGCGAGCTCGGCACCGATACCCAGACGCAGGACTTCACCGTCGTCGGCGTCGGCGACATGTCCGGCGACGTCTTCGGCAACGGCATGCTGCTGTCGCGCCACATCCGGCTGGTCGCGGCCTTCAACCACATGCACGTCTTCCTCGACCCCGATCCCGATCCGGAGGCGAGCTGGCAGGAGCGCAAGCGCCTCTTCGACCTGCCGCGGTCGGCCTGGTCCGACTATGACCCCAAATTTATCTCGGCCGGCGGCGGCGTCTACGAACGAAAGGCGAAGTCGATCAAGCTGTCGGCCCAGGTGAAGAAGCGTTTCGGCATCGCCAAGGACAGCATGACGCCCGCCGAGCTGATCCAACTGCTGCTGAAGGCCGAGATCGATCTGCTGTGGCTGGGCGGGATCGGCACCTACGTGAAGGCCAGCGACGAGACCCACGCGGAAGTCGGCGACCGTGCCAACGACGCGCTGCGCGTGAACGCGACCGATCTGCGCTGCAAGGTCGCGGGCGAGGGCGCCAACCTCGGCTTCACCCAGCGTGCCCGCATCGAATACGCGCTGAAGGGCGGTCGCATCAACACCGATGCCGTCGACAATTCCGCCGGCGTCGACACCTCCGACCACGAGGTCAACATCAAGATCCTGCTCAACGGCGAGGTCGCCGCCGGCGACATGACGCGCAAGCAGCGCGACAAGCTGCTGAAGGAGATCACCGACGACGTCGCCGCCCTCGTGCTGCGCGACAACTATCTGCAGACCCAGTGCCTGACCGTGACGCAGGCGCTGAGCGCGCGGCTGCTCGACCGCCACATGCGCTTCGTGCGCGTGCTCGAGAAGGCCGGCCGCCTCGACCGCGCGATCGAGTTCCTCCCGAACGAGGAGATCGTCGGCGAGCGCAAGAATGCCGGCCTCGGCCTGACGCGGCCGGAACTCGCGGTCCTGCTCGCCTATGCGAAGATCCAGCTCGAGGACGGCCTGGTCGAGACCGACTTGCCCGATGATCCCCAGCTCGGCGACGAGCTGCTCAGCTACTTCCCGCCCCGCCTGCGCGAGAAGTTCTCCGACGGCATCGCGCGCCACCGCCTGCGCCGCGAGATCGTCACGACGGTGATCAGCAACGAGCTCGTCAACCGCGCCGGCATCACCTTCGTGCACGAGGTGCGCGAGGGCACCGGCATGGGATCCGCCGATATCGCCCGCGCCTACTTGGCGGCCCGCGGCGTGTTCGGCATGCCGAAGCTGTGGCAGCAGATCGAGGCGCTCGACGCCAAGGTGCCCGCCGCCCTGCAGGGCGCGATGCTGCTGGAATGCGGCCGCACTGTCGAACGCGGCACGACCTGGCTCCTGCGCAACGAATCGCAGCCGCTCGATATCGCCGCCGCCGTCGCGACCTACGGCGCCGGAGTCGAGGCATTGGTTGCGGCCAAGGAGCTGATCGCCGAGGCCGACCGCGCCGAGATCGAGCAGCGCATCGCCGCCCATGTCGAGAAGGGCGTGCCGAAGGCGCTGGCCCAGCGCATGGCGATCATGCATCTGCTGCCACCCAGCCTCGACATCGTCCGCATCAGCCGCACCACCGGCGTCGCCGTGGAGCAGGTCGGCCGCACTTATTTCGCGGTCGGCGCCCGCTTTGGCCTCGACTGGCTGCGCCACGCGGCCGCCGCGCTACCGAGCGAGAACCACTGGGACAAGCAGGCCGTCGTCGCCGTCACCGACGATTTCTACGGCCATCAGCGCGAGCTGACGACGCGCATCCTCGGTGCCGCCGCCAAGGCCAACGGCGCCGACCCGATCGAGGCCTGGAGCGCGGTCCGCGGTCCGGCGGTGCAGCGCGCCGAGTCCCTGGTCGCCGACCTCCGCCAGTCCGGCACCGCCGGCCTCGCCATGCTGGCCGTCGCCAACCGCCAGCTGCGCAGCCTGACGGCGGGGTAAGCACGTTAGTTCTGAGCGGGGGACCGATGCAGCGGCTGGGCGTGGATCAGCGCCGTGCGTCCTTCGACAAGCTCAGGATGAGGGTCTTTCTTGGTGCCACCAAGACTTCGCCTCATCCTGAGCTTGTCGAAGGACGCACCGTAGTCATGCCGGCCAACGGGAGAAGCACAGAAAAGATGCGGCGCGAATGACCACTGCGCTCGCTGGGGGTAGCGGCCGCCGCGCCATCGCCGCCTGGTGCCTGTTCGACTGGGCGAACTCGGCGTTCCCCACGGTCGTGCAGACCTTCCTGTTCAGCGCCTACTTCACCGATCACGTGGCGCCGACCCACGCCGCCGGCCAGGCGCTCTGGAGCCTGGCGAACGGCATCGCCGCCGTCGCGATCGCCGTCGCCAGCCCGCTGCTGGGCGCCATCGCGGACAAGGGCGGCCGCCGCAAGCCCTGGCTGTTCGCCCTCAGCCTGCTCAGCGTCTTCGCCACCGCGGCTCTCTGGTTCGTCCGCCCCGATGCCGGCTATGTGCTCTTCGCGCTCGCGGCGATGGGCCTCGCAACCCTGGGCTTCGAGCTCGGCACGGCCTTCTACAACGCCATTCTGCCGGACATCGTGCCGCAGGACCGCGTCGGCCGTGTGTCCGGCTGGGGCTGGGGCGTCGGCTATGCCGGCGGCCTCGCCTGCCTCGCGCTCAGCTATCTGGTCTTCGTGGCACCGAGCCCGCCGCACTTCGGCCTCGACCCCGCCCAGGCGGAGCATGTCCGCATCGTCATGCCGCTGGCCGCTTTGTGGTTCGCGCTGTTCGCCCTGCCGCTCTTCCTGTGGGTGCCCGACCTGCCGCCCAGCGGCCTAGCGCTCGGCGCCATCGTCAGGGGAGGCGTCGCCGCGCTGGGCGGCACGCTGCGCCAGGTCCGCCGTCACGGAAACATCGTCCGCTTCCTGCTGGCCAAGATGATCTACATCGACGGCCTCAATACGCTGTTCATCGTCGGCGGCGCCTATGCGGCCGGCGCCTTCTCCATGAGCATCGACGAGGTGCTGATCTTCGGCATCATCCTCAACATCACCGCCGGGGCCGGCGCCATCGCCTTCGCCTGGGTCGACGACTGGATCGGCGCCAAGCCGACGATCCTGATCGCACTGGCGGCCATCGCGGTGCTGGGCAGCGGGTTGCTGGTGGTCGAGAGCAAGCTCTGGTTCTATATCCTGGCTGCAGGTGTCGGCATCTTCTTGGGCCCGGCCCAGGCCGCCAGCCGCTCGCTGATGGCGCGCCTGGCGCCGCCGGCGCAACGGACGGAGTTCTTTGGCCTCTACAATCTCGCCGGCAAGGTCACCACGCCCCTCGGCCCCTTCCTGGTCAGCCTGATCACCTTCCTGTCCGACAGTCAGCGCGCCGGCATGGCGACGATCATTCCGTTCGTCGTGGTCGGCGCGCTCTTGCTCACGGCCGTGCAGGAGCCGCGGGTTGCCCGAGGCTGACCGCAGAGGCCGCGAGAAGCTTTCTCTTCTTTGTGTCCGCCGCGGCTTTGTGGTGAATTGCCCCGCATGTTCCCCGAACGCCTCGCCGAGGGCTATCGCGCCTTCCGCGCCGGCCGCTTTGCCGCCGAGCGCTCGCGCTACGAGACCCTGGCCAAGGCCGGCCAGCGGCCGGAGATCATGCTCGTCGGCTGCGTCGATTCGCGCGTCTCGCCGGAGGTGATCTTCGATGCCGCGCCGGGCGAGCTGCTGGTCGTGCGCAACGTCGCCAATCTCGTGCCGCCCTACGAGCCGCACCGCGATTCCCAGCACGGCACCAGCGCCGCGCTCGAGTTCGGCGTGCAGGCACTGCGGGTGAAGCACATCGTCGTGCTCGGCCATGCTTACTGCGGCGGCATCGCCGCCTTCGCCAACGAGCAGGAGCCGCTCTCGCCCGGCGATTTCATCGGCCGCTGGATGTCGCAGATCGCGCCCGCCGCCGCCCGCCTCGGCCCGCGCCCGAGGGGCGACAAGGCCGACGACGGCGAGGCCTGGGTGCGCCGCCTCGAGTTCGCCTCGGTCGAGCTCAGCCTGCAGAACCTGATGACATTCCCGTGCATCCGCATTCTCGTCGAGCGCGGCAAGCTGCAGCTGCACGGCGCCTATTTCGGCATCGCCGCCGGCCGCCTGCTGGTGCGCGATCCGGAAACCGGCCGCTTCGAACCGCCTCAGGCAGAGAATCCGTAGGGGCGCGCTGCGCCCGCCCGCCGTGCGGTTGATGGCAAGGTGACGATCTGTCTCGACCGCGGGCGTGCGCAGCGCAGCCCTACTCTGTCCCTAATTGGAACCGCTCGAAGCGGTGCAGGGCCTCCTCGATCGCCTTCTTGTGCACCCGCGCCGCGCCGCTGCCGACCCAGGTCCATTTCTGCATGCGCAGCGTCTTCGCCTCGCGGTCGGTCTTGAGATCGATAGCGGCGACGATCTCGTCGCCCGCCAGCACCGGCAGCGCGAAATAGCCGAACACCCGCTTCTCCTTCGGTACGTAGGCCTCGAAGCGGTGCTCGTAGTCGAAGAGCAGCTTCAGCCGCTTGCGCTGGATGACGAGCGGATCGAACGGCGACAGCAGGTGCACCAAACTGTCGGCCGCCGGCGCTGCGGCGTCCGCGAGCGCCTCCGGCCGCACCCAATGCTCCGCCTTCTCCGCGCCCTCGATCCGCACCGGCACCAGCTCCCGGCGCCGCACCCGCGCCTCGATCAGCCGCCGCATCGCCGGCTTGCGCGGCGCGTCCTGGAAGCAGATCGAATCGAGGCTCACCACGCCCTGCGCGCGCAGCGCGCGCTCCAGCAGATACTCCACCACGGCGCGCTCGGTCGCCGGTCGCGGCCGCGTCTCCCAGCCGAAATGCCGGTCCATCAGCTCGTAGGTCTTGAGCATGCCGACGCGCTCGCTGATGGTGAGTACGCCGCTGTAGAAGGCGAGCTGGAGCGCCCGCTTCGAGGGCTTGCGGCTCGCCCATTCGTGGTCCTTCTCCACCAGCACGTCGTCGTCGATGTCGCGGATGGTGAGCGCGCCGTTGCGCCGGATGCGTCCCAGCACCTTGCGCAACTCGCCGGTCTTCACCGCGGCGTACCAGCTGTGCGGGCGCAGGCTGCGTCGCCGCATGGCGCCGGTGAAGAACGGCATGTCCCGGGTCGGCACGTAGGACAGCGCATGCGTCCAGTATTCGAACACCGTCTTGTCGACCGTCTGCGCCTGCCGCAGATGCTCGCGCCGGTAGTCGGGGATGCGGCTGTAGAGGATGTGGTGGTGGCAGCGCTCGATCACGTTGATCGTGTCGATCTGCACATAGCCCAGATGCTCCACCGCCGCGCGCGTCGCCTCGGACCCGCCGCCGAACGGCGCGGCCTCGTCGAGCCGCTGCGCCCGCAGCCAGAGGCGCCGGGCCTGGGCCTTGCTCAGAGTCTGCGGTGTGGCGGTGCGGGGCATGGCGGCTCGATTTTGCGGAAACGGGTCGTTGCCCTATGATCGTCGGGCCGTCAGCGGCCCGTCAACTCGAAGGACCAGCTCGCCCATGAACCGCCTCACCGTCGCCCTGTTCGCCACCAGCGATGCCAACCACGCCACGCATCTGACCGACTACGTGTCCGGCGCGAACACCATGCTGTCGCCCTTCTCGATGGCGCTCGAGATCTACCCGACCAATCCCGCCAATCCCACCGGCGCCCGCATCCTGCCCTATACCGGCGCCGTCTTCGACAGCGCGGGCGATCCCGGCACCGTCCGCGGCCAGTGCCATGCCGCCGTGCCCAACGGCCGCGGCATCCCCGTGATCTTCTGCAAGCGCAACACCGACACCGCCACCAGCGCCCAGATCGAGCTGGGCTCCACGATCCAGACCGCAAACACGGAGGCCAACAACGGCATCCAATGGCTGCCCTACATACTCATCAACACCCAGGGCAAGTCCACGGCCAACGAGGTGCTGCTGCACGAGATGATCCACGCCGCCTATGGCGCCAACCAGCCCAACAAGCCCAGGGATCCCCACGACACGGATCGCGGCAGCTGCTTCTACCAGTACGGCACTGTCGCCAACGCCCCCAATCAGAGCGGTTCGCCCACCCGCACGCTCCCCTCCAAGCATGCCGACGTGCTGCGCAAGGCCTACTTCTCCGTCTACGTGCCCTGACGTCATCCGCGAGCCTAGCCCGCCGCTCCTGACAGCATGCCGTCAGGAGGCGCGCTTGACCCGCGCGCTGCCGCCATGCCAGCGTCGCGCTCCGGGAGCGCTGCCATGATCCTCATCGGCCAATACGACTCGCCCTTCGTGCGCCGCGTCGGCATCGCGCTGGTGCTCTATGGCCTGCCCTTCGAGCATCGTCCCTGGTCGACCTTTGCCGACGCCGACAAGATCCGCCCCTACAATCCGCTCACGCGCGTGCCCACGCTGGTGCTCGACGACGGCGACGCGCTGCTCGACAGCCCCAGCATCCTCGACTATCTCGACGGCCGCGTGCCGCCGGAGCGCGCGCTGGTCCCGGCTGCCGAGCCCGCGCGCCACCGCGCGCTCGCGGTCGCCGCCCTCGCCACCGGCCTCGCCGACAAGGCTGTCAGCCTGTTCTACGAGAAGCGCATGCATGCGCAGGCGTCGGAGGCCTGGACCGACCGCTGCCGCACCCAGATCGCGGCCGCGCTCGCCGCCCTCGAAGCCGATCGCGCCGTCCGCCCCGGCCCCTACTGGTTCGGCGAGCGCATCGGCCACGCCGACATCGCCGTCGCCGCCGCGCTGCGCTTCCTGACGGAGGCGCACCCCGGCCTGGTCTCGATGGCCGCCTATCCCGCGGTCGCCGCCCACGCCGCGCGCCTCGAGGCGCTGCCCGCCTTCCGGCAGATTCAGCAGACCTTCGTCCCGCCGGCGTGACGCAGCTCTACCCCGCCGCTTCCTTGTTCTCGATGAAGTCGGGCGGCACGTCCGGCCCCCAGCAATAAAGCGCGAGCTTCACGTCCCAGTCGCGCGGCTCCCAGGCCGCGTCCTCCGGGATGACGTCGATGTCGTGGAAATACTCGGCATAGCTGCCCCAGGGATCCCGGATGTAGTAGAACAGGTTGCTGCCGATGGCGTGGCGCCCCAGCCCCCAGGCCGGCTGCCAGCCGCGCTCGCGCATCCACATCCCGCCCATGCCCACCTCGTCGAAGCTGCCGACCTCGTAGGAGGCGTGGTGGAAGCCGCGCTGGCTCGACTTCGCGAAGGCGAGGTTGTGGTGATCCGTGGAGCAGCGCAAAAACGACAGCAGCCCCGGCACCCGGTCGGACACCTTGAAGCCGAGCACGCCCGTGTAGAAGCGCTCCGCCCGCGCCGGATCGGGCGTGAAGAACAGCACGTGCCCGAGCCGCCGCGGCAGCGCCCGCTCGAAGCTCGGCAGGCCGCGCGCGCCCAGCCGCGTCGCGCGGCCCGGCCCGTTGTAGTGCAACTCCGGCTCGGCCGCGATCGCCGCCGTCGCCTCGGCGCGGATGTTGATCAGGTTGCCGTCGGGATCGCGCAGCCAGATGCCCGTCTGCGGCGCCTCTTGCGGCGGCTCGATCTCGGGCACGCCGGCCTGCCTCAGCGCCGCCCGCACCGCCGCGAAGTCGTCGCCCGGCGCCGCCAGCGCGATGTGATGCAGCCGCTTCTTCGGCCCCTCGTAGAGCAGCGGCCCGCCCGCCCCGCGCCCGGCCGTCAGCCGCAGCGCGCCGCCGCCGCCCTCCGCGGCCTGCAGCCCGAAGTCGCGATAGAACGCCGCGCCCGTCTCCGGGTCCGGCACCTCCAGCGCGTAGTGGATCAGCCCTCTCACCGCCATCGGCCAGTCTCCTTCTCGAACGCGGGTCTACTGCATCCGCACGCGCCTTGTGGCGGTTCCAGTCTAGGGCATCGCCGCGCGCTCGTCGCCCCTGCAGCCTACTGACAGGGCGGCTGGCCGGGCCCGCCGCAGTTGCTCTTCTGGTGGCCCGGCTGGCCTTGCTCCTGCTGCTGCTTGAGCTTCAGCTGTTGCTGCTCCTGCTGCTGCTTCAGTTTGAGCTGCTGGTTTTGCTGCTGCTTGAGTTTGAGCTGCTGGTTCTGCTGCTGTTTGAGTTTGAGCTGCTGCTCCTGCTGCTGCTGCTTGAGCTTCAGCTGCTGGTCCTGCTGTTGTTTCAGCTTGAGCTGTTGGTCCTGTTGCGGCTTCAGCTTGGGCTGCTGCTGCCCTTCCGGCTTCGGCTGCAGCTGCTGGAAGCTGCGGGCAACGCGCTTCTTGTTGTCCTGCTCGGGGTCTTCCTTGATGAGGGCGGGATTGAGCCCCCGGTTCGCGTTCGTCCCGGCTGTGCCATGTTCGATCACCGTCGGCTTGTAGACGAAGACCTTGTCGCCCTTGATCGCGGCCGCTTCCGGCCGGCTGTCTTCGGTCGCGCGCAGGCGTTCCACGCGCTGGTGGGTGACGCGCTCCACGTCCTGCACGCGGATGCTGTTGTTCACGATCCGGTTGTTGATGACCGTGATGTTCGTGACGTTGGTGGTGCGCTTGATGATGGCCGGATAGTCCCGCCGGTCGAAGGCGTAGCGGTCGAAGCGCCGCGCCGTGAAGCCCTGCGGCCGCACGAACGACCAGAAGCCGATATCGACGTCGATGCCGCCGCCGCGCCGGTAGCCGTGGCGCGGATCCCAGGCCGCATAGGGCGGCAGCGGCGCCCAGCCGACGCAGTCGTCGGACCAGCGGAACATCACCCAGGCCGGCCCCCATACGCGCCCGGGCACCCACATCCAGCCGTAAATGGGATCGAACACCCAGCGCCCGTAATGGAAGGGCGCCCAGCCCCAGGGCGCGTCCGAGACCCACATCCAGCCGTACTCGTAGGAGTAGACCCAGTGGCCGTCGTCGTAGTACGGCCGCCAGCCGTGGCGCATGCCGGTGGGGTACCAGACGCGGCCATAGCGCGGCGAGTCGAACCAGCGCCCGTAGGGCGAGAGCGCGCGCTCGAACACGTTGATCTCCACCACCGTGTCGGCGTGCGCCGCGCCGCCGCGCTCGCCCGGCAGCAGCGCCGGCGCGGCGAGCGTCGCCAGCATCGCGGCGCCGGCCAGCGCGGCCGCCGCCAGTCTCGTGCGTAGGCTTGGGCGCATGACACTCCTCCGTTCCCGCCCGCGGCGTCCCGCGCGCCATCCTTTAGCGGCGCCGGGGCGCGTCGCCTTTGACCTGCCTCAACCGGGCCTCTCTGCGCCATCCCTTTGCATGGGGTGCGGCAAAGAGCCCCGCGCGGCCGCGCCCGCGGAACATTTCCTGCCGGCCCCGTGTTTCGCCGTCAAATCACCCGAACGAGCGAGAGGCGAGATCGAGATGGAAATCGTGTGTCCCGGCTGCGGCATGAACGTGGCGAAGATCCTGCTGGGAAGCGACAGCCGCCACTATGCGAAGTGCCTGGAATGCGGCGTCACCACGCCGATCGAGCCGCCGCAACCCGCGCAGCCGGCCGCGCCCGCGCCGGCGCCCCTGTTCCTGCCGCAGGGCCGCGCGCCCGCGAACGGCAACGGCCGCCTCGTCACGCGCGCCTGATCCCGCCGCTATTGCGCGGCGGCCACCCGGCCGTCGAGCGCGCCCGCCCGCGCCTCGCCGTTGCCGGTCCGCGCCTTCAGCGCCCGCAGGTACTGGTCCAGCCAGTTCCGCAGCCCTTCCGCCGCCGGCACGCTCAGCAGCACGTCGACCTGCATGTCGCGCGTGATCGCCTCGTTGCGCGTCCGCTCGCTCGGCAGCTCGGCGCCCAGCGAGCCGTCCGCATTGACCTTGAACGCATGCCGCCTGGGCAGCGCCGGCCGCTCGCTGAAGAAGGCGATGTGCACCTGTCCGTT
>DATIXH010000325.1:0-2614 GCA_035518775.1 Candidatus Acidiferrum sp.
CGCCGCATGTCCACGCCAGCGCCCGAGCGCCGCATCATCCGCATCGCCGAGACCGCCTTCCTGCCCTACGACCTCGACGGCCCGCTGCAGCCGGAGATGAGCTGGCTGCCGATCAGCTTCGACCGCAAGAGCTGGCAGGGCTGCTACCTCATGCGCATGCAGCCGGGCGCCGCCACCGTGGAGCACGACCACCCCGGCCTCGAGGAGTTCATCATCCTCGAGGGCGAGCTGATCGATTCCGACGGCACGGTGTTCAAGGCCGGCGATTTCGTCAGCTATGCCGCGGGCACGCGCCACAACTCCCGCACCGAGACCGGCTGCCTCGTCGCGGTGTTCGAATGGCGGCCGCCGCCGGGCCTCCCGGCCTGAGTCAGAACGGCACCACGCCGGTCAGCCACAGCCACAGCCCGGCGACCGCCGAGCTCAGCAGCGTGATCGGAATCCCCGCTCGCGCATGCGCGAGGAACGGCAGGCTGGCGCCGACCGAGGCCGCCCGCTCGGCCACGATGATGTTGGCAAGGCTGCCGGTCAGCAGCAGGTTGCCGGCGAAGGTCGAGAGCAGCGCCAGCGCGTAGAGCGCCTCGCGCGGCGGCTGGTGCCAGACTTGCAGCAGCAGGATGTCCGAGGGCACGTTGCCGATGGTATTGCTCATGATGAGCGTCAGCGGCGCCAGCACGGTCAGGCGGTCGGGCAGCAGCCCGGCAGCGATCAGGTCGCGGAACAGCGCCTGCGTCTGCGGCAGGTCGGCGACCACGCCCGTCACGACGAACAGGCCCGCGAACAGCGTCAGCAGGCTCCAATCGACGGCGCCCACCAGCGCCCGCGTCTCCACCCGCCGGCTCATGAACAGCGCCGCGGCTGCGAACAGGGCGGCCAGGTCGCGCGGCGCCCCCATGCCGAAGGCCACCAGCAGTGCCGCCGTGACGGCGACGGCCTTGGCCAGGGACCGTCGGTGAATGGCGGGTGCCTGCGCCGGCGGGGCAGGCTCGGCCGGCTCGGGCAGCTGCCAGCGGCCGCGCCACTGCCAGCAGATCACCGCCTGGATGACGCCCAGCCCGAGCAGCGCCGGCACGCCGCAGATCGCCAGGAAGCGCCAGAAGTCGAGCCCGCCGACCTGCCCGATCAGGATGTTCTGGGGATTGCCGATGACCGTGGCCGCAGAGCCGATGTTGGCCGCCGCCGCCAGCCCGATCAGATAGGGAATCGGGTTCAGCCGCCGCGCCGTCAGGCCGAGGCACAGCAAGGGCGGCACGGCGAAGGTGATGATGTCGTTGGTCAGCACCGCCGACAGCACGGCCACCACGGCGACGGTGATGGCCAGCAGCCGTTGCGGCCCGCCGCGCGCATGCGTGATGCGGTCGGCGCAGTAGTCGTAGAAGCCGCAGATGCCGAACTGCGCCGACAGCACCATCAGCCCGAACAGCAACGCCAGGGTCGAGAGATCCACCCATCCGGACGCTCGCCGCAGGTCGGCGCCCGTCAGCACGATCATCAGCACGGCCGCCACCAGCGCCAGGCCGGCCCGGTCGGTGCGCAGGCCCGGGATGCGCCCGATGGCCATGCCGGCATAGGTGAGGGCGAAGACGATCAGTATTCCGTCGCTGAGCATGGGGAGCAGGGGCGGGAATGGGCGTCGTGTGCGCTATAGGGCCCGCAGCGCGCCGAAGCCAGCCCTTTCCCCAAATGGAATTTGATTGATTCGCAATGGAATTTGATTGATTCCGCAGGTGCGAACGGGTAAACGCGCCTCCGGTTTGCCGCCACTTGGCGGCACGGCGTATCTTGGCTGTCTCTCGGGCAGCATCTCTCGCGGTCTATGACTCATCTCGATCAGCTCGAATCCCAAAGCGTCTATATCCTGCGCGAGGCCTTCAACCGGATCGAGAAGCTGGCCATGCTGTGGTCGCTCGGCAAGGACAGCAACGTCATGGTGTGGCTGGCCAAGAAGGCGTTCTTCGGTCATGTGCCCTTCCCGGTGATGCATGTCGACACCGGTAAGAAGTTCCGCGCCATGTACGAGTTCCGCGCCCGCTACGCCAAGGAGTGGAACCTCAACCTGATCGTCGAGGACTGCCCGCCCTACGAGGCCACCGACCCCACCCTGCCGGTGAACGCGCGCTGGGGCCAGCGCAAGACCCTCGGCCTGCGCGCCGCCATCGCCAAGCACGGCTTCACCGGCATCATCGCCGGCATCCGGCGCGACGAGGAGGCGACGCGCGCCAAGGAGCGCGTCTTCAGCCCGCGCGGCGACGCCGGCCAGTGGGACTTCAAGGACCAGCCGCCGGAGTTCTGGGACCAGTTCAACACCGACCTGCCGAAGGGCACGCATCTGCGCGTCCATCCGCTGCTGCACTGGACCGAGCTCGACATCTGGCACTACATCCGCCGCGAAGGCATCCCCGTGATCGAGCTCTACTTCGCCCCCGGCGCGCGCGGTCCCGGCAGCGGCAAGCCCGGCAAGCGCTACCGCTCGCTTGGCGACGAGGACATCACCTTCCCGATCGACAGCAACGCCTCGACCCTCGACGAGGTCATCGCCGAGCTCGAGACGACCAAGACCGCGGAGCGCGCCGGCCGCGCCATGGACCGCGAGACCGAGGACGCCTTCGAGCGC
>DATIXH010000326.1:0-23948 GCA_035518775.1 Candidatus Acidiferrum sp.
CAGGGGCGCTTGCAGCCTTGGGACTATCAGCCGGCGCTGGATGCGTCGCGGCAGTATTACAGAAATCTTACGGCGGCGCCGATGCTATCCGATCGAGCGTGGCGCGTGCCGTCGCGGCCGCTTCCGCCGCGTGAGGCAAAAAGCGAGTAAGCTGCATCGGTTGGATCAACGCTGCGCGTCCTTCGACAAGCTCAGGATGAGGGCCTTTCTTTCTGCCATCAAAGCTGCACCTCATCCTGAGCTTGTCGAAGGACGCGAGATCGACTTGCAGGGCTGCCTTTCAGGCACGACACTCACAATTGCAGAGGGTCTAGAGGAGGCAACACCATGGCACATCGGGCGGCGCCGAAGCTGGCGGAGCGGATGGCGCAGCATGAGATCAAGGTGGTCGAGGCGACGGAGGAGACGCTGAAGGGCTACGGCCGCATCGAGCGCGATTTCGCGTCGGCGAAGATCGAGATCGTGCGGTGGCCGGCGCAGGGCTGGCGGCCGGTCGATGAGGACAGCGGCGACGAGGGCGGCACGACCGAGGGCATCTTCCACTTCCAATGGAAGGGCGAGGTGCTCTACGGCCAGAACGACGCGGTCAACGACAGCTATCTGATCGGCTGGAGCCGCGACCCGAACGAGGCGTCCGAGACAACGAGCACGCCCGATCGCTCGCGCGTGCTGGTGTGGCATGCGAACTATCACCCCGACGGCGGGCAGCTGTTCTTTCCGCGGGCGAAGAGTCCCTTCATCGTCCCGCTGGCGCTGCCGGGCGACGACATCGCGCCGGACAAGTTCACCGGCTTCTATTGCGATGGCAGCTTCGGCCTCTATTTCCATCCGGGCGTGTGGCACACGCCGGCGTTGCCGCTCGTGCCGACGGCCGAGTTCGACGACCGGCAGGGGCGCGTGCATGCGCGCGTGAGCTGCGTCTTTCCGGACGAGTTCGGGGCATATCTCACGGTGCCGCTGCGGGCGCCCTGAGCGGCAAAGGCGCAGAGTCAGAAAGAGGCGAACGAGCATGGCGAGCGGGAAGATCATTCGGTTCGAGCCGCAGGGACCGCGGGAGACGGGATTGGCGCGCTGGCCGGATATTCCGCCGGACACGCTGACGGCGGGCAAGCCGGTGCAGCGCGGGCATGTCTATTTCGAGGACAAGGCGATCGGGCTGTCGGCGGGCGTGTGGGACTGCACGGCCATGACGGGGCGGCTGGAGCCCTACTCCGTCAACGAGTTCATGATCGTGCTCGAGGGCGCGGTGACCATCATCGACGCGCGCGAGCGCGCCGTCACCGTGAAGGCCGGCGAGAGCTTCCTCATCCCGAAGGGCATGCCCTGCGTGTGGCGGCAGGACGGCTACATCCGCAAGGTCTTCGTGATCTTCGACGATCCCTCGGGGATGGCGGCGCCAGACCCGGCGGTGCTGGAGGTGCTGCGGCCAGACCCGCAGGCGGCGCTGGCGGCCAGCGCCGGACCGGCGCCAGAGCTGCTGGCGAGCGCACCGCCGACGCAGCGCGACAAGCAGTATTTCGCCGACCTGACGGGGCAATGGACGGTGGGCGTGTGGGACTCGACCGCCTATCACCGCAAGACTATCAGCTTCCCGCGCCACGAGCTGATGCACATCCTCGAAGGCGAGGTGACACTGACCGAGGAAGGCGGGCCAGCGCAAACGTTCAGAGCCGGCGACACGTTCTTCGTGCCGATGGGCACGCGTTGCGACTGGAAGTCGACCGGCTATGTGCGCAAGATCTACTGCATCATGCAGCCGAAGGCGGCGGCAGCGAAGGCCAAGGCCGCGGAGTAGCATTGCGAAGATTAGCGTAGGGGCGACAGGAAGGTCGCCCGTGCCGCGGATAAGACGGATCAGCGTGCGACGGAGAAACGGGCGACCTGCTGGCAGCCCCTACGCCCTACGCGCAGGAAGCCCGCGCTAAACCACGTTGAGGCGGACCGGGACGTTGTTGCGGGTGGCGTTCGAGTAGGGGCAGACCTGGTGGGCCTTTTCCACAAGCGCCTGGGCCTCGGCCTTGGGTACGCCAGGGAGCGAGATGTCGAGCGCGATGTCGAGGCCGAAGCCGCCTTCCGAGCGCGGGCCGATGCCGACGGTGGCCGCCACTGTGGCATTGGACGGCACCTTCGGGCCGCCCTGCGAGGCCACGAACTTCATGGCGCCGATGAAGCAGGCGGCATAGCCGGAGGCGAACAGCTGCTCCGGGTTGTTGCCGGGACCGCCGCCACCGCCGAGTTCCTTCGGCGTCGACAGCTTCACCTTGAAGCTGCCGTCCTTCGTGGCGGCCTCGCCGTCGCGGCCGCCGGTAGCGGTCGCCGTGGTGCGATAGAGAACGTTCACGGGCATGGGCGCTCCTTTTTTCGCTGGAGCCGGCGTCTTTATCGCGCTTACGCCGTGCCCGCAACCGCTCCCGTCGTGGGCCGCGGTGCGATGCGCGTGGCAGTCAGCGCGGTGACGCACCCCGTGATCGCCAGCACGATCCAGCCGGGGCGGATGCCGGCCCTGATCGAGAAGGCGGCCGCCAGCAGACGCAGCGGGTCGGCGTGGAAGGCGAGGCCGTAATAGGCGAGCTCGCCGCCGAGGGTGAGCAGGCCGGCGAGCAGGCTGAGGCCGGCGAGCTGCAGCAGGCGGCGCAGCGGCTGGCCGTTGGCCTCCGGCAGCAGGCGGTAGGCAAGCAGCCAGGACAACAGGCCGGCTATCACGATCGGCTCGGCCACGTTGAGCTTCGACTGCAGGAAAAAATGCACCGCGGCGAGGATGCCGATGGCGTAGACGAGGCGATGCAGGCGGCGCCAGTTGCGACCGCCGAGGCGGCGGACCATGCGGTCGGTCGAGGTGGCCGCCAGCGCGGTCAGGCCGGCAAGCGCGAGGGCGCCGATGGCGAGATAGATGCGGTTGACGATCTCAGTGGCGACGACGCCGAGGTCGAAGGCGTTGTCGGCCGCAAAGGCCGTGAGGTGGGCGATGCCATAGGCGAAGGCGGCCACGCCGACCATGCGGCGCACCGTGACGAGTTGCGGCCAGCGCAGCAACTGGCGCAGCGGGGTTATCGCAAGCGTGATCACCAGCAGGCGGATCGTCCACAGCCCGGTCTGCAGGATGACTTCGTGAATCGGGCGCGGGCCGAGCTGGCCGGCCGCCAGCCGCCAAGCCAGCCACAGGCCGGGCGCGAACAGCAGCGCAAAGGCGACGCTCTTGAGCGGCGAGAAACGGCCGCCGCGATCCTGCCAGGGCCACATGGGGCGAACCTCCTTGGTCCGCAGCATGTAGGGTGCCGGGAGCAGGTTCGCCGATCAATCCCGATCACGAGCGGGTGATGTCTGACTGGGAGGCTGGTCGATAGGAATTCCAATGCCCCCCAGACTGTCATTCCCGCGAAAGCGGGAATCCAGAGCCACCGCGCGATCGCTTGCCCTGGACCCCCGCTTTCGCGGGGGTGACAGATTCAAATGCGGCAGGTTTTCAAACGGCCGCGCGCCCAACCCCAGCTAGTTCGTCGCGAGGGACGGCAGGGTCACGCGGTAGACCAGGAGCATGGTGTCGACGTCGGCGCCGCCGGCCGCCTGGTAGGCGGCGCCGACCTGGAAGCCGTCCTGGGTGAGGAAATCGTTGTCGTTGCCGATGACGAGAAAGAAATCCTGCGGATGCTGCGGATCCATGGCCGGGATCAGCGACATCGATTCCCATTTTTCCGAGAGGTTGTTGCGGTCGTTGGGCGGGCCCTGGTGCAGGCCGAAGCGGTTGAGCTGCGCGTTGTCGTTTAGGTCGATGAAGCTCTGCAGGGTCGCCGGGGCCACGTCCGGCGCGAGCTCGCCCTTGGGCGCCACCGGCTTGCTGCCGTCATAGTCCGTGCCGGCGATGTCCGTAGCGTTGCCGAGATCGAGCAGCTCGACCCGGCGATACTGCGAGGTGTCTCCCTTCACCCCATAGCCGTTGTTGCTGTCGCGGCAGAGCAGCAGGAATAGCGTGTCGCTGAGCGCGAGCAGCTCGCTCTGAGCAGCGACCTTGGTCTTGCCCTGGTCCTTGAAGACCGGCAACGGCACAACATACTCGTGAATCAGCTTCGGCGCGGCCGGATCGGTCACATCGTAGACGAGGGCGCGGGTGTAGCGGCGGGTGGCGGCGGAATGGCCGCCGTCCTGGCGCGTGGCGCTCTGCAGCATGGCGACCAGCAGCTTGCCGTCGGGCGTGAGGGCGACGCCCTCGAAGCCCTGGTTGTTCTGGCGGCCCGTCTCGGGATCTTCGGGCGACGGCTTCCGGGAACCGGGGCCGCCGGGATTGTTGGAGGAGAAATTCTCTTCGCCGTTCCGCATGGGAATGAAGGCGGCCGGCGGGCGGATCGCCGACAGCAGCTGCCCGGCGCCGGAGAAGCGATAGACGTAGGGCCCGTACTCGTCGCCGATGAAGAAGGTGCCGTCGGCCAGGCGGGCGATGGCTTCGGCATCGAGGCTGATGCGGCCGTTGATCGCCTGCGGCAGATCGGGCAGGCCGTTGGCGGCGCCACGCACCGAATCCGGGTCGAGGCCGGTGAGGGGCGTGCCGGTCGGCTCTGTCAGCAGCAGGCTGTCGGCCAGGGTGGCGGACAGGCCGCTCTGCTGCACGGCCGCGTCGAGGGTCATGGCGGGATCGGCGGGCCTGAGCCTGACGATGACGGTGTTGAGGCGCGGGCGATAGTCGGTCGTGCCTTCGACGTTGTAGCCGCGGTCGGGCAGCAGGAGGAGCGTGCCCTCATAGCCGGTCGCGGTGCGATGCCAGGAGGAGGGATCGATCGCCATGCCGGAGGACGAGCCGAAGGTCTCGCCGAACTTGTCGCGCAGGTTGGCCGGCAGGCGGCCGACGGCGACGAGGCCCTGGTTGACGAAGGTCTGGCCGTCGACGGTCAGCGTCGGATCGAGCGCGCCGGCGGCCGACGGCGCGAGCGCAACGAGGAGCGCGAGGCTGGCGATCCGGACGGGGCGGGAGTTGGCGAGGCTGATCACGGGCGACCCTCCGCGGTGATTCGGAAGGTGCGATCGTAGGCGCCTGGTGTGGCAGCACCATGACGATGATGCCGCAGCCCGCCCCGGACCGGTCCGGGGCGGGTCGGGCGTTCAGTGCTCCGGCGGGAAGAAGACGAGCGTGCGGATCTCGATGCTCTCGCGCGGCGGGGCGTCGGGCCGGGCGGTCGGATCATCGAAGGCGGAGTGGGCGGGGAAGCGGGCGCGGCCATCCTGCTTCGAGTCGTAGCATTTCAGGAGCACGGCCTCGTCGGGCCGCTGGCGCGGGTAGTAGAACCAGCGGTGCGCCGGGTTGTAGGCGACGGCGTAGGTCTCGCCGACACGGTCGGGGTAGACGAGGTCGGTGGCGATCAGGTCCTGCGGCGCGAGGGTGCGCGCATCCAGCAGGCCCAGCGGCTTGTCCTCGACGGTGCGGCGGAGCGGGCGCCAGACGTTGATGATGGCGAAGCGGTGCTTGAGCAGCTCCTCGGCCTCGTCGGGCAGGAGATCGCGCACGCGCTGCGGGCCGGACTTCACGGTGTAGTCGTTGTGCACGCGCTTCACCGGTTCGCGGATGCCCTTGCGGCCGGTGCCGGCGAGCGAGGCGCTGCGGATGGTGTGGTCGAAGATGACCACGCGGTTGGCGCCGGTCGCCTGCTTCAGCAGCTGCTCGACCTCGGCGTAGTAAACGGCCCTCACCTCGTCGTCGTCGGAGAGGTCCTTGGCCCTGGTGGCATGGGGAACGATGGCGAAGCCCTCGCGGTCGAGCGAGAGCCCGTCGGCGAGGAGGCGGGCGTTGTAGACGGGGACGCTGCGGTCCTCGTAGGTGCCGCTGCGCACGGGCACGCCCGGCGGCGGATCGTACTGGTACGACACCGGTTTCTTGCCGGTGGGCACCAGGTAGGTCATCGTGGCCGTGATCGCATCGAGCTGGATCTGTCTGTCGCCGTCCATGGGTCACCCCTCTTGTCGAGGACTAAGACGTGGCCCAGGCAGAGCGATTTTGCGAACGATAGTTTCTCACGCTTCGCATGAGAAATATTTGCACGAGGTCAGAACGCCAGCGCCTCGGCCTGCACGACGCCAGGGATCTGGCGGACCTTGGCGAGGAGGGCGTCGGGGAGCGGCTGGTCGACCTCGATGAGGGCGATGGCGTCGGCGCCGGGGGCGCTGCGGCCGAGGTGGAAGGTGGCGATGTTGACGCCGGCCTCGCCGAGCAGCGTGCCGAGCCGGCCGATGAAGCCGGGCTTGTCCTCGTTGGTGGTGTAGAGCATGTGGCGGCCGAGCTCGGCCTCGATGCGGATGCCCTTGATCTCGATGATGCGCGGCTTGTCGCCGCCGAAGAGCGTGCCGCAGACGTCGCGGGTGCGCTGATCCGTCGTGACGGCGAGGCGCATCATCGTCTGGTAGTCGCCGGGGCGGTCGTGCTTGATCTCCGTCACCTCGATGTTGCGCTCGCGCGCCAGCACCGGCGCGTTCACCATGTTGACGCTGTCGAGCATGGGGGTGAGCAGCGCGGCCAGCGCCGTGGCGGTGAGCGGCCGCGTGTTCAGCTCGGCGGCGTGGCCCTCATACTCGATCGTGACCTCCTTGAGGCCGGAATGGGTGAGCTGGCCGGCGAAGGAGCCGAGCTGCTGTGCGAGCTTCATGTAGGGGCGCAGCTTCGGCGCCTCCTCGGCCGTGACCGACGGCATGTTGAGGGCGTTGCTGACGGCGCCAGTGAGCAGGAAGTCCGAGATCTGCTCGGCGATCTGCACGGCCACGTTCTCCTGCGCCTCCGAGGTGGAGGCGCCGAGATGGGGCGTCGTCACGACCTGCTCCATGCCGAAGAGCGGGTTCTGCTTGGCCGGCTCCTCCAGGAAGACGTCGAGCGCGGCGCCGGCGACGTGGCCGGATTCGATCGCGGCCTTCAGGTCGGCTTCGACGAGCAGGCCGCCGCGGGCGCAGTTGATGATCCTGACCCCTTTTTTCGTCTTGGCGATGGCCCTGGCGTCGATCAGGTTGCGGGTGCCGTCCGTCAGCGGGGTGTGGAGCGTGATGATGTCGGCGCGGGCCAGCAGCTCGTCGAGCGCGACCTTCTGCACGTTGAGGTCGCGGGCGCGCTCGTCGGAGAGATAGGGATCGAAGGCGACCACCTTCATCTTCAAGCCGTGGGCGCGCTCGGCCACGATCGAGCCGATGTTGCCGCAGCCGACGATGCCGAGCGTCTTGCCCGTGAGCTCGACGCCCATGAAGCGCGACTTCTCCCATTTGCCGGCCTGGGTGGACTTGTCGGCCTGCGGGATCTGGCGGGCGAGCGCGAACATCATGGCGATCGCGTGCTCGGCCGTGGTGATGGAGTTGCCGTGCGGCGTGTTCATGACGACGACGCCGCGCTGGGTGGCGGCGGGCACGTCGATATTGTCGACGCCGATGCCGGCGCGGCCGACCACCTTCAGCTTCGGCGCGGCGGCGAGGATCTCGGCCGTCACCTTCGTGGCGGAGCGCACGGCGAGGCCGTCATAGTCGGCGATGGCACCTTTCAGCTCGGGCGCCTTCAGCCCGGTGCGGACGTCGACCTCGACGCCGCGCTGCTTGAAGATCGCGACGGCATGCTGGCTCAGTTCATCGGCGATCAGGACCTTCGGCATGTGCGCTCCTCCGGCTCGCGCGGTCATGGATGCAACTCCGCCCAGGCCCAGTCCAGCCAGGGGAAGAGGGCCTGGAGGTCCGCGGTCTCCACGGTGGCGCCCGCCCAGATGCGCAGGCCGGGCGGCGCGTCGCGATAGGCGCCGATATCGTAGGCGACGCCCTCCTTGGCGAGCAGCTCGGCGATGCCAGCGGCCGCCTTGGCATCGGCCATCTTCAAGCAGACCGAGGTGGGAGAGCGGATGGCGGCGTCCTGCGCGAGGAACTCGATCCAGGGCGTGCGGTCGACCCACGCCGTGATGGCGGCGAGGTTGGCCTCGCTGCGCGCGATCAGGGCCGGCAGGCCGCCAATCGATTCGGCCCAGCGCAGACCGTCGAGCGCGTCCTCGACGCACAGCATCGAGGGCGTGTTGATGGTGTCGCCCTTGAAGATGCCGTCGATCAGCTTGCCGCCCTTGCTCAGCTGGAAGATCTTCGGCAGCGGCCAGGCCGGCTTGTAGCCCTCGAGTCGCGCCACGGCGCGCGGCGAGAGCGCGATCATGCCGTGGGCGGCCTCGCCGCCCAGCACCTTCTGCCAGGACCAGGTGACGACATCGAGCTTGTCCCAGGGCAGGGCCATGGCGAACACGGCCGAGGTGGCATCGCAGATCGTGAGGCCCTGGCGGTCGGCCTTGATCCAGTCGCCGTCGGGGACGCGCACGCCCGAGGTGGTGCCGTTCCAGGTGAAGACGATGTCGCGGTCGCTATCGGCCTGGCGCAGGTCGGGGATCGCGCCGTAGTCGGCCTCGAAGGTGCGGACGTCCTTCAGCTTCAGCTGTTGCACGACGTCGGCGACCCAGCCCTTGCCGAAGCTCTCCCAGGCCAGGACATCGACCCCGCGCGCGCCCAGCAGCGACCACAGCGCCATCTCGACGGCGCCGGTGTCGGAGGCCGGCACGATCCCGAGCCGGTAGCCGGCCGGCAGGCCCAGGACCCTCCGGCTGCGCTCGATCACCTCCGCCAGCTTGGCCCTGCCCTCGCTGGAGCGGTGGGAACGGCCGACGCAGGCCGCCTTCAGCTCCGCCAGCGACCAGCCCGGCCGCTTGGCGCAGGGGCCGGAAGAGAACTGCGGATTCTTCGGTCGGACGGCAGGCTTCATTCCCGGCGTTCCCCTTGGACGTCGCGGCCTCGATAAAAAGCGGCGCATCCTAAGGGGTCATGCTGCACCGCGTCAACGCGGCGCAGCATGCCGGGAGGTTATGGTCTCCAGAAGTGCTTCTGCACCTCGAACTCGACGTCCGCCCGGGTGACGCCGATGTCCTTCAGCATGTGGTCGTCGAGCGCCCGCAGATGGCGGCGCTCGCGCACCCGGAGATACCAGGTCGAGACCAGGTCGGCGACAAGCAGCACGACCGCGCCCATCGGCCCCGGATGATGGCGGGGAAGAGAGCTGCGGATTTGGCCCGCCAGCGTGCATTTCGATGTCAGCGTCCTGATCATGATGGCCCTCCGTTGGCTGTCGGCGCCAGACTAGGTCGACCGGGGCAGGCGGCGATATCCGCTGCTTGTGTCCGCTTCTTGCGCGCGCCGCGGCCGCACGCGCTCAGACATGGATCTTGCCCTCGAGATAGAGCGCGGCGCGGCCGGCGATGACGACGCGGTCGCCGCGCAGCTCGCAGAACAACTCGCCGCCGCGGCGGGAGATCTGGCGCGCATGCAGCTTCGTCTTGCCGAGGCGCTGCGCCCAGTAGGGCACCAGCGTGCAGTGGGCGGATCCGGTCACGGGATCCTCGGGGATGCCGGCATGCGGCGCGAAATAGCGGGACACGAAGTCGCAGTCGCGGCCGGGCGCGCTGACGATGACGCCGTCGCGATCGGCATCGGCGAGCACGGCGAGGTCCGGCGTCAGTGCGGCCACCTCGGCCTCGCTGTCGTAGAGCGCGAGGTATTTCTTCGCGCCCAGGATCTGGGCCGGTTTGCGGCCGAGGGCGGCGACGATCTTCGGCGGCATCGCGCAGGGCGACGGCGGCTGCGCCGGCAGATCGATGGCGAACTGATCGCCCTGGCGCGTCACCGCGAGCGGGCCGCTGCGGGTGTGGAAGCGCACCGTTGAGCGCTGCGGCGCCAGCCGGTTCATCACGACGAAGCCGGAGGCCTGGGTGGCGTGGCCGCAGAGGTCGGTCTCGACCGTGGGCGTGAACCAGCGCAGGTCATACTCATCGCCGCGCGGCACGAAAAAGGCGGTCTCCGAAAGATTGTTCTCGGCCGCGATCGCCTGCATCGTCGCGTCCGGCAGCCAGGCCTCGAGCGGGCACACGGCGGCCGGATTGCCGGCGAACAGACGATCGGTGAAGGCGTCGACTTGATAGATCGCGAGCTGCATCGGGGTCCTGCCTCACTCCTGCCAGAACGGTTTGTCGTGCTCGCGCAATGCATCGGCCCGGCTCAAGCCGATGTCCTTGAGCACGAAGTCGTCGAGCGCCAGCAACGCCTGCCGCTGCCGCGCCCGCTCGAACCAGATCACAAGGCGCCGTAGCAACGGCACCTTTGCCGCACTCTCCCGTGGAGCGGACGCCCGTCCGGCCAACCGCTCCGCGCTCACAATTGTATGCATACAATCCTCCAGAAAGAGAGATCACCACCACACAATGTGGTGACAATCGAATATTGTATTGACATTGTTTTCCCATCAAGTTAAATCTTGTTACCATGACAATTTGGCAGCCCGACCTGACCAGCATCGGCGGTCCGCGCTATCTCGCGATCGTCGACGCCCTCGCCTCGGACCTCGACACCGGCAGACTGCGCGCCGGCGACCGCCTTCCGACCCATCGCGATCTGGCCTATCGACTGGGCATCACGGTGGGCACCGTGACGCGCGCCTATGCCGAGGCCGAGCGACGCGGGCTGATCAAGGGCGAGGTCGGCCGCGGCACCTACATCCGCGACCGCTCGGGACGATCGCTACCCATCCATGCGGTCGAGGGGGCGTTCGGCGAGGCGGTGATCGATCTCAGCATGAACTATCCCTCGCGGCCGGACGGCGATGCAGTGCTGGCGCGCGGCCTGCAGGAGATGGCCGCCGATGGGAGCCTGGGCTATCTGCTCGACTATCACCCCTATCGCGGCCGCGCCGACCACCGCGCCGCCGGCGCCGCCTGGGTCAAGCGCCACGGCCTGACCGTCTCGCCCGAGCAGATCATCATCACCAACGGCGGCCAGCATGGGATGGCGGTGCTGCTCGGCACGCTCGCCGGCCCCGGCGACGTCGTGCTGACGGAATCGGTGACCTATCCCGGCGTCAAGGCGCTCGCCGACCTGTTGCGCTTCGAACTGGTCGGGCTGGCCATGGATTCCCAGGGCATCCTGCCGGACGCTTTCGAGAAAGCCTGCCGCAACGGCCGCCCGCGCGCCCTCTTCTGCATGCCGAGCCTGCAGAACCCGAGCGGCGCGCACATGCCGGAGGAACGCCGGCGCGAGGTCGCCGCGATCGCGCGGCGCCACGGCGTGCCGATCGTCGAGGACGACATCTACGGCTTCCTGGTCAAGAACGGGCCGGCGCCGCTGGTCGCGCACGCGCCCGAGCTGGGCTTCTATCTCGCCAGCCTGTCGAAGGCGATCGCGCCCGGCCTGCGCATGGGCTACGCCGCGATCCCGTCCGAATATGTGCAGCGCGTGAGCACGAGCGTGCGCGCCACGACGATCATGGCCTCACCGCCGATGGCGGAGCTGGCCGCCCGCTGGATCGCCGACGGGACCGGCGAGCGCCTGAGCGCGCAGTATCGCACCGAATCGATCGCGCGGCAGGCGATCGCGCGGCAGGCGCTGCAGGGCCTGTCCTATGACGCCTATCCCGCCGCCTTCCATGGCTGGCTGACCCTGCCGGAGCACTGGACGGCCGCCCACTTCGCCGCCGAGGTGCGCCAGCGTGGCGTGGTCATCACGCCGGCCGAGGTGTTCGCCGTAGGCAAGCCGGTGCCGCGGTCGGTGCGGATCTGCGTGTCTGCGGCGCGCGACCGCGACGAGCTGCGGCGCGCCCTCGCCATCATCGCCGAGCTGGCGCACGGCATGCCGGACTATCAGCAGGCGATCGCGTAGTCTCGCCGCGGAGCTTTCGGACGCTCCTTACGGGATTGTCGAACGCCTCCGCGCGGGGCTAGTGATGCACTCTCTGCATTGTGTGCGTTGCGAAAGCGCATCGCAGTCACGCGCGTCCTGCGGCCATCCGAGGTTGACGGAGCCGCGGGAGTCCGGGCAGGTTGGATCGGGATCCCCACCAGCATGCTCCGGCGCGATATCAGTCGTTTGTGAATTCCCTTCTGACACGCCATCTGCCACCCCGCATGGCTGCGATCGCCCTGGCGGTGGCCGGGTACTTCCTGTTTTCGGTGCAGGACGCGGCCGTCAAATGGCTGGTGGCCGATCATACCGTGTGGGAGATCCTGCTCGTCCGCAGCCTCACCATCACCCTGCTCTGCCTGGCCATCGGACGCACGGCGCTGACGCGACAGGTGCTGCTGTCGACGAACAAGGGACCGCTGCTGCTGCGCGGCGCCGTCATCCTCGGCGCCTGGCTCTGCTATTACCGGGCGGCGCGCGACCTGCAGCTGGCCGAGCTCGTCACGATCTACTTCGCGGCGCCGCTGATGGTGACGGCGCTGTCGGTCATGTTGCTGAAGGAACAGGTGCGCTGGCAGCGCTGGGCCGCAACCGGCGTCGGCTTCGCGGGCGTGATCGTGGCCTGCCAGCCCGGCGGCGACGTCACGACGGCGGCGGTCCTGCTCACGCTGCTGGCGGCGCTGCTGTGGGCCTACTCCAACATCCTCGTGCGCCGGATCAGCGCCTTCGAGACGACGATCATGCAGATGCTGTTCTCTAACGCCGCCTTCGTGATCGCCTGCGCGGTGACGCTGCCCTGGACCTGGACGGGGCCGGGTGCATGGGACATCGCGCTGATGGTGGCCATCGGCATCGCCGGCGCCGCCGCCCAGTACATCCTGCTCGAGAGTTTCCGTATGGCGCCGGCGTCGCTGATCGCGCCCTTCGAATACACCTCGCTGCTGGCCGCCTTCGCCCTCTCCTTCCTGATCTGGGGCGACGTGCCGCCCCTCGCCGTCTTCCTCGGCGCCGCCCTCATCATCGCCAGCGGCGCGCTGGTCATCGGGACGGAATGGGTCGATGGACGCAGGCGGGCGAGCGAGCCGGGGTGAACTGCTCCTCCGCGAGACCAGTAGCAGCCTGCATCACGATCGTGCGTCCTTCGAGACGCGCCCTTCGGGCGCTCCTCAGGATGAGGACGGGCGCGGATGGCATCAAAGCCACTCCTCATCCTGAGGCGTCTCGAAGGACGCACAATGCCATTCCAGCGCTATTCGCCGACGGCCCGGATCGCCGCAGCGATGTCGTCGACGATGCGGCCGACGAGCGTTTCGTCCTCGCCTTCGGCCATCACGCGGATGACCGGCTCGGTGCCGGACTTGCGGACGAGGATGCGGCCGGTCTTCCCGAGCGTCGCCTCGCCGGCGCGGATGGCGGACTTCACCTTGCCGTCGTCGAGCGGCTGGCCGCCGTTGAAGCGGACGCTGACCAAACGCTGCGGGAGCGGCTGGAATAGCCGGCCGGCTTCGCTGGCGCGGCGGCCCGACTGTACGAGCACGGCCAGCGCCTGCAGCGCCGCGATCAGGCCGTCGCCGGTCGTGGCGTAGTCGCTGAGGATGATGTGGCCGGATTGCTCGCCGCCAACGTTGTAGCCATCGGCGCGCATGCGTTCGACGACGTACCGGTCGCCGACCGGCGTGCGCACAAGCGCCAGGCCGAGGCCGTCGAGGAAGCGCTCGAGACCGAGGTTGGACATCACGGTGGCGACGACGCCGGCCTTCGCGAGGCGGCCGGCCTCGTTCCAGGAGCGTGCCACCAGCGCCATCAGCTGGTCGCCATCGATGACGGCACCGGTCTCGTCGGCGACGATCAGGCGGTCGGCATCACCGTCGAGCGCCAGGCCGAGATCGGCGCCGTGCACCACCACCTGCTCCTGCATGAACGCCGTCGTGACGGCGCCGCAATCGCGGTTGATGTTGGTGCCGTCGGGCTCGACCGCGATCGGCACGACCTCCGCGCCCAGTTCCCACAGCACGGTCGGCGCCACCTTGTAGGCGGCGCCGTTGGCGCAATCGACGACGATCTTCAGGCCGGCGAGGCTGAGGCCCTTGGGGAAGGCGCTCTTCACGAACTCGATGTAGCGGCCGGGCGCGTCGTCGATGCGCTTGGCGCGGCCGAGGCGGTTGCCGGTCGGCAGCGGCGGACCGTTCCCCGCGGCCATGCGCGCCTCGATCGCGGCCTCGATCTCGTCGGACAGCTTGTAGCCGTCGGGGCCGAACAGCTTGATGCCGTTGTCGTCGTACGGATTGTGGGAAGCCGAGATCATGACGCCGACATCGGCGCGCATGGCGCGCGTCAGCATGGCGATGGCCGGCGTCGGCAACGGCCCGGTCAGCAGCACGTCCATGCCGGCGGCGAGGAAGCCGGAGGTGAGCGCGTATTCCAGCATGTAGCAGGAAAGACGCGTGTCCTTGCCGATGACGACGCGGTGGCGATGGTCGCCGCGCGTGAACTGGGCGCCGGCAGCGATCGCCACCTTGAGCGCCATGTCGGCCGTGATCGGCTCCAGATTGGCGGTGCCGCGGATGCCGTCGGTCCCGAAGAGCTTGCGGGTCATAGGAACAGACTACACCCGGATTCGCGGCGGAAGAAAGGCGAAGAGCGGCGCGGGTCTAATCGAAGTACAACTTAAACGAGAATATATCATTGGCATTGCTCTTAACGAAAGAACATGCTTCCTATCTTATGCTCAGCGGCGATATACCAAGTTCTCTCCCCCGGGCCATCGTGAAGCACTACATCCGCTCGCTTTCGCCGCGATTTGAGTTTGCCATCGTCGTTATCGGCGCTTTCGGCCTCTTCGCCGCGCGCAGTCTCGCCATGGTCTTCGATGCGAGCGGACCTACGCCGATATCCGACAGCGGGCTCCTCTCCATCATTGTCCATGAGGTGGTCGTCGCCGCGGCGCTGCTGACTTTCCTCAAAATTCGGCAGTGGACGCTAGGGGGGCTCGGCGTCGCGCCCAGCCTACGAGAAACGCTCGTCGGTATCGGGCTGGCCGTCGCAGCATACACTGCCTACGTCGTGGTCGTTCTGACAGCGGTCGGGCTGTCGCCCTATGTCTCGCATGTCGCTGCGAACCCCATATTCAGTTCTTCCGGTCTTAGCCTAGTCATGATCGTCGCGGTGTCGATCGTCAATTCCATCTATGAAGAATTGTTCGTCGCCGGCTACGTCATCTCCGCGCTCAAGGAGCGCCGGAGTATGTGGACGGCGATCAACGTCAGCATCGCGATCCGCCTGTCGTATCATCTATACCAAGGTCCGATCGGCGTCCTCAGCGTCATCCCACTCGGGTTCATCTTCGCCTACTGGTACGCGCGAACGGGGCGGCTATGGCCGCTGATCGTGGCACATGCACTCTCTGATCTGCTGGGTCTGTTGGCGGCCAGTTGAGACGACTCGCAAGCGATGTCTCAGCCTGGCTTGCCGTCGGCGCGCGGGCTGAGGAGGATCGGCGCGTAGACCGTGAGGAACAACATGAAGGCCGCGATCCAGCTTGCCGCCGCGGCAGTCAGCAGCGGCATCTGGAGAGCCGGCAGCAGGGCGGCCGCGATGCGTGACAACGCGGCGACGCTGACGAGGACATAGGCGGCGACGGTCAGCGGATGGGCGCGGAGGGCGCGGCCGGTGTGGCCGAGCGCGGCGCGCGACATGACCGCCAGCATCATCATGGCGAAGCAGCCGACCGTAAGGGCGTGCAGGGCCGCGCTGCCGGGGACGAAGCCGAACTCGGCAGCCCCGCGCAGCAGCTGCGCCGCCGCGAGCCAGCCATAGCCCGCATGCAGGACGAACAGGATCGGCGTGCGGATCGTCTGCGCGCCGCGCCAGAACGCCAGGCGCGCGGCGTTGGCGAGACCGGCCAGCAGCGCGACCGCGCCGACGATCGGACCGTTGCCGACAGCCAGCATGGCCAGGGCCATGGCGGCGGTCGCACCGATGCCGGCCGCGTCGAGCGCGCGGAACGAGCGCGGCAGCCGCCGCGCGCCGGCGGCGCGCAGCGCATTGGCGGTGAAGCTCGGAATGATACGGCCGCCGATGATCGCGACGAGGATCGCGATCAGGTTGATGCCGAGGGTCACACCGGCGGCGCCGGTGTCCCTCGTCCAGCCGAGGGCCTCGGCATGGACGAGCGCATTGGCCAGCTCGAAGAGCCCGAAGAGCGCCGGAAAGACGAGCATGCGCCAGCTCGGATGGCGCGGCAGCGAGTTCAGCAGGAGCACGAGGGCCAGCGGCACGAGCGCGAGGTCGGCGGCGGCGACCAGCAGCGATGGCAACCAGTCGGCCGTCCACAGGGCAATGCGGCCGAGCAGCCAGACCGCCGCCAGGGCGGCGAGCGGGCGCCCCGTTATGGGCGTCGCACCGGCGAAGTTCGGCAGCGCAGTCGTGAGGAAGCCGAGCACGCCCGCGACGGCGAAGCCGAAGACCATCTCATGGCTGTGAAGGAGCGGGCCGCCCAGATAGGCCGGATCCGGAAGAGCGCCCATGAGGACGAGCAGCCACGCCGCGACGGCCGTCGGCGCATAGAGCGCCGCCAGCAGGAAGAACGGACGGAATCCGTAGCCGAAGAGCGCCCAGCCGCGAGACGGCTTGGATGTCGCGGGAAAGTCGCTGGCCTGAACGGACATGCCCGCAAAACCCCTCCAAGCGGCGCTCAGCGGCTTGCCGCCTGCGCGGCCAGAATCCGATCCAGCCCCTCGGCATTGGGGCAGAACGAGCGATAGGCCTCGGCAGGCCGCGGCGACTTGAGCCAGCGGCGGCAGTAGCCGCGGTTCGCGCAGGCCACGCAGTTCCACTCCATCGCCCGGCGCAGGCCGGCATCCTGGCGGAGCGCCTCCGGCGCCGCGCCGACGGATGCCATCATCCGCCGCAACAGCTGCGGTGCATCAGGGCCGGCGGAGGCGATGGCAGGAATCTGGCCGCGCACGATCCCGATGTCCGCCATGCCGCAATCGTCGAGCACCTCGAGCTGCGTCTCCAACGCGCGACGGCGGCGCTCGCCTTCGAGCGCATCGACCGCACCCGCGATCACGGCGGAGACGCCGCGCACGGCGCGATCGACGGCATGCTGGACGCCCCACATCGCCGGTGTCGTGTCGTTGCCATTCGTCATTGCGACCTCCCTCTCTCGAACGAAAAGGCGCGGGCCGGAGACGCCGTGTTGCGCGGCTCCGGCCCCGTCCTCGACACCAGCCTCAGTTGATCGCCGCGGTCTGGTCGGGCAGCTTGCGGAAGACGTCGGGATTGTCCGGGCCTTCGACCTGGAGCACGCCGACCAGGCCGCGCTCGATGCGCGACAGCGCGTGGTCGACCAGCAGATACTTGCCGGGCACCTGCAGCGTGATGTCGACGGCGGCGGCGCCGCCCGGCGGCACGGTCACGGTGTGCACATTGGTCAGCGGCTGACCGGTCAGGGAGGCGAGGTCGTAGACCTTATCGAAGATCTCGCCGATGACATGGAACGACGAGGTCGCGTTCGGACCGCCGACGCCGAAATAGATGCGGATGGTCTCGCCGACCTTCGCCTTCAGCGGCTTCTGGCTGGAGAGCGCGCCGACGGCGCCGTTGAAGACGTAGTATTCGGGCCGCTCGTTCATCAGCTTGTCGTAGCTCTCGGTCGCCTCGCCCTTCGTGCCGAAGGGCTGCTCGGTGTAGATCTCGCCCTGCATGACGTAGAACTCATGGTCGACCTTCGGCAGGCCGCCTTCGGGCTCGACCAGGATCAGGCCGTACATGCCGTTGGAGATGTGCTGGGCATGCATCGGGGTGGCGCAGTGGTAGACGTAGAGGCCGGGGTTGAGGGCCTTGAAGACGAAGCCCTTGGTCTCGCCGGGCGCCACTTCGGTCGCCTTGGCGCCGCCGCCCGGGCCGGTGACGGCATGGAAGTCGATGTTGTGCATCATCGCGCTGTCTTCGGCGTTCTTCAGGTGCACCTCGACCTCGTCGCCGACGCGCACGCGCACGAACGGGCCGGGGACCTGGCCGTTGAAGGTCCAGTAGTGGTAGGTCGTGCCTTCGTTCAGCTGGCCCGTCACTTCCATGGTCTCGAGGTCGATGCGGACATGCTCCGGCTGGCGGGCGGCGAGCGGGGGCGGCAGATCGGTCGGGCTGCGGACGATGTCGGCAACGCCCGGCATATGCGCATGGGCCTGCATCATCGAATCGTCGGCAGCTGCCGGCGTCAGCGCGAGCAGCGATGCCCCCAAGGCCAGAGTAGCGGCGAGCACGACGCTGCTGACCGTGGCTTTCAACTGCAAAGACCGAGAGAACCTCATGGTTGCAATCCTTTCTAGCGAGTGTCCCTTGCGCTGTACGATCGCAATATGCGCCCGGCGCTGCCGCCGCGAAATTCGGAGTGTTACGTAAGTACTTCCGCGTACAGGCGAGTTTCCCCTGGCCATACGGGAAACTCCGGATTCACCAGCCCCCGCCCCGGCCGTATCCTTAGCATCATGCTGCCGGCAACTGCATTTCACGAAGAGCGACAGACAGGGAGTGTGGACGTGCCTCACGCGCCCCAGCCCACGATCTATGTCGTCGACGATGACGACGCGGTCCGTGACTCCCTGAAGATGCTGCTGGAGTCCTATCAGCTGGTGGTGCGCGACTTCGGCTCCGTGCCGGAGTTCCTGGCTGGGCTCGGTCCGGTCGACAACAGCTGCCTCGTCCTCGATCTGCATCTGCCGGCGATGGGCGGCTTCGACGTGATGACGACGCTCGCCAGCCGCCGCATCCGCCTGCCCGTGATCGTCATCACCGGCCGCGGCGACGCCCAGACCAGGGCGCGCGCTCTCGAAGCAGGCGCCATCGCCTTCCTCGAGAAACCGGTCGACGACCAGCGGCTGATGAGCGCGATCGATGCCGCCCTGCACGGCGCCCCCGCGCCCGCTCCCGCCCCGCGGGCAAGCGGCCGGGCCTGAGGCTCAGCGCGGGATCTCGACGCCCGCCTCGATCGCGAGCCGGACCAGCTCCGGCAAGCTGCGCACCTGCATCTTCTCCATGACGCGCGCCCGATGGATCTCGACCGTGCGCGCGCTGATGTTCAGGTTGTAGGCGATGACCTTGTTCGGATGGCCGACGATGAGCTGATGGAAGACGTCGCGCTCGCGCGGCGTGAGCCGGCCGAGGCGCTCGGCGAACGGGCCGCTCACGCCGGCCGGCGCGCCGCTCTGACGGCGCTTCAGCGCGCTCTCGATGCTGGCGAGAATGACCTCGTCGGAGAACGGCTTCTCGATGAAGTCCGCGGCGCCCGCTTTCATCGCCTGCACGGCGAGCGGCACGTCGGCGTGGCCGGTGATGATGATCACGGGCAACTGAGGATGCAGCTCCGCCAGTCGCCGCTGCAGCTCCAGCCCGTCCATCTCGGGCATGCGCACGTCGGTCACCACGCAGGCCGGACGCTCGTCCCGGCAGCGCGCCAGCAGAGCGGCGGCGGCGGCGAAGGCCTCGACGCGCAGGCCGGCGGCCTCCAGCAGGAGCGCCAGCGAATCGCGCACGGCGTCGTCGTCGTCGACGACGCAGATGGCGCCCTCGGCGCTACTCGTCGGGTTCGCCATGCTCGGCCATCGGCAATGAGAACTCGAAGGTGACGCCGGTGGGCGCGTTGGGGGCCGCCCAGAGCCGGCCGCCATGCGCCTCGACGATCGAGCGGCAGATCGACAGTCCCAGGCCCATGCCCTTCTCCTTGGTCGTCACGAAGGGTTGGAACAGCTGGTCCAGCACCGTCTGCGCGAGGCCGGGGCCGGTATCGCCGACCGCGACATGGGCCAGGCCATCCTCGCCGCGGGCCGTCGACACCGACAGGATGCGGACGGTCGAGGCCGGCAGCGCCTCCACGCTGTTGCGGATCAGGTTGAACACGACCTGCTGGATCTGGACTTTGTCGATGAGGACCGGCATCGAGTCCGCGCTGAGCTGCATGCGCACGCTGATGCCGCCCTCCTTGGCGCCGACCAGGCCCAGGGCGGTGGCCTCCTCGACCACCTTGTTCAGGTCCTCGCTGTGGCGCTCGCTCTCGCCCTTGCGGATGAAGCTGCGCAGGTGCTGGATGATCTCGCCGGCGCGGGCCGCCTGGGCGACCGTCTTGTCCATCGTCTCCACGATGCGCGGGGGGAGCACCGCGTTGGAGGCGTGCAGCATGCGCCGCATCGCCTGCACGTAGTTGACGATCGCCGCCAGCGGCTGGTTGAGCTCGTGGGCCAGGGCCGACGCCATCTGGCCGACGTCGCTGAGGCGCGAGACGTGCAGGAGCTCCGACTGCAACTCCTGCATGCGGTTCTCGACCAGCTGCCGCTCCGTGAGGTCGCGGATGAAGCCGGTGAAGACCCGGCGCCCGTTCACCGTCGCCTCGCCGACCGCCAGCTCCATGGGAAAGGTGCTGCCGTCCTTGCGGCGGCCGACCACGACGCGGCCGATGCCGATGATGCGCCGCTCGCCGGTCCGGAGGTAGTGGTCGATATAGGAGTCGTGCCGCTCGCGGTAGGGCGACGGCATGAGAATGCTGACGTTCTGGCCGAGGGCCTCGTCGGCGGCATAGCCGAACAGCCGCTCCGCCGCCGGGCTGTAGGACTCCATGATGCCGCGCTCGTCGATGACGATGATGGCGTCGGGCGCGGTCTCGAGGATGGAACGCAGCCGCGCCTCGCGCTCCTGCAGCGCCTCCTTGGTCGCGCGGGCCTCGACCTCTTGTCTGCCGCGACGCAGCGGACTGTCGCTCATTGCATCATCATCCAGAGCGCGATGGGATTGGGGCCTCAGGATGCCCATGGCGACGGCCCTTGACAAGCGGGCCGAAGCGCTGCGCCGAATGCCGGCCGGCAGTACTTTGCCCCTATTTGATGTCCAGGTCCTTCGACGGGAACAGATGGATCGTCGCCCCCAGGATCATGTTGATCTCGCCGCGGTCGCCCTGCAGCGGCAGCATGCAATTCTCGAAGTTCAGCCACTCCTTGTGCTTGAGATAGAGCATCTTGCCGGCGACAAAGCGCGGCGCGCGGCCCTCGACGACGCCCATGGCGTGGCGGACGGCGCCGTCGGCCGCAGCCGGCTCGATCGACTCGTGCAGCGTCCGGCCCGTGAGATCGCGCCCATGCACGCGGGCCAGCTCGGTGCCGAACAGGCGGAAGCGGAAGCGCCGATGCAACTCCGCGTTGGCATGGACGTCCAGGATGAAGAGGTTGGCCAGAATGTAGCCCAGCGCTACCGGATCGATGTCGCGGCGGGAGGGGAGCCGGCCCGCGACGCATTTGCTGCGCCAGTACGCCAGCAGCCGGCGGATCGGCTCGGTCGAGGGCTCGTTGGGCAGGACATAGCCCGGCTGCTCTTCCAACAAACGCCCCCGTCAGCGAACTCGTACTGCCACCCTACAGGCCGATCCGGAGTCGGCCAACGTCCGATCGATGGACCTATAGATTCCTATGCGGTCGCGATCGCCCGCCAGATCGCCACGGCCTGCGCCGTTTCGGCGACGTCGTGCACGCGGATGATCTGAACGCCGCGCTCGAGGCCGGCGAGGGCGGCGGCGAGCGAGCCGGCGAGGCGGTGGTCCGCATCCTCGCCGCGGCTCAGGCGGCCGATGAAGCTCTTGCGCGAGACGCCCAGGAGCAGCGCGCAGCCGAGGCCGTGATAGAGCGCGAGATCGGCCAGGACGGCGAGGTTGTGGGGATCGCGCTTGCCGAAGCCGATGCCGGGATCGAGCGCGATGCGGGAAGCGTCGATGCCGGCGGCGGCGCAGGCGGCGAGGCGCGCGGCAAAGAAGTCGTAGATGTCGAGCGGCGCGTCGCCGTAGACCGGGTCCTGCTGCATCGTGCGCGGCTCGCCCTGCATGTGCATGAGCACGACGGCGGCGCCGCTTTCGGCCACGACCGCCGGGCTCTCGGGATCGCCGGCGAGCGCCGTCACATCGTTGACGATACGGGCACCGGCGGCGAGCGCCGCCCGCATGACCGCGGCGCGGCGCGTGTCGATCGAGACGAGAGCGCCGGCCGTGGCGAGCGCCTCGACGACGGGAACGACCCGGTCGATCTCCTCGGCGACCGCGACCGGCGCCGCGCCGGGGCGCGTCGACTCGCCGCCGATGTCGAGGATGTCGGCGCCGGCTGCCATGAGGGCGCGGCCGTGGGCGATGGCCGCGGCGGCCGAGGCATAGCGTCCGCCCTCGGAGAAGCTGTCGGGTGTGACGTTGACCACGCCCATCAGCCGCGGTCGGTCGAGCGGCAGGCCGGCGAAGGGCGGGCGTGGCGCGGTGATCGCGCGCAGGCGCTCCTCGATGGCCGCCGACAGGCTGGCATCGCCGCGTTCGCGGCAGGAGCGCAGCGCCGGCAAGGTGCTCGCGGCGACTACGCGCGTCGCCTCACTGCGCCGGATCACCTCGGCGCCGCTGAAGGCGACGGGTCCGCCGACGAGGCGCGCGGCCAGTCCTTCGGCGCAGGCGGTGGCGGCGGCGGTGCCGGTCATGAGGCCGGTGGGATTCAGATAGAAGTCGGATACGGCCGCCATACACGCGCAGGGAATGGGGACATCACGGACGACATACATAAACACAGATGGCGCCGCGGATCATCGGCCATCCATCGGTCGTGCTCCGAAAAGCCGACGGGGCGGACCGTGAGGTCCGCCCCGCGTTGGGTCGTCGCGAAACGGTGGTTCAGGCGCCCGGCTGCGGCTCCGGCTCCAGGCCGCCGGGCGGGCGGCCCTTGTCCTCCCGCGCGGGCGTGCCGCTCGTCGGCACCGACGAACGCGACCGCGGCGGGGGCGCTTCACCGCCGCCGACGCGGATGGCATCGCCGCGCAGCAGCGCCTTCACCTCCTCGCCGGAGAGCGTCTCGTATTCGAGCAGCGCGTTGGCGATCGTGTGCAGGTCCTGCAGCTTCTCGGTGAGGATGCGGCGGGCCGAGCTCTCGCCCTCGTCGATCAGGCGGCGGATTTCATCGTCGATCAGCTTGGCCGTGGCATCGGAGACGTTCTTGCGCTGCGTCACGGAGTGGCCGAGGAACACCTCTTCCTCGTTGTCGCTGTACTTGATGGGACCGAGCTTCTCGGACATGCCCCACTCCGTCACCATGCGGCGGGCCATCGAGGTGGCCTGCTGGATGTCGCTGGAGGCGCCGGTGGTCACATTCTCGGGCCCGAAGATCAGCTCCTCGGCGATGCGACCGCCGAACATGACGGCGATCTTCGACTCGAGCTCGATCTTGGCCATGCCGTAGCGGTCGCGCTCCGGCAGCGACATCGTCACGCCGAGCGCGCGGCCGCGCGGGATGATCGTCACCTTGTGCAGCGGATCGTGCTTGGGCACGTTGAGGCCGACGAGGGCATGGCCGGCCTCGTGATAGGCGGTGAGCTTCTTTTCCTCCTCGCTCATCACCATGGAGCGGCGCTCCGTGCCCATCATCACCTTGTCCTTGGCGGATTCGAACTCCACCATGGTGACGACGCGGCGGCCGGCGCGGGCGGCGAGGAGCGCGGCCTCGTTCACGAGGTTGGCGAGGTCGGCGCCGGAGAAGCCGGGCGTGCCGCGCGCGATGACGCGGGCATCGACGTCCGGCGCCAGCGGCACCTTGCGCATGTGCACCTTCAGGATCTGCTCGCGGCCGTTGATGTCCGGATTCGGCACCACGACCTGGCGGTCGAAGCGGCCGGGGCGCAGCAGCGCGGGATCGAGCACGTCCGGCCGGTTGGTGGCGGCGATCAGAATGATGCCTTCGTTCGCCTCGAAACCGTCCATCTCCACCAGCAGCTGGTTCAGGGTCTGCTCGCGCTCGTCGTTGCCGCCGCCCAGGCCTGCGCCGCGGTGACGGCCGACGGCGTCGATTTCGTCGATGAAGATGATGCAGGGCGCGTTTTTCTTCGCCTGCTCGAACATGTCACGCACGCGGCTGGCGCCCACGCCGACGAACATTTCGACGAAGTCGGAGCCGGAGATCGAGAAGAAGGGCACGCCCGCCTCGCCCGCGATCGCGCGCGCCAGCAGCGTCTTACCGGTGCCGGGAGGGCCGACCAGCAAAGCGCCCTTGGGGATCTTGCCGCCCAGGCGCTGGAACTTGCCGGGGTCCTTCAGGAAATCAACGATTTCCTGCAGCTCCTCCTTGGCCTCATCCACGCCCGCGACGTCCTCGAAGGTGACACGGCCATGCGCCTCGGTCAGCATCTTGGCGCGCGACTTGCCAAAGCCCATCGCCTTGCCGGCGCCGCCCTGCATCTGCCGC
>DATIXH010000327.1:0-10483 GCA_035518775.1 Candidatus Acidiferrum sp.
ATCGCCTGATCGAGACGCGAGAGGTTGTGCGTCACGTTGAGCGAGATGCTGGCCAGGATCTCATCGTTGGCGCCGACGGCGTAGAGCGTCGTCGTGCCCGGCCGCTTGGCGTAGACGTAGATCAGCTGCGGCGACTTGATCGCGACGTCGGCGATGTCCGTGTTGGCGACGAACACCGATTCGACGGGCTTGTCGATGCGGACGAGCTGCCCCTGATTCACCTGGATCGCCAGCGAGTGGCCGGAGGCGACCTTGGTCACCTGCTGGGCCGCGGCGACCGACATCAGCGGCCCCGGCGCGGCGGACAGCATCAGCAGCGCTGCCACCGATGCCGCACCTGTACGAAGAATATTCATTGTCACAATCCCCCTATGGACTCAATCACTGGGCTGTTACGGTCTCGATGGCCGGAGCGGCCGGCTGGGCATTCCCGCGCACGATCTGAATGCCCTTGCCGTGCATCAGCTCCTGCATCGGACGGCTGACCTCGGCGTCGAAGGTGTAGGTCTCGCCACGCTCCGGCGCCGGATCATCGCCGGCGACGTTCGAGTTCGACTTGTCCTTCGGCTGGGCGCTCTCGGGCCCCGTCGTGTCGGCCTGCTGCGCAAAGAAGGTGGAAGCGGCCGTCTGCGCGCTCGCGACCGTCGGGCCGGAGCCCTTGCCGTCGGGCATGCCGAGGCCGCGCAGGCTGAGGGCGAGCTGGCCCATCTGCGCCGCGACCTTGATCATCTCGGCCTGCTTCGGCGTCACCTCGATCGTCACGGTGTTGAGCTTCTTGGGCTCGCCCTCGATGTCGTTGAGGTTGCGGTCGGTCGCCAGCAGCCGGACGTTCTCGAGCACCGTCTCCGAGGTCTGCGGCCGGTAGCTCGACTGCTGCCCGCCGACAGGCTCGAGCGTGAACTGCATGTTGAGCAGCACGTCGACGCGGTCGCCCGGGAAGACCAGGCCGGCGACGCTCGAGGGCTCGTTCACGTCGATCGAGATCGCGCGCATGCCCGGCGTCAGCACGGCGGCGAGGAAGCCGCGGTCGCCCGGACGCGCGATCTGCGCCTCGGTGATCGGCGAGCCCGCCACGATGCCCTTGCGGACGACGGCGCCGACGATGGTGCTGATGTCGGCCTGTCCCTCGAGGAGGTAGGCGTCGTTGACGCCGTCGACCGGCCACTTCTGCCAGGACACGTCCTCCTCCTTGATGAAGGTACCGGCCGGCAGGTTGCCCTTGGCCACCAGCACTTTCTTCGCCGGGGCCTCCTGCACCTGAGCCTGCTGAGGGGCCGGCTTGTGCCCCATCATCTTGCTGGCGACGAAGGCGGTACCGCCTGCGAAGAGCAGGGCGGCAACGATCAGGATCACGCTCTTGACGTTCATGGTTTCAACCTCTCATGAGCAACATCGCGGCTACCACGATCCCGCCGAAGGAGATCGCTGCGCCGTATGGAAGGTCCCCGACGGGCTGGGAGCCCTCCGGATGGGTTTCGGTACTCGTATTGGCGGTGCCCCCGGCACCGGGCGAGCCCGGAATCGCGCCGGTCGCCACGGCGCTGGGGCGTCCCATAAACAGGCCGCCCAAGAAGATGTTGGCCGACGCCACGGCGCGGGCCACGAAGCCGCCGCTCGCGGGCGCGGTGCGCGAAGAGACGATCCGCCGATGGATCATCATGAAGAGCGCAAAGACGCCGCCGGCCAGGGCCGTGCTGAAGGCATACTCGGCCAGCAGATGGCTGCCGGACCACAGCGAGACCACGGCGAAGAACTTCACGTCGCCGCCGCCGGCCAGTCGCATCGCGAACAGCAGGAAGCCGATCACCAGGGAGACGCCGCCGACGGTGAGGCCGTCGGTCCATTCGACTCCATAGGGAGCGGTCACGACATAGATCGGATAGAGCAGGGCGATCGCCGCGCAGTAGCGGTTGGAGATCGTCAGATGGCGGACGTCGATGATCGCGACCGCGATCAGCAGCCCGACGAACGCGCCGAGGACGGCCTGGCTAACGAGCAGATTCGCGAACATGATCGTACCTGCCACGGCCGCGGCCAGTGGCCCGAACCTGCAGCGCTGTAGCGGACTCCGCGGTGGCGGTCCTCAGGAAGCCGAAGCGGTCGTGACGCCGGACAAGATGTACTGATAGACCAGCTGCACGATGTCGCCGAGTATCGCGACGACACTGCCAGCCGCTACCGACACCAACGCCGCGAGCAAGCCGTATTCCACGGCCGTCGCGCCCCTCTCGTCCCTGATGAACCTGCGAATGAGTGTGGTCATCGCTAGGCACTCCTCGTATCTCGCATCCCACGAGGATGAAAGCACGGGAGGCCTTAACGGCCGGTGTAGCAATATAGTTGACGGATCGCAGCGCGCGATCGGCGCGTCCTGCAAACTCCGGCATCCTCGGCATTTTCCGCAAAGTTCTCATGAATTGGAACCGCTTCACCTGTGCCGCTTCAAGACTTCCTTAGCAACGGCACTAAAGTACTCGGTAACGATTAATGCATGCTTAATCGGGCGCGGGCCGGCGCAGGGTCGCATTGCGCGGGCCCGGCGCTGCCGCACCGCGGGTGGGAGCGGAAGAATTGCAAGGAATCTGCGGCATTTACTTTAGGGTTTAAGGAAGCGTTAAGTCTGCAGGGCGTACGCTGCGCGGCTAATGAGACGCTCCTCGACAGAGCGGCGCGGGGCGTGAGCGCGCGAATCGAGAGGCTGTCGGGATCGATCGTCGTCGGGGCGCGGTGAAAGTCCGCGCAAAGTAGAACTAAAGCATTTATTTAACCAAACAAATTACTTGTAAGTTATTTTATTGTCGTTTTATTTAGATCGGTTATGAAATTTAGGCCTGGGTATTCCGTCCTGCGACTGGCGGAGACTCATGCCCGGTAGGACAACGGAGGGTGAAGCTCATGCGCATTCGTGACGGTTGGTTGGGCCGGCAGCTGCGGCGATTCGCGCGCAGCAACGACGGCGCCGCGGCGCTGGAGTTCGCGTTGGTGCTGCCGCCGCTCTGCATCATCCTCGTCGGCATGTTCGAGATGTCGATCCTGATGTTCACGCAGGCCTCGATGGAGGGCGCGCTGCGCGAGGCCGCGCGCTTCGGCATGACCGGCTCGGTCTCCGACCCGGCCGCGCGGCAGACCCAGATCCTGGCGATCATCGACAAGGACACGTTTGGGTTCGTCCCCCAGGACGAGGCGACGATCAGCTTCCTGATCTATCCGAGCTTCGGCGATGTCAATCAGCCAGAGCCCTTCACCGACAAGAACGGCAACGGCACCTACGAGGCTGGGATCGACCAGTTCACGGCCAGCCAGGATATCAACGGCAACGGCGTCTGGGACGGCGACCAGGGCACGGCCGGCGTGGGCGCCGCTGCGCAGATCGTGCAGTACACGGTGCAGTATGACTGGCACGTGATCACGCCGTTCATGGCGCCGATCTTCGGCAACAACGGAAAAGTGCATTTGAAAGCGTCGATCGTCCTGCGGAATGAGCCGTGGGATGCTACGTCGAGCTCGAGCTAGGCGAGGAGACCGGAACAATGACGTTGATTTCGAAGATCCGGAGCTTCCTCGGGGAGGATCGCGGCGCCATCGCGATCGAGTTCGGCCTGGTGATCTCGATTCTCATCGTGATCCTGATGGGCTGCTTTGAGGCCAGCCGATACATTCTGCTGAACCAGAAGCTCGACCGCACCTCCTCTTCAGTGGCCGACCTGATTTCGCAGGCAGAGAACGTCACCACGAGCGTGCTCAGCGACACTTATGCCGCGGCCGACGAGCAGACGGAGCCCTTCGACCTGTCCGGCCATGGACGCGTGATCATCTCGTCGATCTACAAGCCCGACACCAATCCGGCGACAGTGCAGTGGCAGTGCAAGGGCGCCGGATCGTACACGGCGGCGGCGAGCACGGTGGGCACCAAAGGCGGGAACGCGACCATGCCGAGCACGATACCGGTCGATGTCGGCGAAAACATCATCGTCGCCGAGGTCTACTACGACTACAAGCCGTTCCTCTTCCAGGGGATCTTCAAGCCGACGGTATTCCGGCACACGAGCTTCATGCGGCCACGCGGCGCGCTTCTCACAAACGATCCCGGCTGCTGAGGCGCGGCACAGTGCGCTTGGCCTGGGTTAGGCACATCGGAGAGTCCGCAACGCGGCGGACAAAGGCAGGACGAGAATGAGCAAGACTCGGATCATCAATCGGCTGGCGAAGAAGCTCGGGCTGTTCCGCCGCGACCAGCGCGGCAACGTCGCGGTCATCGTGGGCGCAGCGATCATTCCGCTGGTCGGAGCGCTCGGGCTCGCCACCGACACGGCGCGCGGCTATCTCGTGAAGGCGCGCCTCTCGCAGGCGCTCGACGCGGCCGCCCTGGCGGGCGGCAAGGTCTACTTCTCGACGCAGCGCGACGCCGACATCAAGAAGTACTTCGCGGCGAACTTCCCCTCCACGGGCACGCCGATCTACGACTCGCCCTACACGGCGTCCTTCATGAATGCGAGGGTGACCCTGAGCTCGCCGGTCAACGGCGGCGTGTCGGGCAAGGAGAACCTCACGCTGAAGGCGACGGCGACGATCCCGACGACCTTCATGCGTGTGCTCGGGTTCGATACGGTGACCGTCGACGCGACCTCCCAGGTCACGCGTTCGATCAATGCGCTCGACGTGGTGATCTCCATGGACTGGTCCGGATCGATGGCCAGCCCGGGCACGAAGATCACGTCCGCCCGCGACGCCGCGGTCACGTTCGTCGACGACGTGTTCGGCACCAACTCCGTGGCGCCGACACTCACCGTCGACGGCACGACCTACAATCTGCTGAACATGGGCTTCGTGCCCTGGAACGCGAAGACCAACGTGACGACTCAGGGACAGACCTTCACGACCGTCACGACGACGACCGTTCCGTCGTTTAAGAACCCGGTGACGGGTGATACGCAGACCACGCTCTACTACGCAAACAATTCGGAAGTCCCGCTGCTGATCAACCCGAACAACCTTCCGGGCGGCTGGAGCGGCTGCGTCTATGCGCGCTATCTCGGCGACGCCTACAACGACAACGACGCCGACACGGTGCGTGGCCAGGTGACCATGGGGACCGGCGCGGGCCAGCGGGAGTGGATGGGCTGGGAGCCGATGGCCAAGGACGACTCGGAGCCGCAGTCCGGCAACTGGGCGACGGCCGATGGTCCCTCCGGCACGCGCTGGGTCAACTCCACGACCTGGAAGACAAAGAACTGCAACAACGCCTATTTCCTGGACATCGGCACGAGCAACTATGACAACGCCGATGGCAGCATCAAGACGACGCCTTCGCCCTATTCGACGACGAATAGTAGCCGTCCGCTCGGCGTGCCCAATCCCAAGGCGGCGACGGGCAGCAGCTACACGTCCGGCGGCACGACCAAGAAATACTCGGGCTTCATGAAGTTCGCCGACCCGACGAAGTCCTATCTGGAGCCCGGCTCGGTCGCGACCTACTACAACAATCCCGGCAGCGCGGACTGCACGAACTGCCTCGCCAAGGGCGTCGTTCCGCTGACGAACGTGAAGGCGACGATCCGCAACAAGCTGACCGCCATCACGACGTCGGACCCGCAGGGCAACACCAACATCGAGCAGGGCCTCTACTGGGCCTACGAGATGCTGATGCCGGGCGTTCCCTTCAACGAGGCCGTGGTCACCGTGCCGTTCAAGCGCATCCGCGCCATCGTGCTGCTCACCGACGGTGAGCAGGTCGGCGGCGCCGGCGACGCCTACAAGGGCCGCTTCGGCTTCCAGGAGGGGGCGGGCCTCAACGACGATGTGGACCACGGGACGATCACGATCAATGATCCCGCGCATCCCGAGCTCTCGAGCCCCGAGATCACCAAGGTCGTTCAGAACAACCTCGACAACCGGGCGCGCCAGCTGGCGGACCACGTCAAGGCGGAGGGCATCCGGCTCTACATAATCGGCTTCGACCTCGCCGGTAACACGCACGCGCTGACCTTCCTGAAGGACCTCGCCAGCCCGGACGACGCGAATGGCACCTACTTCTTCGACGCGCCGAGCCCGTCGGATCTGGACGCGGTGTTCAAGCAGATCGCGGCCAGCCTCTCCAACCTGCGCATCTCGATGTAACGCCGCGCACGCAGGACGCAACCGACAGACGGCCGCCGGCACCACCGGCGGCCGTCGCCTTTTGGGGCCCTCGCGTTCAGCTCGGATTCTCCAGGCTGAACATCTCCTCCTGGTCGCTGTAGGAGAACAGCTCCGCGTAGCGGGCCCAGCTGATCACCGCGCGCAGGGTACGCTCGGCCAGGTCTTCGCGCATATGGTCCTCCAGCTCGTCGCGGAAGCGGCTGATGGGCGCGCGATGGCTGGGCCGCTCGTCGAGGATGCGCCGGATGTGCGCGGCCAGCGGCACGTAGGTCAGCAGGTGCTGCGCGAACAGGCGCTTGCGGTCCTCGACCTCTTTCTGAACGAAATCGAGGCCGGCCCGCGTGAGGCGGATGTCGCCTTCGGCCACCTCGGCGAAGCGCATCATCTGCAGGGTCTCCGCGGCCGGGAAGAGATCGTCGATCTCCATGTTGAGGGCGGAGGCGATCACCGGCAGGTCGGCGCGCCCGCTATAGGGCGGCTCTGCGACGGCTTCCAGGAGCCCCGCGAGCACGTTGATGGAGATGCGCGGCAGGACGGTCGCGATGCCCGTGCCGGGGAAGCGCTCCTGGGGCCTGCGGCGCCCCGCCTCGCCCGCTGTCCCGGTCATCGCCACGTAGATTGAGTCGACGATCCGCCGGAACGCGATATCGGCGCGGTTGCGCGGCTGCGGCAGGTCGATCCTGATCTCCTGCGCGACCCGGCCGGGGTGGGAGGCGAACACCAGCACGCGGTCGCACATGAGCACGGCCTCCTCGATGTTGTGCGTCACCAGCAGCACCGATTTGATCGGCATCTGGCCCTCGCACCAGAGGTCGAGGAAGTCGCCGCGCAGGGTCTCGGCCGTGAGAATGTCGAGCGCGGAGAAGGGCTCGTCCATCAGCAGGATGTCCGGATGCACGACAAGAGCGCGCGCGAAGCCGACGCGCTGGCGCATGCCGCCGGACAGCTCCTTGGGGTAGGCGGATTCGTAGCCGTCGAGGCCGATCAGGTCGATGGCGGCGAGGGCGCGCTGGCGCATCTCGCGCTCGGGCGTGCCGAGCGCCTCCAGCCCCAGCTCGACGTTCTCCAGCACGCTGAGCCAGGGAAAGAGCGCGAAGCTCTGGAACACCATGGCGATGCCCTTGGCGGGGCCGCGCAGGGGCGCGCCGTGGTAGGCGATCTCGCCGCCGGTCGGCCGGTTGAGGCCGGCGATGAGCCGCAGCAGCGTCGACTTGCCGGAGCCGGAGCGCCCGAGCAGACCGACGATCTCGCCCTCGCGCAGGAACAGACTGACGTCCTCGAGCACGCTGAGCTCGCCGCCGCCCGGGTTGCGGAAGGATTGGCGGATGCCGCGGACGACCAGCAGCGGCATGGTTTCGACGATGGCCATGGATCGTACCTCTTCAGTCGAGGGTCAGCCGGCGCTCGGCGAACAGATAGAGCGGGCGCCACAGCAGGCGGTTGCAGAGAATGACGAAGACGGACATGACGGCGATGCCCAGGACGATGCGGCGATAGTCCCCGGCTTCCGTCGCCTTGGCTATGTAGGCGCCGATGCCGTAGGCGGCGTACTTGCTGTCGCCCCAGCTCACATATTCGGCGACGACGCTGGCGTTCCAGGAGCCGCCGGCGGCGGTGATCGCGCCCGTGAGATAGTAGGGAAAGATCCCTGGCAGGATCGCCCGCCGCCACCACTGCCAGCCGCGCACGCCGAGGTTGGCCGCGGCGTAGCGCAGGTCGCTGGGAAAGACCGACGCGCCCGCAATCACGTTGAACAGGATGTACCACTGCGTCCCCAGCACCATCAGCGGGCTGAGCCAGATGTCGGGGTCGAGGGCGAAGCGATGGATGGCGAAGACCGCCACGGGGAACAGCAGGTTGGCCGGGAAGGCCGCCAGGAACTGCGCGATCGGCTGCGCCACCCGTGCCGTCCGCGGCCGCAGCCCGAGCCAGACGCCGACCGGCACCCAGACGGCGCTCGCCAGCGCGATCAGGACGGCGACGCGGGCGAAGGTGGCCAGGCTTGCAAGGCCGGCGTCCCGGAGATCGCCGGGCGCGAGTCCGTCGGCCAGGAAACGGCCCACGCGCCAGGCGATGGTGGCGATGCCAGCCGCGACCACCGCGTACCAGACTGCATCGCCGATCCGCCCGCGCGGCCGGCCGCGGTCGTCGGCGGGGGGCGCGAGCGGGCGCGTCGTCGTGTAGGCGCCGGTCAGCCGGGCGAGGCGGCGGGGCGCCTCTCCCAGCGCCTGGATGAGGCGGGCGCGCCGCAGCACGATGAGGAGCCAGGACGATGGTCCGGGCTCGCCGAGCGTCTGCTCGAAGCGGAATCGCTCGGACCAGGCGACCAGCGGCCGGAACAGCAGCTGGTCGTAGAGCAGGATGACGCCGAGCATCGTCAGCACGGCCCAGCCGATGGCCGCCAGATCCTGCTTCTCGATGGCGAGCGCGATGTAGGAGCCGACGCCCGGCAGCTGGATCGTGGTGTTGCCGACGCTGATCGCCTCCGCCGCCACGACGAAGAACCAGCCGCCGGACATCGACATCATCATGTTCCACACGAGGCCGGGCATGGCGAACGGCACCTCGACCCGCCAGAACCGCAGCCAGGCCGACAGCCGCAGGCTGCGGCTGGCCTCGTCCAGGTCCTTCGGCAGGGTCCGCAACCCCTGGTAGAAGCTGAACGCCATGTTCCAGGCCTGGCTCGTGAAGATGGCGAAGACGGCGGCCAGCTCGGCGCCCAGGAGGCGGCCGGGGAAAAGCGCCATGAAGGCGACGACGGTGACGGAAATGAATCCCAGGATCGGGACCGATTGGAGGATGTCGAGGATCGGCACCAGCAGCACCTCCGCCCGCCGGACCTTCGCCGCCAGCGTGGCGTAGGTGAAGGTGAAGAGGAGCGAGGCGAGCAGCGCGAGGAGCATGCGGAGCGTGGTCCGCAGGGCGTAATCGGGCAGCCGCTGGGGATCGAGCGAGATCGGCACGGGCGTCGCGATGCTCAGCGGCACGTTCATCTGCTCGGCCGCATGGCCGGCGAGCGCGAGCAGCGCGACGATCAGGACGAACGCGACCGCATCCCAGTGATTGGGCAGGAGGCGGCGCGCGTGAACGGAAACGGTCGGGGTCTGCCGTGTGGTCGCCATAGCGAGCCGCCTGATGCTGCCAGGGATTGGAAGCCGCTCTCAGGCTTCGGCCGACGAGGCGTGAAAGCCACGCCTTCTGGCGCAGCCGCTTGGGCTTGTCGAGTGCGAAGAATGCCGCAGCCGGGACGCTAGGCCGCCGCCAGCCGCCGGAAGCCGTCTTCCAGGTCCGCGACGAGGTCTTCGACCGCCTCGAGGCCGGCATGGATCCGCAGCGTCGGTCCGCCCGGCGACCAGGCCGTGGCCGTCCGCGTGGTCTCCGGCTTGACCGGCAGCAGCAGGCTCTCATAGCCGCCCCAGCTGGCGCCCATGCCGAACAGGCGCATCCCCTCGACCAGGGCCGCCACGGCGGCCGGCGCGCACGGCTTCAGCACGACGCTGAAGAGGCCGGACGCGCCGGTGAAATCGCGCCGCCACAGGGGATGGCCGGGATGCTCCGGCAGGCCCGGATGCAGCACCCGCGCCACCTCCGGCCGGCCCTGCAGCCAGCGCGCCAGGGCCAGCCCGTTCTCGCCATGCCGCTGCAGGCGCACGCCCAGCGTGCGCAGTCCGCGCAGTCCCAGGTAGCAGTCGTCGGGCGCGGCGCAGTAGCCCATGCCGTGGGCTGCCACCTTGAGCATGCGATAGAGATCGAGGTCGCGCACCACGATCGCACCGAGCATGGCGTCGGAATGGCCTACGAAATATTTCGTGGCGGCGTAGATGACGATGTCGACGCCCCGGCCGAGCGCGCGGAAGAGCAGCGGCGTCGCCCAGGTGTTGTCCATGATGGCGAGCGCGCCCCCGGCGTGCGCGGCCGCGACGATCGCCGGCACGTCCTGCACCTCGAAGGTCAGCGAGCCCGGCGATTCCAGGTAGACGAGCCGGGTGTTGGGCCGCATGAGACCGGCGATGCCGGTCCCGACCAGCGGGTCGTAGTAGGTGACGTCGATGCCGAAGCGGGCCAGCGTCTTGTCGCAGAGCGAGCGCGCCGGGCCGTAGACGCTGTCGACCATCAGCAGGTGGTCGCCTGCCTTCAGCAGCGAGAGCAGCGTGGCCCCGATCGCGGCCAGGCCGGAGGGCAGGGCGAGCGCCCGGCCTTCGCCCTCGATCGCCGCCACCGCTTCCTCGAACGCGAAGGTCGTGGGCGTGCCCCAGCGGCCGTAGGAGACGCCGCTGAGGCGCTCCTTCTGCGCCTGCTCCATCTTCTCGATCGTCGGAAAGAGGATGGTCGAGGCGTGATAGAC
>DATIXH010000328.1:0-3410 GCA_035518775.1 Candidatus Acidiferrum sp.
CGTGTCGCTCCACCAATTCCTCCCTTCCTCCGACATGAGCGCAAGTGATCGTAGATAAACGCGATTTCCGATTCCGGCGTTCTGCCTGACCTTGTTCCGATGCTGCGGTCGCATCAGCGCGACGCATCTCCGGAACAAGGCAATGACCCCGACCAAGCTCCTTATCGGCCAGATTCTGATTGTCTTCGCGACCGTGATCGCGGGCGTCTGGGCGGCGACGCAGTGGGCCGCCGCCGAGCTAGGCTACCAGGCGCAATTGGGCGCGCCCTGGGTCGTGCTGCTCGACACGCCAGTCTATCAACCCTGGAAACTGTTCGAATGGTGGTACGCCTACGACGCCTACGCCCCGCACATCTTCGACCGGGCGGGAATGTTGGCAGGCGCCAGCGGCTTCATGGGGTGCGCCGCGGCCGTGGTCGGCTCGCTGTGGCGGGCACGCCAGAACCGGCTCGTCACCACCTATGGCTCTTCCCGCTGGGCGAACAAGCGCGAGATTGAAGGCGCCGGCCTCTTCCGGGCCGCCGGCGTCTTCCTCGGCCGACTCGGTGGTCGATATCTGCGCCACGACGGACCCGAGCACGTCATGGCTTTCGCGCCGACCCGCTCGGGCAAGGGTGTTGGCCTTGTCATTCCGACGCTTCTGTCATGGACCGGATCGGCGGTCGTTCACGATATCAAGGGCGAGAACTGGCAGCTGACCGCCGGCTGGCGGTCGAAGTTCTCGCACTGCCTGCTGTTCAATCCGACCGATCCGCGTTCGGCCCGCTACAACCCGCTCCTGGAGGTGCGGAAGGGACCGGACGAGGTTCGCGACGTCCAGAACATCGCCGACATCCTCGTCGATCCCGAGGGGGCGCTCGAGCGCCGCAGTCACTGGGAGAAGACCAGCCATTCGCTGCTGGTCGGCGCCATCCTGCATGTTCTCCATGCGGAGGAAGAGAAGACGCTCGCCCGCGTCGCCACCTTCCTCTCCGATCCGCAGCGGTCTTTCGCCCACACGCTGCGCAGGATGATGGCGACCAATCATCTCGGCACGCCCGACCATCCCCGGGTCCATCCCGTGGTCGCATCGGCGGCGCGCGAGGTGCTGAACAAATCGGAGAACGAACGCTCCGGCGTGCTGTCCACGGCCATGTCGTTCCTCGGCCTCTACCGCGACCCGACGGTGGCAGCGACCACGGCGGCCTGCGACTGGCGGATCGTCGATCTGGTCGACGCGACACGGCCGGTCTCGCTCTACCTCGTCATTCCACCGTCGGATATCTCTCGGACCAAGCCGCTGGTGCGGCTGGTGCTAAACCAGATCGGCCGCAGGCTCACCGAGCGGCTGGAAGGCGATCCCGGGAAGCGCCGCAAGCATCAGCTCCTGATGATGCTCGACGAGTTCCCCGCGCTCGGACGCCTCGACTTCTTCGAGACCGCACTCGCCTTCATGGCCGGCTACGGCATCCGCGCCTACCTGATTGCGCAGAGCCTCAACCAGATCTCCAAGGCCTATGGCGAGAACAACGCCATCCTCGACAACTGCCACGTCAGAATCGCGTTCAGCAGCAACGACGAGCGGACGGCCAAGCGCATATCGGACGCGCTCGGCACGGCGACGGAACTGCGAGCACAGCGCAACTACGCCGGCCATCGTCTGTCGCCCTGGCTCTCGCACGTCATGGTCAGCCGACAGGAGACCGCTCGGCCGCTGCTGACCCCAGGCGAGGTGATGCAATTGCCGCCGGCGGATGAACTGGTGCTGGTTTCCGGCCTGGCGCCGATCCGCGCCAAGAAGCTGCGCTACTACGAGGACCGCAACTTCATTTCTCGCGTCGCAGATGCACCGGCGTTGGCCGGCGGCGAATACCGGGACAAGCCCGCCCCGCGTCCGGACGATTGGGGCGGCCAGGTGCGCGGCCTTCATGTCCGCCTCGCCGCGGCGGTCGATGAGGAAGGCGGGCTTGCCGACGACGAAGGCGGCCTCCAGCAGCAGCGCCATCCCGGTCTCCCGGAAGAGGGCGTCGCCAAGCCAGCTGTCCCCGAGCATGAGACCGATCTCGGCCTAGAAGAGGACGAAGCCAACACGGCCGCCGACAAGCGCGCCATGGACCGGCTGCGTGGCCTCGGCTCGGCCGCGCGCGCTCATGCCATGAACGAGGGCACAGGTCGAGACGACCTGCTGCCGTCCTTCTGAGGCGCTGCCCCGTGACGCGACCCAAGATCCGCCATCAGCTCTTTCTCGACACCGAGCTCACCGAGAAGCTGGAGGCGCTGGCGGCCAAACCCGGCGCCTCCAAGTCCGCCATTCTGGCCGACGCGGTCGCAGCTTGGCTCAATCGCCGGGGCTCGCACGAACTCGACGACCGCTTCGCACTGCGTCTCAACCGGATCAGCGCCCAGCTCAACCGGATCGAGCGCGACGGCCAGGTGCTGCTAGAGAGCCTGGCGCTGTTCGTGCGCTACCAGCTTACCGTCACGGCGCCCTTGCCCGAGGCCGATCAAGCGGCCCGTGCCGTCGGCCGCGACCGGTTCCAGGCCTTCGTCGATCAGGTCGGCCGGCAGATCGCGGGCGGCGGCCGGACGCTGGGCGGCAAGGCGGAGCGGGAGGATGCGTCGTGATCACCTTCTTGAACGCCGAGGCGCAGGACCGCCGCCGCGCCATGCTGCGCTCGGCCATGGGACCGGTGATCGCGGCGGCGCTCGCCGACCCGGCCGTGATCGAGGTGATGGTCAATCCCGACGGAAGCCTCCGGCTCGACCGGTTGGGCGAGGGGAGGATCGACACCGGGGAACGGCTCGAACCCGCCGAGGTCGAACGCATCATCCGGCTGGTCGCCAGCCATGTGCGCGTCGAGGTCCATGCGGACAATCCGGTGGTCAGCGCCGAGCTGCCGCCGCGCGATGACGGCATCAGTGGCGAACGCTTCGAGGGCCTGCTGCCGCCGGTCTCCACCGCGCCGTGCTTCGCGATCCGCAAGCCGGCGGTGAAGGTCTATACGCTCGACGACTACGTCGCCGACCGCATCGTCATGCCGGTCCAGGCCGACGCGTTACGCAAGGCCGTCCGTGACCGGCGCAATCTGTTGATCGCGGGCGGCACCAGTTCCGGCAAGACGACGCTTGCCAATGCGCTGCTCGCGGAAGTCGCCGGGCTCGATGAACGCGTGATCCTGATCGAGGACACGCGCGAGCTGCAATGCGCGGCACCGGATTGCGTGGCGCTGCGCACCCGGCCCGGCGCCATCAGCCTGGCGGATCTAGTGCGCTCGACGCTTCGGCTGCGTCCCGACCGCATCATCGTCGGCGAGGTGCGGGGCGCGGAAGCCCTCGACATGCTGAAGGCCTGGAACACCGGCCATCCCGGCGGCATCGCCACCGTTCATGCGAACTCCGCCCGTTCCGCACTCTATCGCCTCGAACAGCTC
>DATIXH010000329.1:0-2250 GCA_035518775.1 Candidatus Acidiferrum sp.
GCGATTCCTGAAAAGCGGAGATGCCGGTTTCTCGGTTTTTGCAACAGAGCCCGCAACTCTGATCAGCCGCTCCGCGATGGTCTGCTCGGCCCGAAAGAGCCCCGCAAGAAATACGCAGTCCGTCTCGCCGACCTTGTCGGCGACCACGGCGCCTTCGGAGCGCTCGAGATCGAGGGCGGTCTTGATCAGCTCCGCCGGGGCGTCGAGAAGGCTCTCGGCCAGCGGGATCAACTCCCTGGTCGGCAATCCGCAGTGCCCCTCGTCCATCGCCTCGGCGAGAGCGAACGAGACGCCTGCCCTAGAAAGAAACTGCTGGCCTTTCACACGGCGGCCGGCGCGAGGGTGACCTCATATCCGAGGCTCGCGAGCTTAGCGATCAGGCGCTTGGTCACGGCGCCTTTTGCGCGGCGGTCGAAGTGATCGGGGCCGAGGTCCTGATAGAAGGTACCGTCCTTAAGCATGTGGTAGGCGGCGGTGAGCATGGAAGCGGCGACGGCGCCGATGGCCTTCTTGGCGCCGCGCCGGGCGCGCAGGCGGTGGAACTGCGCTTGGAGATAACTGCCCTTCTTGCGCGCGGCGGCCCAGGCGCACTGGATCAAGGTGGTCTTCAGCCAGGGTGCTCCCTTGCGCATCCGGTTGGAGCGGCGCTTGCCGGCGCTCTCGTCATTCTTCGGACACAGCCCGGCCCAGGAGATCAGGTGGGCCTGGGTCGGGAAGCGGCTCATGTCCGTGCCGATCTCGGCGAGGATCACGCAGGCGCCGAGATCGCCGATGCCCGGAATGGTCTTCAACTGGGCGACCGCGGCGCGAAAGGGTTCGACATGGGCGTCGACCTCCGCGTCGATCCCGGCGATGGCTTGGTCGAGGGCGTCGATCTGCTTGAGGTGGAGGGCGAGCAGAAAGCGATGGTGGCTGGTCACCCGGCCCCGCAGGGCCTCGCGCAGGGTCTCGGGAGAGGACTTGATCCGTCGATGGGCAAGCTCGGCCAACCTGGCGGGGTCGGTCTCGCCAGCTATCAGGGCTTGGATCATCGCCCGGCCACTCATGCCGGTGACGTCGGAGACCGCCGAATCGAGCTTGATGTTGGCGTCTTCCAACGTCCGCTGCAGCCGCTGGACGTGGCTGGCCCGCTCGCGAACCAGTTGCTTGCGGGTGCGCAGCAGGCCGCGTTGCTCTTGCGTCGCAGCGTCAGGCACGAAACTGCCGCGGATCAGCCCATGCGCCAGCAGATCGGCCAGCCAGGCCGCGTCGTTGGTGTCGGTCTTCCGGCCGGGCACGTTCTTGACGTGCGCCGCGTTGGCCAGCGTGAGCGCGAAGTCGCCATCGCTCAGGATGTGCCAAACCGGCTTCCAATAGACGCCGGTCGCCTCCATCACGACATGCGTGCAAGCCTCCGACGCCAGCCATTCCGACAAGGCGAGCAGGCCGGCGGTCACGGACTTGAACGTGCGAACCTCGCGCTCAACCGTGCCATCCGTCATGTGGCGCACGCAGGCGACGACCGTATCCTTGTGGACGTCGAGGCCGGCGCAGTGCGGGTAGAGAACTTCCATGTCATCCTCCGGGTGCGCCGCCGGCGCGGGACGTCCGCAAGGCGAACTCTAGAAAACGCGCTCCGGAGCCGTCGCCGACTCGTGGCGCAATCAGGGGTGCTCAGACGTCCCGGATCCAACTAAAACAAGGGCTTGTGCGCACCAAGGAAACACCGATCTCGATGCCAACGACGCTGACCCATAATACACGATCAGCCACCGTTTCATGCCCAGCGGGTCAGCGGCGCCGGTGGCGAACTAATACCGATCGGCGGCTGGAGAGGCCATGAACGCCAGCGCCGACTGGCAGGTCCCGCTAACCTCGCCAAGATGCGGTTTCATGCAGTCGGAGACGTTGCCGAATGTGGCAGTGGGGCAGAATTGCCTAATGTCCGCTGCGCATTGCTCGGCGGTCCAGATGGCCTTCGACAGAATTGTCGAGCAGCCCACGGAGAGCTCCCCCACGTGCGCCTGTAGGCAAGCCATAACGTGCCCGTGGCCGGGCTTAACGCCCGCGCACAGGGACTGGACATCACTTGTGCAATCCCGCTCCGAAGTGAACAACCCTTCCTGCGCTCGCGTGCCCCAGGAACCCGTAAGCAGCAATGCCGTGCCGAGCGCGATCAACAAAGACGACGTTTTCATGATTGCTCACCCTCTCGTTTGTTTGAGCCGCGCCCGCGCGATCCGTTCAACGCCTCTGAAGGCCGTCTGCTGG
>DATIXH010000330.1:0-4496 GCA_035518775.1 Candidatus Acidiferrum sp.
TTCCGCCGCGGCGATCAGGGCGCGGCCGCCGGCGAATTGCGCATCGTCGGGGAGCGCGCCTCGGCCGGCGATATCGATCGGCTGCTTGAAGTACTGGCCGCCCGGCTGCGGGCGCTCGTCGACCAGCAGCACCTGGGCGCCCGCGCGCGCGGCTGTTACCGCCGCGTTGAGGCCGCCGGTACCGCCGCCGAGCACGAGGATGTCCGGCGCCAGCACCTCTGCTGCAGAGGAGAGCGGCGGGGCGTCGAGCGGAAGATCGGGAGCCGCGGAGAGGTGCGCCTGGCGTCGCACGGACAGAGGGCGCTCGAGCTTGGTCATGCAGGCGCGCTGATTGGCTTGGCCGTCGATCGTGACGAGGCACTCCTGGCAGACGCCCATGCCGCAGAAGAGGCCGCGCCGTTCGCCGCCGCGCGTCTTGCGCAGGGCCCGCTCGCCGGCGGCGGCGAGCGCCGCCGCCAGCGTCTCGCCCGCACGGCCGCGGATCGCGCGGCCCTCGAAATCGATCCCGAGGGAATCCTCGCCGAGCGCCGCGCCGGCCGCGCGCAACGAGTCCGTCGTGGCAGCGCGTCCGGCGCTCATGGTCGGCCCCCCGTCCCTCCGTTGACAGGTCGGCGATCGGGCCATTCAAATGCAGGCTGGGCGCGGCCACCGCATTCGGGACGGTGATGAGCAAGACGGGGCTTCTCGGGGGCAAGGTCGCTCTGGTGACCGGGGGCGCGCAAGGACTCGGCCGCGCCATCGCCGAGAGGTTCGCTGCCGCGGGCGCGCGCGGTCTCCTGGTCGATCTGTCGTCGCTGATCGGGCCCGCGCCCGCGGGCTGGAGCGTGCGGGAAGTCGACGTCTCCCATGAGGACGAAGTCGCGCGTGCCGCGGTGCAGGCGAGGGACGAGTTCGGACGGCTCGACGTGGTCGTGGCCAACGCCGGCGCGGTGCCGCCCTGGCATGACACCGAGGACGTTGATCTCACCGAATGGGACCGCGTCTTCGCCGGCAACGCGCGCGGCGTAATGGCGACCATCAAGCACGCGGCGCCGCAGATGACGGCGCGCGGCGGCTCGATCATCGCCATGGGTTCGACCAATTCCTGGATCGGCCACGCCAAGCAGGCGGCCTACACCGCCAGCAAGCATGCGGTGCTCGGCATCGTGCGGGCGACGGCGCGCGATCTCGGGCGCTTCGGCATACGCGTCAACGCGCTCTGCCCCGGCCCGGTCGCGACGGAGGCGTTGCTCGCCCGCATCCAGCGGCGCGCCGACGAGGGCGGCGCAACTGTCGAGGACACGTTGGCGCGCTATGGCGATACGGCCCTCGGCCGCATGCCCACCGTAGAGGACGTCGTTGGCGCGGCGCTGTTCCTCGCCAGCGATCTGTCGTCCGGCATCACCGGCCAACTTATCGCCGTCGACGCGGGCGGCGGATCCTAGGCGGCCGCGCACAACAACGAAGAGGACGCGAGCGTGTTTGATCTCACGGACAAGACCATCCTGGTGACGGGCTCCTCGAAGGGCATCGGCGCGTCGATCGTCGGGCTGCTGGGACGGCAGGGAGCGAATGTCATCGCCCACTACGGGAGCGATCGATCGGGCGCCGAAGCCGCGACGGCGGCGATCCCCAAGGATCGACTGACCCTCGTCGCGGCCGATCTCGCCAAGCCCGCCGCCGCCGCGCGCCTCTGGCGCGACGCCCTCGCCTGGAAGGGGCGTATCGACGTACTCGTCAACAACGCCGCGATGATGGCCTTCGAGGGCGGCATCGACGATCCTGACGCGGTGTGGGAGAGGGTATGGGCGGAGACCCTGCAGGTGAACGTGCGCGCGCCGGCCGACCTGATGCGCGCGGCCGTGCGGCACTATCGCCAGGCCGGCGGCGGCATCATCGTCACCGTCTCCAGCTGGGTGGCGCAGCGCGGCTCGACCAATCCCGTCACCATCGCCTATGCGGCCTCGAAGGCCGCGACCATGGCGGCCACCAAGACGATCGCGCGCGCCTACGCCAAGGACAAGGTGCTGGCCTACATCATCGCGCCTGGCGTGGTGCGCACGCGCCTGTCCGAAAACTTCGCCGCGACTCAGGGCGGCGAGCAGGCGGTGACGGCTGGCCTGGCCATGGGCGAATGGGTGCCGCCCGGCGACATCGCGGCGCTCGCGGCGTTCCTCGCCACGGGCGCCTGCCGCCATCTCAGCGGCGCGACCCTCGACGTCAACGGCGCCACCTATGTGAGGTGACCCGGAGCGCACGCCGCTAGCGCTCCAGCACCGCGGCGCGCCGCTCGAGATAGAAGCCGTAGTACTTGGACAGCACGGCGTGGGGATTGTCGAGGCCGAGCTCCTGCGCCGCCCGGTACGGCCAATGTGGCTCCGCCATGAGCTGGCGGCCGAGGGCGATGAGATCGGCATCCTCGTCCTGCAGGATCGCCTCGGCCTGCCGCGGCTCCAGGATCGCGCCGACGGCCATGGTCGGAATGCCCGCGCCCTTCCGCACCGCCGCCGCGTAGGGCACCTGAAAGCCGGGACGAATCTTGGCCGTGGACAGCGATAACGATCCCGACATGCCGCTGGAGGAGCAATCGATGAGGTCGATGCCGCGGGTCTTCAGCGCGCGGGCGAGTTCGACCGTGTCCTCGATGACTACCCCGCCCGGCACATTGTCCACGCAGGAGGCGCGATAGAAGACCGGCTTGTCCTCCGGCCACAGCGCGCGTACGGCCTCGGCGACCAGCAGCGGAAACCGCATGCGCTTTTCGAGCGTGCCGCCAAACGCATCGCTGCGTCGGTTCGAGAACGGCGAGAAGAAGGAATGGATGAGATAGCCGTGGGCGCCGTGAATCTCCAGGATCTCGAAGCCGGCGGTGAGCGCGCGCCGGGCCGCGGCGCGAAAGGCGTCGACCAGGCCCTCTATCTCGGCGACCGTGAGCTCACGGGGCGCCGGATAGCCCTCGCGCTCGGGGATCGGGCTGGGCGCCACCCGCTCCCAGGCCGGCTCCGGACCGCTCGTCTCCTTGAGCGGCGCCCCGCCGTCCCACAGCCGGGCCGCGCTGCCGCGCCGGCCGGAATGGCCGATCTGGATGCCCGGCATGACGCCGTAGCCGCGGTAGAGCGCGGCGATGCTCGCGAGTCCGGGTATCTGGCCGTCGTCCCAGATGCCCGTGCAGCCATAGGTGATGCGGCCGTCGCGCGTGACACCGGTGGCCTCGACGAACGCCGCGCCCAGGCCGCCCGCCGCGAAGCGCGCGTGATGGGCGAAATGCCAGTCCTGCACGCGGCCCTCGACCGCCTGGTACTGGCACATGGGCGACATCACCGCGCGATTGCGCAGCGTCGTCCCGCGCAGCGTCAGCGGCGAGAAGAGTTTCGGTAATGTCACGCCAGCCTCCGGCCCACCGATCGCGGCGCCGGCAATCTATTCCGCCGCAGCGCGCTGGGGCTTGGCGGCCTCGATCCGGTCCACGAGCTCGTCGAGTTCCTGCATGATCGGCACGAGCTTCTTCAAACGGGCCTCGCCTTCCTTGCCCAGCTCCTTGAACGTGGTGAGCGGCGGGCGGACGTCGCCGACGGGATAGCCGGCCGCGGCGGCGAGCGCCTTCGAGTAGCACTGATGGCCGTAGGTCGGATGCCCCTCGTTGATGATGACCTGCATCTTGTGGATGAGGCGCTCGATCTTCTTCGCCTCCTCGATGCGCCCCTCGACGATGAAGTCGCAGATGCGGTAGGAGGCGCGCGGGATGTAGTTGCCGTAGGGATTGACGTAGCCGATCGCGCCGAGCCGGTAGGATTCGACGATGCGCTCGCCGGCGAAGACCTGCATGACGCCTTTGGTCTCCTCGATCACGTCGTAGACGCGGGCGACGTCCTGGCTCGCCTCCTTGATGTAGCGGATCTGGTCGAAGGCCTTGGTCAGCCGCGCCACCAGCTTCGCCGACATGTCGACGTTGGAGGTGAAGGGGTTGTTGTAGAGCATCACCGGGATCGCAAGCTTCTCGCAGATCGCCTTGTAGTAGTTGAAGATCTCGTCGTCGGTCGGGGTGTAGTAGTAGGGCGGGATGATCATCAGCCCGTCGGCGCCGAGCTCTTCCGCCTCGCGGCTGTAGCGCACGGCGTGCGGGGTATGGGCGTTCATGGTGCCGACCAGCACATCGATGCGGCCCCGCACATGCTTCACCGTGGTCTCCACGAACAGCCGCCGCTCCTCGTCGGAGATCGTGAGGAACTCGCCGGTCGTGCCGAGGATGATGATGCCGGGCACGCCCAGCTTGACCTGCCAGTCCACGAACCGCTTCCAGGCGGGAATGTCGATCTTCTTGCCGTCCCCGGTGAACGGCGTGATGGTCACGGTGTAGCTGCCGCGGAACTGCTTGGGCATGGTCGTCACCCTCCTGGCGGATCGAGGCGATATCGGGATTGCGATGTGCACCCAGCCTAATCTATATGCATACTTAGTGTCTACGTAAGAATGCGATGACGGAACTCACCCATACCGACGTTCTCATCGTCGGCGGC
>DATIXH010000331.1:0-3682 GCA_035518775.1 Candidatus Acidiferrum sp.
TTCGTCAATGAAGACGCTGAGCTCGCCCGCTTCCGAAAAGTCCACCATGGTGACGAAGAAGGTGGCGCTCGCGATCCGGTCGCTCTGCTTCTTGGCGGCGAGATAGGCAAGGGTGGAGGCGAGCACGAACCGGATCGGCCCGCCATAGAGCCGGGTTGCCGCGTAGGTCGTCTTCCACGGCGCGATGTGGTCCTCGCGGGTCGACAGGATGAAGGTCGGCGTTGCGATCTTCCGCAGGTCGATCGGCGCCCCGGCGAGCGTCAGGCCGCCCGGCTCGACCAGACGGTTCTCCTGGTACATGCGCCGCAGGTAGAAGCTGTGCATCGCCGCCGGCATGCGCGTCGAATCGGAGTTCCAGTACAGCAGGTCGAAGGGGAAGGGGTCCTTGCCGAGCAGGTAGTTGTTGACCACGAACGACCAGATCAGGTCGTTGGCGCGCAGCATGTTGAAGGTCGTGGCCATCGCGCTGCCTTCGAGATAGCCCTTCTCGTTCATGCGCTGCTCGAGCGCGGCCAGCTGCTCCTCGTCGATGAAGATGCCGAGCTCGCCCGGCTCCTTGAAATCGACCAGGCTGGCGAGGAAGGTGGCGCTGGCCACGCGCGTATCCTTCTTGGCGGCCATGTAGGCCAGCGTGCAGGCGAGCAGCGTGCCGCCCAGGCAGTAACCGATGACGTTGGCATCCGGCTCGCCGGTCGCCTTCTCCATGGCGTCGAGCGCCGCGAGGGGCCCTTCGAGCATGTAGTCCTCGAAGCTCTTGGCGGCCAGCTTCTCGTCCGGGTTGACCCAGGAGACGACGAAGACGGTGTGGCCTTCGCCGACCGCCCATTTGATGAAGGAATTCTTCTCCCGCAGATCCAGGATGTAGAACTTGTTGATCCAGGGCGGGATGATCAGCAGAGGACGCTTGAAGACCTTCTCCGTCGTCGGCGCATATTGCAGCAGCTCGATCAGGTCGTTGCGGAAGACCACCTTGCCGGGCGAGACCGCGATGTTCTGGCCGACGCGGAAGGCCTCGAGGTCGGTCATCTTGATGTGCAGCTTGCCCTTGCCCCGCTCCAGGTCCTCGAGCAGGTTCTGCAACCCCTTGACCAGGTTCTCGCCGCTGCTCTCGACGGTCGCGCGCAGGACTTCGGGATTGGTCAGCAGGAAATTCGTCGGCGCCATGGCATCGACGAACTGGCGCGTGTAGAAATCGACCTTCTTCGCCGTCTTCTCGTCGAGCCCGTCGACCTCGCGCACAGTCTGCGTCAGCCAGCGTGCGGTCAGCAGATAGGACTGCTTGATGAAATCGAACAGCTGGTTCTCTTCCCAGGCCGCGTCCTTGAAGCGACGGTCGTCGGGCGCCGGCTCGGCCGCCTTGGCATCCGCGCCCATCAGGCGCAGCGCCGCCGACTGCCACAGATCCATGTGCGCCTGCCAGAGGCTGATCTGCGACTGCAGAAGCTTGGCCGGATCGGTCATCAGGCGGGTGGTCATCTCCAGGAAGGCGCTGGCGATGTTCAGCGGATCGGCCATGCCGATGCCGTCGCCGGCCTGATGGGTCAGGAAATCGGCGACGATGCGCTGCGAGCGCTCGGCCAGATGGGCCATGGCCTTGGAGAACTCGAGAGGATCGGGGATCTGGAGCCCCGCATCCGGTTGATCGGTCATGCTACCTTCCCTAAGATCGCGCCCATTGCAGCGATCATTTCGCACCTGCAAAATAAGCCGGCCAATCCGGTGTTACAACCTCAGACGGAGAGCTTGGTTCAGATGATGCGTTTCTTCCTGCCAGCGGCAGCGGCACTGTGTCTCATCCTCGGCGGCTGCAGCAGCGACGAGCAGAAGAGCGACACGCAGAAGACCGACGCCCAAAAGACCGAGGCGCAGTCCGGCACGGCCGCCAAGACGACGAGCGAGGGCGAGAAGTTTCCGAATCTCGCGACCGTTCCCGACAGTCCGCCACCCTCGACGCCCAAGGTGGAGCGCGACAAGCTCGTGCAGGGCCTGCTTGCCGACCGCACCCACGCCGAGTACACCGAGGAGAAGCTGGGGGAGGATACGACGAACCAGCCGGCCGCCACCCCACCGCCGCCGGCGCCGCCGCCCCCCGAATCGGCAGCGAAACCGGCCGAGGGCGGGAGTGGCGAGCAGACCGAGGCAGGGGAGAAGCCCGCGGAACAGCCGGCGCCGACGGAAGTCGCGGCCCTGCCGACCGACCTGGGGCAGCCGACGGCACTGATCTATTTTGCAGGCGATACCTCGGCGCTGACCGATCGGGACCGCGCCATCCTCAGCGACGTGGCCTCGAAGTACAAAGGCGAGCGCAGCAGCCGGGTGCGCGTCATCGGGCATGCCAGCGCGAGCGAGAAGGCGGCGGGCTCGAACGCCGAGGGCGCGGACCTTGCCCTGGCGCGGGCCGACGCCGTCGCCAAGACTCTCATGGGAATGGGCGTGCCGGCCAATGCGCTGGAGACCAGCACAGGCGGCGCGACCTACGACGAATCGCAGCCGACCGGCGTCGCCGCCAATCGCCGGGTCGCCATCTACATCGGCTCGTAACCGCCGTCATGGCCGGCGCCCTGCGTATCGGCATCGCCGGTCTGGGGACGGTCGGAGCGGGCACGCTCCGTCTGCTCGGGGAGCATGGCGACATGCTGGCGCAGCGCTGCGGCCGCCCGATCGCGGTGGGCGCCGTGTCGGCGCGCGAGCGCACGCGCGATCGCGGCGTCGATGTGTCGAAGCTGCGCTGGTGCGACGATGCTTTGGCGCTCGCCGGCGATCCCGAGATCGACGTGGTGGTGGAGCTGATCGGCGGCAGCGATGGGATCGCCAAGCGGCTGATCGAGGCCGCCATCGCCAACCGCAAGCATGTGGTCACCGCCAACAAGGCGCTGCTCGCCCATCACGGCACGGCGCTGGCGCGCGCGGCCGAGGCCGCGGGCGTCATGCTCGCCTACGAAGCCGCCGTCGCCGGCGGCATCCCCGTCATCAAGGCGCTGCGGGAAGGGTTGGCCGCCAACCGCGTCGAGCGCATCTACGGCATCCTCAACGGCACCAGCAACTACATCCTCACGACCATGCGGCGGACCGGGCGCGAATTCGGGGACGTGCTGGCGGAGGCGCAGAAGCTCGGCTACGCCGAGGCCGATCCCAGCTTCGACGTGGACGGCGTCGATGCCGCGCACAAGCTCGCGATCCTCACGAGCGTGGCATTCGGCTGCGAGATCAATTTCGCCGGCGTGCATGTGGAGGGCATCCGCAACGTCTCCGCCATGGATATCGCCTACGCCGAGGAGCTGGGCTACCGCATCAAGCTGCTGGGCAGTGCGCGGCCGACCGAGCACGGCATCGAGCAGCGCGTCCACGCCTGCATGGTGCCGATCGGCACCCCGATCGCCCATGTCGAGGGCGTCTTCAACGCGGTGGTCACAGAGGGCGACTTCGTCGGGCAGACGGTGGCCGAGGGCCGCGGCGCCGGTGCCGGGCCGACGGCCTCCGCCGTCGTCTCGGACCTCATCGACCTCGCCCGCGGCCGCGTGCTGCCCGCGTTCTCGGTCCCGGCGGCGGCGCTGCAGCGGCTTCGTGCCGCACCCATGGACCGCCACCAGGGCGCCTACTACGTGCGTCTGATGGTCATCGACCGGCCGGGCGTGATCGCCGACGTGGCTGCGGCGCTGCGCGACGAGCGCATATCACTGGA
>DATIXH010000332.1:0-3096 GCA_035518775.1 Candidatus Acidiferrum sp.
AGCGGCCCGCGCTTCGTGGCGACGACCGTGTGCTCGTACTGCACCGTCAGGACGCCCGGCGGGGCCAGCAGCGTCCAACCATCGGCGGCGAGGTCGACCCACTCGGCGCCCGTCGAGAGGAACGGCTCGATGGTGAAGACCAGGCCGTCATGCATCACCCGGCGGTCGTCGCGCTCGAACCAGGTCGGGATCTGGCCGGGCTCTTCGTGCAGCGCGTTGCCGACGCCGTGGCTGGCGAGGTTGCGCACCAGGGTGTAGCCGTTCTGCCGCGCGAACTGATGGACGCGGCGGCCGATCTCGTTCAGGCGCGAGCCCGCCCGGACGGCGCGCAGGCCGGCCCAAAGGGCGCGCCGGCCGTCGCGGCACAGGGCCTCCACGCGCTCGGGCACCGGCGGCACCGCGAAGCTGGCGCCGGTGTCGGCGAACACGCCATCCTTCTCGGCGGAGACGTCGATGTTCACGAGGTCGCCGGCGGCGATGATGCGGTCGCCGGGGACGCCGTGCGCCACCTCCTCGTTCACGCTGATGCAGGTGGCGCCGGGGAAACCGTAGGCCAGTTCCGGGGCCGGCCGTGCGCCCTCGGCCCCGAGCAGCTGGCGGCCGAGCGCGTCAAGCTCGCGGGTCGTCAGGCCCGGCTCGAGCGCGCGGCCCAGGGCGACAAGCACGCGGGCGACGATGCCGCCGATGTCCTTCAGGCGCGTAAGGTCGTCGTCGTTGGAGATGGTCATGGGCTTCCCTCAGTCAGGCGAATGGGATGAGCGACGTGCGTCCTTCGACAAGCTCAGGATGAGGGGTTTTCTTTGTGCCACCAGGGTTTCTTCCTCATCCTGAGCTTGTCGAAGGACGCAGGGCCGTTCTGCAGTCGTGCGTGAATTCCGCAGCCCGGGTCGGTGCGATGCTAGATCAGCCCGAGCTCTTTCAGCTGCTTCAGCAGCTCCGGCGGCGGCTTGCGGTTCCAGCCGGCGGCGGCCTCCGCGAAGCCGCGGCCGGCGATGTCCGGCGGGGCGTCCTCCGGGTCGAGGTAGCGCCAGCCTTGGAACGGCCGCTGGGCCATCAGCTGGGTCTGCACCTGGCGGGGGTCGTAGACGATGCCGCAGTGGGGGACGCCGTCGCGCGTGCCCTGCTTCAGGTCGAGGATGCGGTGGCGCACCCGCACATAGCCCTTGATCACCCAGTAGAGCGAGCCGCCGTCGAGCACGTCGTCGCGGCGCTTCGGCGTCATGCGCGTCCAGTGCGTGAGCACGGCCTTCTCGCCCGTCTTGCGCATGCGGGCGAGCTTTTCCTTCTGCCACTGGTGCAGGTCTTCGATGCTGTCGCAGCCGACGCAGAGTTTGATGATGTGGACGGTCATGCCTTGGCGGATGTCTCTTTTCGTTTGCGTTTTCCCGCGAGCGCCAGCGCCACCTTCGAGGTCGGGGCGCGGCCGAGGGCGGCGCAGATGAATTGCCCGGCTTCGGCCAGCTTGTCCAGGTCGACGCCGGTGGCGATGCCGAGGCCGTTCAGCATGTACAGCACGTCCTCGCTGGCGACGTTGCCGGAGGCGCCGGCGGCGTAGGGGCACCCGCCGAGGCCGGCGACGGAGCTGTCGACCACGGCGATGCCGGCTTCGAGCGCTGCCAGGATGTTGGCGAGGGCCTGGCCGTAGGTGTCGTGGAAGTGCACGGCGAGCTGCTCGCGCGGCACGCGGGCGGCGACTGTCTCGATCATCGCGACGGCCTTGGCGGGCGTGCCGACGCCGATGGTGTCGCCGAGGGAGATCTCGTAGCAGCCGAGCGCGAGCAGGCGCGCGGAGACATGCGCCACGGCCGCCGGCGCGATCTCGCCTTCGTAGGGGCAGCCGAGCACGCAGGAGACGTAGCCGCGCACCCGCACACGATCGCGCTTGGCGGCCTCGCAGACCGGCGCGAAGCGATCGAGGCTCTCGTCGATCGAGCAGTTGATGTTCTTGCGCGCGAAGGTCTCGGAGGCGGCGCCGAAGACGGCGATCTCCTCGGCCTTGGCCGCGCGCGCGGCCTCGTAGCCCTGCATGTTCGGCACCAGGACGGGGTAGCTGACGCCGGGCCTGCGCTTGATGCCGGCCATGACCGCGGCGCTGTCGGCCATCTGCGGCACCCACTTCGGCGAGACGAACGCGCCGGCCTCGACCACGGGCAGGCCGGCGTCGGCCAGCCGCTCGATGAGCGCGATCTTCGTGGCGGCGGGCACGGCCATGGCCTCGTTCTGCAACCCGTCGCGCGGGCCGACCTCGACCATCTTGACGCGGGTGGGGAGGGGCTGGGGCATCTACGGTCTCTGCGGCGGCGTTCTGCGGGCGATCAAACGGATCTCGATGATCGTGCCCTCGGTGATCAGCTCGGTTACGCCGATCGCCGTCCATGCCGGATAGGGCGCGGCGACATACTCGTCCTTCACTCGCATGAAGGCCGCGAGATGCTCGCGCAGATCGACGTGATAGGTCGTCATCTCGACCACGTCGTCGAACGTCAGGTCTGCGGCCCGCAGATGGTCCTGCGCGCATTGGAAGGTGTCGCGAATCTGCGTCTCGGGGTCGGCCGCCACGCTGAGGTTGGCGCGAGCGCCGGTCACGCCCGAGAGAAAGACGAACTCGCCGGTATCGAGCACCGGCGAGAAATGCCAATCCTCGATGAAATGCGCGAACGCCGGCGGGGAGAGGGTTGCTTTCATAGCTTTTTCATTGTCACCCCCGCGAAAGCGGGGGTCCAGGGATACAGGTCTCGTCGCTTGCCCTGGATGCCCGCTTTCGCGGGGGTGACAATTCAGAAGATATGGTGATGACGGAAGCCCGCATCACCCCTCCTCTGCGAACGCGAGCAACTCGGCGCCCTCCTCCACCAGATCGCCGGCCTTGAAGAAGACGCGGTCGATCTTGCCGTCCATAGGGGCGGCGATGCTGTGTTCCATTTTCATGGCCTCCAGCACCATCAGGGTGGCGCCGCGCTTCACCTGATCGCCGGGCTTGACCGCGACCTGGATGACCTTGCCGGGCATGGGCGCGGCGAGGTGGCCGGGGGCGGCGTCGACCTCGGCGCTCGCGGCCAGGGCATCGAGCAGCTCGAACTGGGCGGTGCCGTCGGC
>DATIXH010000333.1:0-13346 GCA_035518775.1 Candidatus Acidiferrum sp.
TCGAGCAGCGCGCCGATGGCGACATCGGGTCCGACCAGCGCCCGCGTGCGCGCCAGGATGTCGCCCTCGCAGTCGTCATAGCCCTCGGCGATCATGGCGCCGTGCAGCGAGTAGGCCACGACGTCGACCGGCAGGGCCGCCTTCAGTGCCGCCAGGACTTCGTCGCGCAGAGTCTCATAGACGCTTCGCACGGTCGGCCCGGCTGGCATGGCGAAGGATATGGGCCCCAGCACCGCCGTGGCGCCGGTCCGCGCTGCATATTGCTGCGCCGCCCAGGGCGCTCCCGTCGCCTCCTGAGGCTCCGTCAGCCGGAGGCCTGCGGGCAGCCGCAGATACTCCTCGAAGCCGCGCAGGCCCGTCGGCAGCGGAGAGAAGCTGTTGGTCTCCGTTCCCAGCCCGGCGGCGAAGATACGCAAGCGAGCGGCCGGCCCGCGGCTCAAGGCGACCAGGGCTGCAGCTTCATGCACGCCGGCAGCTTCGCATGAGCGGCATCGAGGTCGTCGGCCGCGATCGGGATCGATGCGGTCACCGGATTGGGCGGCGAGGGGAAATAGGCGCTCCAGCGCAGATGGAGCGTCTGGACGGGCTCCTTGGCCGCATCGTCCTTCTCGTCCAGCGACAGCGTGCGCATGGTGTCCGCAAAGGAGCGCAGCTCGGCCGCCCGCTTCGTGTCGCTGCAGGTCAGCAGCAGCCGGCGGATGACCTTCTCGGCCGAAGCATAGGCGAGGACTCCGACGATATGGGGTTCGCGCAGCTTTGGATTGGAGGCGTCGTCCGGCGGAACCTCGAAGCCGACATAGCGCATCGTCTGAATCTCGCGCGAGACCGAGAAGTGCAGCACCGGGACATAGCTGTCGAACAGCGGCTCGCCCGTGCCCAGGTGGTACACCGACCACCAGTCGACCTCCTCGGTGCCGCGATCGAACACCAGCACGGAATAGTCCTCGACGACGGCGTCGAGACCTTCCAGCGTGACGCTGTAGAGCGGCTTTGCGGTCAGGTCCGTGCCCAGCGGCCAGGCGTCGATCGTGACCGTGGCCTCGACGCCCTCGTCGCCCATCACCTCCCGCGACTTCGTGGTCTTGCGCAGGAGCAGGCGGTCGCCCGGCGGCCGTCCCGGAACGGCGATGGCGTTGGCGTCGAAGGTGATGTTGGTGATCTCCAGCGTCTTGGCGCCGTCCTCCTCGCCCAGCACGATGCTCGAGGTTGCCTGCGCCGATCCTGTCGAGTCGGCTGCCACCGGGCCATTCATCAGGACCAACGTCGCCGTGACGATGAATGCTGCGATCGGACCCCGTCTGCTTTTCATGATGCCCCCCACACGGGGGCGAAGTGACCCGACGACCGTCAGACTGTCAAGCCGGATGCGGCGGTGCTCAGCGATCGAGCTGGCTGACCTGATCGGCGCAGCGGTGCCAGATCTGCACCTGCGCCGGATCGGCGATCATCGGCTCCGTGCCGACGGCAAGCGCGACCGTGTTCTGGTCCTGCAGCAGCATGTAGACGGTCTGCCCGGCGTCGGTCTCCGGCAGGGGCACTTGGTATGAGAAGGCATGCCGCGACCAGCTTCCTTTGGTCGACGCGCCGGCGGGTGTGACGATATCGGGGCCGCGGATCGAGAAATGCCGGCCGTCGTTGTAGCACCAGTTGCCGTCGATGACGTCCGCCACCGCGGCGCTTGCGCCGAATGTCGCGCCCGTGACGAGGCCCATGGCAAACAGGCTGTGGCGCAGGCGCATGACTTTCCCCTCCGGCTCGCACAGTCGGTGCCGCCAGCATAGGCGCACCCGAGCGGCGGAACCATCGCGAGGTTGTGAGGCTGCCTTAGCGTTGAAACGTCAGCCCGAGGCGCGCTTGCGGGATGCTCGCTTTGGAGCGCTGTTGGCCGGCTCCTGGGCGTCGGCCCCCTCGGCGTCCGGTTCCGCCTTGCTCTTGGCCTTGCGGGCCTTGGCCGAAGATTTCTCGGCCTTGGCGGACTTGCCCTTATCGGCCTTGGCGGCGAGCAGGGCGATGGCACTCTCCAAGGTCACTTCATCGGGTTCGCTGCCCTTGGGAAGGGAGACCAGCATCTTGCCGTGCCGGACATAGGGGCCGTAGCGCCCGCTGTGCAGCGTGACGGGCGTGCCGTCCGCCGGATGGTTGCCGAGCGTCTTGCCGGGCACCGTGCGCCGTCCCCCCTTGGAGGGCTCGGCCAGCAGCGCCACTGCGCGATTCAGACCGATGGTCAGCACGTCGTCGTCGCCGCGCAGCGACTTGTAGGCGTCGCCATGCTTGAGGTAGGGGCCGAAACGGCCGAGGCCGGCCACGATCGGCTCGCCGGTCTCCGGATGCATGCCCACGGTGCGCGGCAGGGACAGCAGGCCGATCGCGGTCTCCAGCTTCACGTCCGCCGGCGACAGGCCGCGCGGCAGCGAGGCGCGTTTCGGCTTCTCCTTGGGCGGCGCCTTCTTCTTGCGCTTGCCTTTGCCCTTCGCTTTCGACGGTTCCTCGGCAGGCACGGCGGCGTGGTCCGCACCGTTGCCGTTTCCGTTGCCGTCGCCGAGCTGGACGTACTGGCCGTAAGGCCCATGGCGCAGTGTCACCGGCAGGCCGGTCGCGGGGTCGGTGCCCAGCAGCTTCGGGCCCTCATGCTCGCCGTTGCCGTTGTCGACTCCGAGGCGGCGGGTATAGCGGCATTCCGGATAGTTCGAGCAGCCGATGAAGGCGCCGAACTTGCCGAGCCGGATGCCGAGACGGCCCGCCTTGCAGCCGGGGCAGACGCGCGGATCGTGGCCGTTGTCGTTGGCCGGGAAGAAATGCGGCCCCAGCTCGGCATCGAGCGAATCGATGACCTGGGTGATGCTGAGGTCCTTGGTGCCGGCGATGGCCTGGCTGAAGGCGCCCCAGAAATCGCGCAGCACCTTTTTCCACTCGATGCGGCCGCCCGAGATGTCGTCGAGCTGCTCCTCGAGCTGGGCCGTGAAGTCGTAGGCGAAGTAGTGCTCGAAGAAGTTGGTGAGGAAGGCCGTGACGAGACGGCCGCGATCCTCCGGGATGAAGCGCCGCTTCTCCAACCGCACGTATTTGCGATCCTGCAGCACCTGCAGGATAGAGGCATAGGTCGAGGGCCGGCCGATGCCAAGTTCCTCCAGCCGCTTCACCAGGCTGGCTTCGGAGAAGCGCGGCGGCGGCTGGGTGAAATGCTGCTCAGGCGTGACGGCGTCGCGCGTGACCGCCTGACCTTCCGCCAGGTTCGGCAGGCGGGCGCTCGCTTCGTCCTCCTCAGCGGGATCGTCGCGATCCTCCTGGTAGAGGGCGAGGAAGCCGTCGAACACGACGACCGAGCCGGTGGCGCGCATTGTGACCTTGCCGCCGGCGCCGCTGATGTCGACCGCCACCTGGTCGAGCACGGCGCTCTCCATCTGGCTCGCGAGCGTGCGCTTCCAGATCAGTTCGTAGAGTTTCTGCTCGTCCGGGTCGAGGTAGCGCGCCACGTCCTGCGGCCGGCGATCCATGTCGGTCGGTCGGATCGCCTCGTGCGCCTCCTGCGCGTTCTTGGCCGGCGATTTGTAGACGCGCGGCGCCTCCGGCAGGTATTTCATACCGAAGACGCGGTCGATGTAGAACCGGCAGGAGGCGATGGCCTCGTTCGAGAGCGCCACGCCGTCTGTGCGCATATATGTAATGAGACCAACGGTCTCGCCGCCGAGATTCACACCCTCGTAAAGCTTCTGCGCGATCCGCATGGTACGGCTGGCGGAGAGCCCGATCTTGCGCGAGGCTTCCTGCTGCAGGGTCGAGGTGGTGAAGGGCGAGAACGGGTTCCGCCGGACGGTCTTGCGCTCGACGCTCGCGACCTCGAACGGCGCCCCCGCCATGATCTTGGCGACGGCCGCCTCGGCGCTCGCCTGGTCCGGCAGGTCGAACTTGTCGAGCTTCTTGCCGTCGAGATGGGTGAGGCGGGCCTTGAACTCGTCGCCGGCCGCCGTCTTGAAGACGGCCTCGATGGTCCAGTACTCGCGCGCCCGGAAGGCCTCGATCTCGGCCTCGCGCTCGCAGATCAGCCGCAGCGCCACCGACTGCACGCGCCCGGCCGACTTGCTGCCGGGCAGCTTGCGCCAGAGCACGGGCGAGAGCGTGAAGCCGACGAGGTAGTCGAGCGCGCGGCGGGCCAGATAGGCCTCGACCAATTCATGGTTCAGCTCGCGCGGGTTCTTCATGGCGTCGAGCACGGCGCTCTTCGTCACCTCGTTGAAGACCACGCGCTTGACGTCGATGTCGCCGAGCGCCTTACGGCGGCGCAGCTCCTCCGCGATGTGCCAGGAGATGGCTTCGCCCTCACGGTCGGGGTCGGTCGCAAGGATCAGCTTGTCGGCCGACTTCACGGCCTGGGCGATCTCCTTGAGGCGGCCTTCGGCCCGGCCATCGACTTCCCAGTCCATCTGGAAGTCGTCGTCCGGGCGCACCGAGCCATCCTTCGGCGGCAGGTCGCGCACATGCCCGAAGCTGGCAATCACCTGGTAGCCGGGCCCGAGGTACTTGTTGATAGTCTTGGCCTTGGCCGGCGATTCGACGACGACGATCTGCATGGCCTCTATATGACTGCCCGCAACGACCCTTACAGGGGGATACCCTCAGGAACCATGCGCCGTTGCGGTTAACAAAAGGGAAACACGGTTGCCCGGATGGCGCTCCAGGCGCCCCGCCAGCTCCAATTCCAGCAGGACCGCCCGCACGGCGGGGGCTGACAGATGGCACTGCCGGACCAGTTCGTCAACCATGACAGGATCGGGTCCCAGCAGCTCCACGACCGTTCCAAATGCAACATCGTCGGGATAATCTTGCGATATTTCAGATAATTGATGGCCGTTCTGCAGGTTCGATGGAGGCCGAAGATCGCCGCTCATCCCGGCCAGCGCCGCCAGCACGTCGGCCGCCCCCTCGGCGAGAATCGCCCCCTGACGGAGGAGATTGTTGGTTCCGCGGCAGCGCGGGTCGAGGGGCGAGCCCGGCACCGCCAGGACGTCGCGGCCCTGCTCCAGCGCCATCCGCGCGGTGATCAGCGAGCCCGACTGCAGGGCCGCCTCCACCACCAGTACGCCCAGGCTCAACCCGGAGATGAGCCGGTTGCGGCGCGGGAAGTGCTTGGCCTGCGGCACGACGCCCGGCGGCATTTCGGCCAGGATGAGCCCGCGCCGTGCGATCTCGCGCTGCAGCTCCTCGTTGTCGGGCGGATAGGCGATGTCGATGCCGCCGGCCACGACGGCGATGGTGCCGCTGTCGAGGCTGCCGCGGTGGGCGGCGTGGTCGATGCCGCGGGCGAGGCCGGAGACCACCACGAACCCCGCCGCCCCGACCTCGCGGGCGACATCCTCCGCCAGCCGCCGCCCGTTGGCCGAGGCATTGCGCGCGCCGACGATGGCGACCGCGTTGCGCCGCAGCAGGGCGGCGTCGCCGCGCAGATAGAGCAGCGGCGGGGCGTCGTAGATCGCCGCCAGGGCCTCCGGATAGTCCGCCTCGTCGGCCGCCAGCAGCCGCGCGCCGATGCGATCCGCGGCGCTCAACTCCTGCTCGGCCTGGGCCGCCGGGCAGACGCGCAGCGGCGCGCTGCGGCCGCCGCGCCGGGCCAGCTCCGGCAGCGCCTCGATGGCGGCGCGCGCGCTGCCGAAGCGGCGTAGCAGGGCGCGGAACGTCACCGGGCCGACATTCTCGCTGCGGATCAGCCGCAGCCGGTCGAGCCTTTCTTTGTCGGAGAGGGGCGCAGGTGCCTCGGCCATGCCGGCACCATCGCAGCAAAGCTGTATAACGTCAATACGACACAACCCAGGATTGTATTTCAGCTGCTGGCGCTGGTATAGCTCGCCACCGCCCGGCGCCAGAACAGGTGGCTGAGCAACAGGAAGCCGGCGGCGATGGCGAGGCTGCCGAGCGCCATCGGCCAGTCCAGCCGCCCGACCGCGGCCGAGGCCGGCACGGTCGTGATGAAGGCGATCGGCACGATGAAGGTGAGGATCACCCGCACCCAGGTGGGGAAGGCCGTGACGGGAAAGCGGCCAGCCACGAAGAAGGCGTTGAACAGCTCCATCACGTTGCTCACGCGCACCCACCAGAAGGCGGTCGTTGTCAGCATGCACCAGATCGCGTAGGTCGTGACCGCGCCGGCCAGCAACATGATCGCCGCCAGCCCGATGCTCACGGGCGCCAGCCCGCCGGTCTGCAGCATGCCGTAGCCGAGGAGCGCCGAGCCGACGATGGCGTCGGGCGCACGCCAGACGTTGAAGTAGCGGAACGAGACCAGGAACTGGCTGCTCAGCGGCTTCAGCAGCATGAAGTCCATGTTCCCCGTCCGCACATAGTCCGGCAGCTTGCCGAGATTGGGGTAGAGGAACACCTCTATGAAGGCCTCGAAGATCATGAACACGCCGAAGAGGGCGATCGCCTCCGGCAGCGACCAGCCGCCGATCGCCCGGGCGTTGCTGAACATGGCGTAGATCACGACCAGCCCGGAGGCGAACCCGAGCAGGGAGCTGACGAAGTCGATCAGGAGGTTGGCCCGGTATTCCAGCTCGAGCTGGAGCGAGTTCGCCACGAAGATGCGAAGCAGAGTGAGGTAGCGCCTCATGCGCCCACCGCCGAGTAGCGCTTCAATCCCTGGCGCCAGGTGAGATGGCGCAGGCCGATGAAGGCCAGCGTCCAGACGGCCTGCATCCCGAAGCCGCGCAGCATCTCGGCGGTCGAGAGCTTGCCGAGCATGATGTCGACCGGGAATCCGATCATGTAGGAGAAGGGCGTGAGCGCGATGATCTCCTGCGCCGTCGGCGGCAGCAGGCTGATCGGAAACAGTGCGCCCCCGAAGACCATGTAGATCGTGAACAGCAAGCCCTCGAACGAGGTCGCCTGATCGGTCCAGAACGCGACGAGGCCCAGGCTGTAATGCATGTTGAAGCGGATCAGCCAGGCCCCGACGATGGCGACGAGAAACAGCGGCAACGCCGCGAGCGAGAGCTTGGCGAACGCGCCGGTCAGGAGCAGGCCGAGCAGCACGACCGGCGGCACGATCGGTAGCCGCATCACCAGCGCGACCATATGGTCGGCGACGAACGTCCAGTAGGGATCGAGCGGTCGCATCAACCGCGCCGACATCTCGCCCAGCCTGATCTCCCGCGACAGCGGCTGCACGACCCAGCAGACCGTGAACTGCCGCAGGATGAAAACGAGCAGGAAATAGGCGGCAAAATCCGCGGCCGCGTAGCCGCCGACCGGGCCGTTGGCGGCCAGCCCCATCCAGATGAACATCATGATGAGCGGCAGGGTGCCTGCGATCATCCAGATCAGCACCTCCGCCCGATACTCGATGAAGGCGGCAAGCGTGACCGAGAGCAGCACGCGCGCCAGGCGCCAGCGGCGGGCGAGCGGGCCGCTCATTTCGCTGCCTCGGCGCGCTCGGCCTGCCGTCCCCGGAAGACCTGGCCGATGATCTCCTCGATCGGCACCTCCTCGATGCCGATATCGACGATCGGCAGATCGGCGAGCAGGCGCGCCGCCGTCTCGGTCACGCGGTCGCGGGCGACCCGCAGCTCGGCCCGGAGCTCCGAGCATTCCCGCAGCTCGCCATAGGCGCGCAGCGCCGCCTCGCTCTGGGGCACGCGGAATTCGAGCTTCAGCAGCTTCTGCGGCGCCGTCCGCTCGATCAGGCTCGAGAGGTCGCCGTCGAAGATCAGCGCGCCGCTGTCGATCACCATCACGCGCCGGCAGAGGGCGGTCACGTCGGCCATGTAGTGCGACGTCAGGAGCACGGTTGCGCCGTGGCGCTCGTTGTAGCCGGCGACGAAATCGCGCACCGCCTGCTGCATGTTGACGTCGAGCCCGATCGTCGGCTCGTCCAGGAACAGCACCTTCGGCCCATGCAGCAGCGCCGCCGCCAGTTCGCATTTCATGCGCTCGCCCAGCGACAGCTTGCGCACCTGCTTGTTCAGCAGACCGCCGAGGCCGAGCATCTCCGTCAGCTCGCCCACCCGCTCCCGATAGACCTCGTCGGGAATGTCGTAGATCGCCTGGTTGACCAGGAACGAGTCGGCCGCCGGCAGGTCCCAGATCAGCTGCTGCTTCTGCCCCATGACAAGCGTGATGGTCGTGAGGAACTCGCGCTGCCGCCGCTTCGGCGTGAAGCCGGCCACGCTGACCTCGCCCGCGGTCGGATGCAGGAGGCCGGACAGCATCTTCAGGGTCGTCGTCTTGCCGGCGCCGTTGGGGCCGAGGAAGCCGACGATCTCCCCCGGCCCGATCTCGAACGAGACGTCCGCCACCGCCTTCACTGCCTTGTACTCGCGGTGAAAGAGCGCGCGCAGGCTGCCGAGAAAGCCTGCCTGCTTCTCGTGCACCTCGTAGTGCTTGGTCAGGTGCCGCACGCTGATCATCTGGACTCGCGCCCCTCGCCCGGGCGCCCGTGATGCCGGCAATCCCCGCGCGGAGTCAATCCGTATGACGGGAGGGCATCAGCCGGTGGCGTTCTTCTTCGCGCCGCCGAGGCCGATCCGGGATTCCTCGCCCTTCAGCAGCCGCGCGATGTTCTCGTGATGGCGCTGCCAGATGACGACGGCCAGGAACAGCGCGAGGCCCGCCGTCTGGTGGTTGGCGAGAAACCAGGCGGCGATGGGCGCAGCGGCCACGGCGATAAGGGCGGCCAGCGACGAGTATCGAAACACGAAGGCCACCAGCAGCCAGACGGCGCAGGCGATCACGCCCACCGGCCAGGCGATGGCGAGGAATATGCCGATCGTCGTCGCCACGCCCTTGCCGCCGCGGAATTTCAGCCACACCGGGAACAGGTGGCCGAGGAAGGCGCCGGCGCCGGCGACGACCGCGGCGTCCGGCCCGTAGAGGTGCTGCGCGATCAGCACGGCCGCCGCGCCCTTGCCGCCGTCGAGCAGCAGGGTCGCCGCCGCCAGCCCTTTGTTTCCCGTCCGCAGCACGTTGGTGGCGCCGATGTTGCCGGACCCGATGCGGCGGATGTCGCCGAGGCCGGCCAGCCGCGTGAGGATCAGGCCGAAGGGTATCGAGCCCAGCAGATAACCGGCGACCAGGACGGCCAGAAGGTAGGGCCATCCCATGGCGATGCTGGAGAAGAAGCCGGGCATCGTCAGTCCTCCGCCGCGAAAACGGTGCGCCCGTCCACGATCGTGCGCAGCACGCGCCCCTGCACCGGCCGCTCGTCGAACCCCGAGTTCTTCGACTTGCTGCGGAACTTCGACGCATCGATCCGGTGGGCGCGCTCGAGATCGAACAGCACGAGGTCGGCCGGCGCGCCCTTGGCAAGCCGGCCCTGCGGGAGGCCGAGCAGCGCGGCCGGTGCGACGGTCATGCGCGCCAGCAGCCCGAGCAGCGAAATCTCGCCGCGATGATGCAATTCGAGGGAGACCGGCAGCAGCGTCTCCAGTCCGATGACCCCCGTCGCCGCCTGCGCGAAGGGCACGCGCTTCGATTCCTGGTCGTGCGGGGCGTGGTCGCTGGCGATGCAGTCGATGGTGCCGTCGGCGACGGCGGCGGCGATGGCGCGCCGGTCGTCTTCGCCGCGCAGCGGCGGCGACAGCTTGGCGAAGGTGCGGTAGTCACCGACCTCGTTCTCGTTGAGGGCGAAGTAGGGCGGCGCCGTATCGCAGGTGATCTGGAGGCCGCGCTTCTTCGCCTGCCGGATGGCCTCGACCGCCGGCGCGGTCGAGACGTGCGCCGCATGATAGCGCCCGCCGGTCATCTCGATCAGATGCAGGTCGCGCTCGATCATGATCACCTCCGCCTGGCGCGGGACTCCCGGCAGTCCCAGCCGCGTCGACAGCTCGCCCGCGTTCATGGCGCCGCCGTCGGCGAGCCGCGGCTCCTCCGGATGCTGGATGATCAGCGCCCCGAAGCAGCGCGCATAGCTGAGGGCGCGCGACAGCACGCGGGCGTCCGCGACCGCCGCCAGCCCGTCGGTGAAGGCGAGCGCGCCGCTCTCGCTCAGCAGCCCGATCTCGACGAGGTCCTTGCCCGCCAGCCCCTTCGTGACCGCGCCGTAGCAGTAGATCTTGCTGAGCCTCGTCTCGCGCGCGCGCCGCGCGATGAACTCGACGCCGGCGACATCGTCTATGACGGGATCGGTATTGGGCAGGCACACCATGCTGGTGACGCCGCCCGCCGCGGCGGCGGCGCTGCCGGTCGCGATCGTCTCCTTGTGCTCCTCGCCCGGCTCGCGCAGCTGCACCCGCATGTCGACGAGTCCCGGTGCCAGGCAATGTCCGCCGGCATCGACGCGCTCGAACTCGTCGGACAGTCCGGCCGCCTTCACCTGCGGCCCGAGGTCCGCGATCAGACCGTCGCGGATGAGCAATCCGCCGCGCTCGTCCCGCTTCGCCGCGGGATCGAGCAGCCGCGCATTCAGGATGGCGAGCGGGCGCAGCTGGGCCTTGAGCGGCTTCGGCATCATGGTTCGCACAGCACCTGTAGGGGCGACCCCGCGTGGTCGCCCTCGGGCCGTCGCAGGATGGAGGGGCGACCACATGGGGTCGCCCCTACGGCGGATCTTACCCTCATCGCGACGGCTCGTTGGTGCGCAGGGTGCGCGTCAGCACGTCGAGGCAGGCCATGCGCACGGCGACGCCCATCTCCACCTGCTCGCGGATCAGGCTGCGGTCGATGTCGTCGGCCACCTCGCTGTCGATCTCGACGCCGCGGTTCATCGGCCCCGGGTGCATGATGAGCGCGTCCGGCTTGGCCGCCGCCAGCTTGTCGTAGTCGAGCCCGAAGAAGTGGAAATACTCGCGGATCGACGGCACAAAGCTGCCCTGCATGCGCTCGGTCTGCAGCCGCAACATCATCACGATGTCGCAGTCCCTGAGTCCCTTGCGCATGTCCGTGAACACCTCGACGCCGAGTCGGTCGATGCCCGGCGCCAGCAAGGTCGGCGGCGCGATCACGCGCACGCGCGCGCCCATGGCCGTCAGCAGGTGGATGTTGGAGCGGGCGACGCGGCTGTGCCGCACGTCGCCGCAGATCGCCACCAGCAAGCCTGCCAGCTTGCCGCGCCGCCGCCGGATGGTGAGCGCGTCGAGCAGTGCTTGCGTGGGATGCTCGTGGCTGCCGTCGCCGCCGTTGATGACGGAGCAGTCGACCTTCTGCGACAGCAGGTTGACCGCCCCCGAGTCGGGATGGCGCACCACCAGCACGTCCGGCCGCATGGCGTTCAGCGTCGCCGCCGTGTCGATCAGCGTCTCGCCCTTCTTGATGGCGCTGGTGGCGACGGACATGTTGATGACGTCGGCGCCCAGCCGCTTGGCCGCCAGCTCGAACGAGGTGCGCGTGCGCGTCGAGGTCTCGAAGAACAGGTTGATCACGGTGCGCCCGTGCAGCAGCGTGTCCTTCTTGTTGGCGCGCCGGTTCTGTTCGACGTAGGATTCGGAAAGATCGAGGAGGCCGCCGATCTCGGCGGGCGACAGGCCCTCGATCCCCAGAATATGCCGGTGCGAATAGAGGAGCGGGGCGGAGCGTGCGGCCGAGACAGTCATCAAAGCGCGACTATGGCAGGATTCGGTCCCGGCGCAAGCGAAGCTTGAGCGCTTTCTGCGTTCTCCTCATGTAGGATTGCAACGCCCTCGCAATGTCATCGCCGCAGCGGACATCGATTACCGACCGGCGGCGGCGACGGAATTTGCGCTTTTGTTCGTTAGACGGCCTATGAAAGAAGTTACTGTCTGGGACCTTCCCACCCGTCTGTTCCACTGGTTGCTGGCGCTCAGCGTCGGCGTCAACCTGATCGTTAACCCGCGCGGCAGCTGGCAATTCCCGGTGCATGTCACCGCCGGCTGCACGGCGCTCGCGCTCGTGCTCTTCCGCATCGTCTGGGGGTTCATCGGCAGTCGCCGTTCGCTGTTCCGGGATTTCGTGCGGGCGCCGGCGATCGTGATGCAGCATGCGCGCGATCTGCTGCGATTCCGTCAGGAGCCGCACGCCGGCCACAACCCGCTCGGCGGCTGGATGGTCGTGACGCTCCTGGTCATGACGCTCGTGACCGCCACGACCGGATTATTCTCGGCGACGCGGCGGGGCCAGAGTGGTCCGTTCGTCGACCTGATCGGCGGCCAAGGCCTGGGCGACCTCCACGGCACCTTGGGCAATCTCATGATCTTTCTGGTCATCCTGCATCTTTGCGGCGTGGCGCTGCACTACCTCACGACGCGCGACAACATCGTCGGCGCCATGATTACCGGCCGCAAGCGGTTCCTCCCGCAGAGTGCCGCCGCCGAACCGGTGCCGGTCAGCCCGTGGCGCGCCGCGGTTCCCGCCGCCTTCGCTCTCGCCCTCGGCGCCTACCTGTGGTCGCATGCTCACTTCGCGCCTGCAAATGATATATTGCCCTCTCAGCCGCTAACGGCCGCCACCGCGACTCAATGATCGTTGCGCAGTCTGGGTCGGGGCAACCGGATCGCTTGATTGACGAGGATCAATGGTCACACCCCCGGTCCGGTCTAAGGATCGGCCTCTAGCCCGGGGCGGAGGGCGTCTGTGAATGCTGGGAATGTCGCTGGCCGGATCGGGAACGAAGCGATGAAATCGATCTTCGTATGGGACTTACCCACGCGCATCTTCCATTGGGCCTTGGCAATATGCGTCGCCGTCGCCCTCATCGTCACGCCGGAGGCCAGTAGCGGATTCGTCGTTCACGCGACCACCGGATATCTGGCGCTGCTTCTCGTGATCTTTCGGCTGCCTTGGGGCTTTCTCGGGAGCCGGCATTCGCGCTTCGCCGACTTTCTCTATCCCCCGGACAAGGTGGTCGACTTCGCGCGGCAGCATCTGCGCTTCAAGGTGCCGCGCCATGTCGGCCATAATCCGCTCGGGGGGTGGATGGTGGTCATCCTGCTCGTGTTTGTCGCGGGGGCCGCGATCACCGGTTTGCTCGGCGGCTCGTGGCGCGGCTTGCACGGCCTGTTCGGCAATCTCCTGATCCTGCTGGTCCTGCTGCACATCTTCGGCGTTGTCGTCGATACGCTCCTGACGCGCGACAATGTCGTCTGGGCGATGATCACCGGCCGCAAGAAGGTCGATGAGGCGGTTGCGGCGAAGGAGCCGCCACTGGTCGGCTGGTGGCGCGCCCTGATCCTGGCGCTCCTGGTCGCCGGCGTCGGCGGCTATCTCTACGGTCAGATCGATTGGACCGGACTCGCGGCCGAGCACAGAGGCGGCGGCGAAGGAGAAGAGTGACGCCGCTGCACTAGCCCGCGCCTGTATCGGCCTTCAAGCCAGCGGCCGCGATGCCGGCCACGGCGCAGACCTCGTCCTTGTCGGAATTGTCGCCGGAGATGCCGACGGCGCCGATGATGTCGCCGTCGCCATCG
>DATIXH010000334.1:0-5109 GCA_035518775.1 Candidatus Acidiferrum sp.
ACGGCATAAGAGATCGGCATGGCGCCGGTCAGCGGCACCAGTCCCCAGGTCGGCTTAAGCCCGTAGACGCCGCACCAGCAGGAGGGCGTGCGGATGGAGCCGCCCTGGTCGCCGCCGAGCGCCATCTCGACGTCGCCCGCCGCCACCGCCGCCGCGCTGCCGCCGGAGGAGCCTCCGGTCGAGTGGGCGGGGTTGTGCGGATTGCGGATCGGGCCGGTGACGCAGGTGTGGCTGCCGGCCGAAAAGCAGAGATCCTCGCAGGCCGCCTTGCCCGCGATAATGCCGCCGGCGTCGAGGATGCGCGCCACGACCGTGGCGTCGACCTCAGGCACGTAGCCTTCAAGGACGCGCGAGCCGTTCGCCATGGGAATGCCGGCAACGCAGATGTTGTCCTTCACGGCGACGCGCTTGCCCGCGAGCAGGCCGCGCGACGCGCCCTTGATCTCGCACTTCCAGTACCAGGCGTTGTACGGGTTCTCCTTCTCGTCCGGCCGGTAGCCGGAATCGCGTGGGTATTTGACCGGCGGCCGAGGCTCCACCAGCTCGTCGACGCGGGCGTAGGAGGCCATGGTCCCGGCCATGATGCCCTGGAACGACTTCGCGTCATCGATGGTCAGATGCAGGCCGAACGAATCGGCGATGTCGAGAAGCTGCTCGACAGTGGGCGTGCGTGCGGAAATGGTCATAGTGCCTCCCCTTGCCTTGTCTTTAGGCCGCCGGAAATCGGCCTTGCACGATCGTGGCGGGCGACTCTAGGGCGTCACCGAAGCTTTGGCGAGAGCCGCTCCGGCGCTGCCATTGACGCCCGCAATGCCCTGCGGTCTACTGCCGTCAGTCTTGTCCCATAACAAAGCACTGGGAGGCTTATCATGGACAAATCCGGACTCATGCGCGTGCGCACGATGATGACCGTGTCGCGGCGCGATGCGATGAAAGGTGCGGCCGCGCTCAGTACGCTGGCGGCGACCGGGCTCGCCGGCCGGCCGGCGTCGGCGGCCACCACCGTCAGCATGTTCGGCTGGCAGGATTACGATGCCGGCCTGCGGGTGGGCGACTTCCTGAAGCGCGAGGACATCGACGTCACCTTCACCGGCATCGGCAACAACGACGAGATCATCAGCCGTCTCGCCGCCGGCGGCGCCGGTCAGATCGATATCGTGACACCTTATATGGGTTACATCCCGTTCCTGGCGGCGTCGGAGCTGATCGAGCCGATCGACGAATCGCTGGTGCCCAACCTGAAGAACGTGCCGGAGGTGTTCCGCAACGACTCCAACGTCATCGTCAACAACGTCCGCTATTCCGTACCGTTCACCTGGGGTTCTGCGCCGATGGCCTATGATCCGGCTGTGATCCCGACCGCTCCGGAGTCGTGGAAGGACATCCTGAAGCCGGAATACAAGGGCAAGGTCGGCATGGCCGACGATCCCATCGGCAACCAGATGCTGGCCGCCATCCTGGCGACCGATGCCAAGGTGCCGACCATGCTGACGCAGGACCAGCTGAACCAGGCGACCGAGTTCCTGATCATGCTGAAGAAGGACTATGCGCGGCAGCTGGCGGTGAGCTGGGGCGAGCTGGCGAATGCGCTGGCCCGCAGCGAGGTCGTCATCACCTATAGCGGCGGCGAGTTCCTGAAGAAGTTCGCGGGCGACGCCGGCAAGAAGATCGAGCTCACCTATCCGAAGGAGGGCACGTTCGCCTGGCTCGACAGCTACTGCGTCGCTAAGGGCGCGCCGAACCGCGAGGCCGCCCACAAATGCGCCAACCAGGCGCTCGACGTCGATGCCCAGGTGGCCTTCGGCGAGAAGACCTATCAGGCGATCGTCATCCCGGATGCGATCGCCAAGCTGCAGCCTTCGACCAAGGCCCTCTATCCCTACGACAACCTCGGCGAGTTCGCGAAGAAGGCGAAATTCTTCCCGATGCCGCCGCTCCAGCCCGATGGCGTGCACGCCAGCTATCAGGACTGGCAGAACGCGTATCAGAAGTTCAAGGCGGCCTGAGCATCCTATGCGGGGGCGGATCGCGCGGTCCGCCCCTGCGCGCTGGCAATGGCGGATCTGACGGGCAAGGTCGCGATTGTCACCGGTGCCGCCTCGGGCATCGGCCGCGCGGGCGCGCGGGCGTTCGCCGCGGCCGGCGCGACGGTCATCGTCGCCGATATCAACAAGGACGGCGGCGGGCGGGTGGTGCAGGAGATCGGCGAGCGCGCGCAGTTCCAGCCGGTCGATGTGCGCGACACCCTCCAGGTGCAACGCATGGTCGCCAATACGGTCGCGCGCTGCGGCCGCGTCGACGTGCTGTTTCACAACGCCATGAACGTGCCGCTCGTCAATCGCGGAGACGGCCGCGCCACCGAGCTGGACGAGGGCACGTGGCGCGAAATCATCGACCTCGTGCTGAATGGCACGTTCTACTGCTGCAAGTATGCCGGCCAGCAGATGCTGAAGCAGGGTTCGGGCTCGATCGTGCTGACCGCCACGACGGACGCCCTCATCGGCCAGGCCGGCATCGACGCCTACACGGCGGCCAAGGGCGGCGTGGTCGCGATGACGCGCTCGCTGGCCGCCGGCCTGTCGCCGGCGGGCGTGCGCGTGAACGCGGTCTGCCCAAGCTTCGTCGAGACGCCGCATCAGGCGCCCTTCCTCAGCGATCCCATCGAGCGCAAGAAGATCGAGGATCTCCATCTCATGGGCATCCTCCAGCCCGAGGACGTCGCCGATTTCGGAGTCTTCCTGGCCTCCGACCGCGCTAGGCGCGTGACCGGCGGCATCTTCCCCGTCGATGCCGGCTACACGGCCTTCAAGGGCCTTATGTCGCTCAAGGAAACGATCGCACGCTAGAATGCGCGAGCGCACCGCCCCCTATCTCCTGCTGGTGCCCGCCCTGGCGATCTTCGGCATCCTGTTCGTGGTGCCGCTCGCCTATTTCTTCGTCATCAGCTTTTGGCGCATGCTGCTGTTCGCGATGAAGCCGGGCTTCAGCCTGGTGAACTACGAGCAGACCTTCGCGCTTCACCTGCCCACCTTCGTGTTCACGCTGTATCTGGCACTGATCGTCGCCCTCCTCACCACCGCGCTCGCCTTCGTCTATGCCTTTCTCGTCCGCTTCAAGGCGGGGCGCTGGGGACCGGCGCTGCTGTTCATTGCGTTGATCACGCTGTTCGGCGGCTATCTCATGAAGATCTATTCCTGGATGACCATCCTCGGCATCAAGGGCGTGCTCAACACCGCCCTCCTGACCCTCGGCATCATCGATGAGCCGCTGCCCTGGCTGTTCTACAACGCGGGGGCCGTGGTCGTGACGCTGGTGAACTTCCTGCTGCCGGTTGCCGTCCTGCCGATCTATGCCTCCATGCGCGGGATCACCGACATCGAGCTGGAGGCGGCGCGCGACCTCGGCGCCGGCGGCTGGCGCAGCTTCTCCGACATCGTCGTGCCGCGCTGCCACACCGGCACGATGGCCGGTTTCGCGCTCTGCTTCCTGCTCGCGGCCGGCGACTACCTGACGCCGCAGCTGGTGGGCGGCAAGGTCAACATGATCGGCGTGCAGATTGGCGCCCAGTTCGGCGGCATCTACAACCCGCCGATGGGCGCCGCGATGTCGTTCGTCACGGTCGGCCTGTCGCTCGTCGTGGTCGTCGTCGTGGTCTCCCTTCTGGCGCAGTGGCGGCCGCGATGAACCGCGGCGCAAGCATCGCCTGGCGCGCGGTCGGCGCGGTCTTCGTCGTGTTCCTGCTGTCGCCGCTCGCCCTGGTCGTCCTGTTCTCCTTCACCAGTCGCGCGCAGTCAGCCTTCCCGATCGAGGGGCTGTCGCTGAAATGGTACGGAGAGATGTTCGCCGATGCGAACTTCGCGCCGGCCTTCTGGAACAGCGTCGTCATCAGCGGGACCGTCGGACTGCTGTCAGCGATCGTCGGCACCATGGCGGCGATGGGCCTGGCGCGGCTCGAGCCCGTGCGGGCCTATCTCGTGACCGTCCTGATCTGCCTGCCGCTGATGCTGCCGCCGCTCGTGCTGGCGGTGGCGTTGCTCAGCTTCTATTCGAAGGCCTACGTCATCCCCATGGGACGGCAGACGGTCATCCTGAGCCACCTGCTCGCCTTCCTGCCGTTCGTCGTGCTCGTCGTCTTCGCGCGCCTGCGCAATTTCGACTACCGCGTCGTGGAGAGCGCGCGCGATCTGGGTGCCTCGCCGCTGCGAGCGTTCTTCACCGTGACGCTTCCGATCATCCGGCCGACCGTGATCGGCGCCGCGTTGATCGCCATGGCCTTTTCACTCGACGATTTCATCATTACCTACTTCACCATCGGCAAGGGTATGACGCTTCCGACGTTCGTATTCAACATGATCCGCTCGGCACTCACGCCGAAGGCCAACGCCGTCGGCACACTTATTCTCCTCATGACCGTCGGGACGACGCAGATCGCGCTTTGGCTGACGCGCTATCGAGGCTGATGCGCATGGGTGCCCCCGTCACGATCTTCGAGACGCCGGAGAAGCTCGGCTGGGACCTGGCCGGCGAGATCCTCGAGCGCGCGCGGACCGCGCTGCGCCGGCGCCGCCGCTTCCTGCTGGGCTGCCCGAGCGGCCGCACGCCGCGCCCGATCTACCAGGCGCTGGCGCGGCGCGCCGCCGAAGCCAACGACAACCTCTCGCATGTCGTCATCGTGATGATGGACGAGTATCTGAATGCGGACGACAAGGGCGGCTTCGTCACCTGTCCCATCAACGCCCACTACAGCTGCCTCGGCTTCGCCTTCCGCGAGATCCAGGCGCCGATCAACCGGGAGCTGCCGGCCGACGCCTGCATTCCCGATCATCAGATCTGGATTCCCGATCCCGCCGATCCCGCTGAGTATGACGCGCGGCTTCAGGACGCCGGCGGCATCGACCTCTTCCTGCTGGCGAGCGGGGCCTCCGACGGCCACGTCGCCTTCAATCCGCCGGGCTCGCCGCTCGAGGGCGGCTCGAGCATCGTCGCCCTGTCGGAGGAGACCCGGCAGGACAATCTCGCGACCTTCCCGCAGTTCAAGAGCCTGGACGACGTGCCGACGCACGGCGTGTCGGTCGGGCTCGGCACGATCGCGCGCCTGTCGCAGGAGGC
>DATIXH010000335.1:0-5640 GCA_035518775.1 Candidatus Acidiferrum sp.
GGTTACACATGCCCGCCGGAACATCCTCGAGCGGCTGCGAAAGCTTGGCATCCGAATCGCGATCGACGATTTCGGCACGGGCTATTCGTCGCTGGAATACCTCCGCGTGTTCCCCGCCGACCGGCTCAAGATCGCCGGGACGTTCGTGAAGGATTTAAGGCACGATTCCAACAATGCCGCCCTCGTCACCGCCGCCGTCAGCTTGGGCAAGGCCTTCGGTCTGACCACGATCGCGGAGGGCGTCGAAGACGCCGCGGACGCCGAATTCTTGCGCGGCCTCGGCTGCCAGCAGGCGCAGGGCTTTCTCTACTCGCGGCCGATCTCCGCGCTGGCCGTAGCGGCGCTGTTGCGACGGCCCGGTGGCGCGGTCTTCGATCTGGCAACCGGCAAGCTCGCCGGATCGGTCGAAGCATTGCAGGCCCGGCTCGAAAAGTTGCCACAGGAATTGGTCGCGGCCGCAAACGGCACACCCGATCTTCCACCGGCGCGTGCCACCGGTGAGGACGAGATCGATAGCGTGCGAGGACGCCGCACCGGGGCGGCCGGCTGAGCACAGTCGATGCCGGCTTCGAGGTCGGGCGTCACGCCCTGGGAACGCGGCGAAATGGCGCGCTCGACGGCCGAACCCGCCGCCGGTCGGGCGGCGTCCGGTCGTCGCACGCCGGCTAGGTTCCGGCGTCCGCGGGATGGCCGTCCGCCAGGCCGTGGGTGGCCTGGCGCAGGAATTCCGTCACGGCGTTGCGGTCGCCGAGCGCGCGCAGCCGTTCGGGGGCGACGACATCGCCGATGGTGACGTCGATACGCCGACCGATCTTGTTGCGGACCTCGTGGAACAGGAGAGCGTAACGCAGAGTCTGGTGGATGTTGGAGGCGGCCTGGAACCAGCGGCTGTTCTGGCCGTGAAAGAACACCGGCAAGGCGGCGGCGCCGGTGGCGAGCGCGAGCTTGGCGGCGAGCGTCCCCCAGGGGCGGTCGACCGCCTGGCCGAAGGTCTTGGGCGCGGCCGCGACGCCGCCGCCGGGAAAGACGAGCAGCGCCCCGCCGGCGTCCAGCAGCTCGCGAGCGCGGCGGCGCGAGCGCAGGTTGCTCTGCTTGGCGGCCTCGGTGCCGGAGAAATCGACGGGCAGGATGCGGGGACGCACCTCCGGCGCCTGATGCAGCACGCGGTGGGTCATGATCTGGTAGTCGTCGCGCACCTGCGCGACCAGCCAGCACAGGATGATGCCGTCGACCACGCCGAAGGGGTGGTTGGCCACGAGCAGCAGCGGTCCGCGCGCCGGGATGGCCTCGGCCGGCCGCCGGTTCAGCTGCAGGTCGAGCCGCAGCTCGGCGATCGCGTCATGCCAGAACAGCGCGGGCGGACGGCCAAGCTTGGTATAGCGCTGGTACATGCGGCGGATGCGCGGCTGGCCGGTGGCCCATTCGATCAGCCGGACCACGCCTTGCGCGGAGAGCCCGAGCTCCTCCGAGGCGTAGCTGAAGCGCGGCGGCAGGAGAACGTCTTCGAGCGCGCCGCTGTCTGCCAAGGTGCCTGTCACCGCGCCTTCATACCTCAGGAATGTTGCAGGCTCGTGGCACCCCTGGAACAATGTGCTGTTAACGGACGTTGATTCTCAATGGCGCAGAGAAAAGGGAGGGGCACATGATTGCATCAAGACGAGGCCTGCAGTGGACCATCCGGCTCGCGGCAGCCATCGCCGCGCTGCCACTCGGCGCCGCGGTCGCGCGCGCCGACATCGCCATCGTGCAGCAGGACCGGACGCCGATCGTCAGCGCGCCGGGTGTCGGCGGCCGCATCCTGACGCGCGTCGATGCCGGCTTCACCTTCATCGTGGTCGGCCGCAACGGCGATTGGCTGCAGGTCGAGAGCCCGCAACTGAATCTCACGGGCACGCTGTGGGTGCCGGTCGGACGGATGGGCGACGTCATCGCCATGCCGACCGAAGCGATGCCGGCAGCGAGCGCGCCCATGACGGCGGCCGAGCCGCAATTCCGGATCACCACGGCCGTGACGGGCGATGCGACGTCGAGCGCCGGCGTGCCCGTACTATCGAGAGGCTCCACGGGCGTTTCGGCCGCCGCGGCGCGGACCGCTTCCCTCGGCACGACCGGCACGACGCGCGCAACCGGCGGGGCAACGACGGCCGCCGCCACGACTTCCGCCGTGACCGACGAGGGCAATCCGACGCCCCCGGTGGGCAATTCAGGGCAACCGCTCGGCAATCCGACGCCGCCGGTCGGCAACTCGGGGCAGCCGCTCGGCAACCCGACGGCGCCGCTCGGTAACTCCGGGCAGCCGCTCGGCAACCCGACCCCGGCTGTCAGCGGCAACCCGACGACGGCTGTCAGCAGCAACCCGACACCGGCGTTGGGCAGCCCCGTGGGCTCGTTCGGCAACCCGACGCCGGCGCTCGGCAATCCGACGCCGGCCATGGCCAATTCCACGCCCGCCATGGGCAATACGACCGTCGGAATCGGATTCAAGAACTAGCGGGCAAGCGCCGCGGCTGCGCGGCGCACGCCGCTCAGCCCTTGGCGAGCGCGCGGAGCTTGTAGAGCAGCTCCAGCGCCTCTTTCGGTGCGAGCTCGTCGGGATTGATCTTCGCCAGCGCCTCATCGATCGGCGAGGGGCCTGGGCGCGCCGGCGCGGTCTGGCGCGCCGTGGCGGCGAAGAGCGGGAGGTCGTCGGCGAGGCGGGCGAGCGTGCCGGCCTGCTCGCCCTGCTCGAGCGTGCTCAGCACCTCCTCGGCGCGCGCGACCACCGCGGCGGGCAGGCCGGCGAGCTTGGCGACGTGGATACCGTAGGAGCGGTCGGCAGCGCCGGCCGCGACCTCGTGCAGGAACACGACTTCGTTCTGCCATTCCTTCACGCGCATGCAGTGGGGCGAGAGCGCCGGCAGCTTGGCGGCGAGCGACGTCAGCTCATGATAGTGGGTGGCGAAGAGGGCGCGGCAGCTGACGACCTCGTGCAGATGCTCGAGCGTGGCCCAGGCGATGGAGAGGCCGTCGAAGGTCGCGGTGCCGCGACCGATCTCGTCGAGGATGACGAGCGAGCGCGGCGTCGCCTGGTTCAGGATCGCCGCGGTCTCCACCATCTCCACCATGAAGGTGGAGCGGCCGCGGGCGAGATCGTCGGCGGCGCCCACCCGGCTGAACAGGCGATCGACCACGCCGATATGGGCGGAGGCGGCCGGCACGAACGAGCCCATCTGCGCCAGCAGGACGATGAGCGCGTTCTGGCGCAGGAAGGTCGACTTGCCGGCCATGTTCGGGCCGGTCACCAGCCACAGGCGCTGAGCCTCGCTGAGATCGCAATCGTTGGGAACGAAGGCGCCGTCGTGGCTGCGGGCGAGCGCCGCCTCGACCACGGGATGGCGGCCCTGCCTCACGTCGAAGGCGCGGCTGTCGTCGACCAGCGGGCGGCACCAGCGCCCATTGGCGGCGAGCTCGGCGAGCGCGGTCGTGCCGTCGAGCGTCGCGAGAGCGTGGGCGGCGAGGGCGAGCGGCTCGGCGCGGGCCGTCACCTCGCGCACGAGATCCTCGAACATGGCGAGCTCGAGGGCGAGCGCCTTGTCGGCGGCGCTGGCGATGCGCTGCTCGAGGTCGCCGAGCGCCACGGTGGTGAAGCGCATGGCGCTCGCCATGGTCTGGCGATGGATGAAGGCGGTGTCCTTCAGTAGCTTGTCGGCGTGGGTGCTGGTGGCTTCGACGTAGTAGCCGAGCACATTGTTGTGACGGATCTTGAGCGAGGGGATGCCGGTCTCGCCGCGATAGCGGCCTTCGAGCTCGACGATCAGGCGGCGGCTGGCGTCGCGCAGGGTGCGCAGCTCGTCGAGCTCCGGCGAGTAGGAGGGCGCGATGAAGCCGCCGTCGCGGCTGAGCAGCGGCAGATCGGCGGCGAGCGCGCGCGTCAGGCGATCGACCAGCTCGACGTGATGGCCGAGATCCCGACGCAGGCTGGTGATGCCCTCCGGGAGCGGCGCGAGCGGCGGGGGCCGTTCGAGCAGCGCGCGCAGCGCGGCCGCTTCGGCGAGCGCATCGCGGATGGCGGCGAGGTCGCGCGGGCCGCCGCGTCCGAGCGTGAGGCGCGAGAGGGCGCGTTCGAGATCGGGCACGCGTCGCAGACCGTCGCGCAGGGACTCGCGCAGGCGCTCGTCGGCGACGAAGGCGGCGATCATGTCCTGGCGGGCGGCGATGACGGCGGGATCGGTGAGCGGCGCCGCCAGCCAGGCGGCGAGCAGGCGGGCGCCGGCGCCGGTGCGCGTGCGGTCGATGGTGGCGAGCAGCGAGCCCTGACGCTCGCCCGAAAGGCTACGCAGCAATTCGAGATTGCGGCGCGTTGCGGCATCGATCTCCATGACCGCCCCTTGCGCCAGGCGGCGCGGCGCGGCGAGGCGTGGCAGACGGCCGGCCTGGGTCAATTCGACATAGTCGACGAGCGAGCCGGCGGCGGCGAGCTCGGCGCGGCTGAAGGCGCCGAAGCCGTCGAGCGCCTTAACGCCGTAGAGCGATTCGAGCCGGCGGCGGCCGTTCTCGCTGTCGAAGCGGGCCGAGGGCAGCGGCGACAGGATCGCCTTCCACTCGCCGAACAATTCGAACAGTTGCGGCTGCTGCAACAGACGATCGGGCAGCAGCAGTTCACCCGGTTCGAGGCGGGCAAGCGCCGCCGCAAGCTCGCCCGCCCTCGCCGGCTGCACGAAGAAATCGCCGGTGGAGACGTCGAGCCAGGCGAGGCCGAGAGCACCGCCGGCGTCGGCGAGTGCCGCCAGATAGTTGTGGCTGGCGGCATCGAGCAGCGTCTCCTCGGTGATGGTGCCGGGGGTGACGATGCGGATGACCTCGCGCCGCACCACCGCCTTGGGGCCGCGCTTCCTGGCCTCCTCCGGATTCTCCATCTGCTCGCAGATGGCGACCTTGCAGCCCCTGCGGATGGCCTTGGCGAGATAGCCGTCGAGGGCGTGCGCGGGCACGCCGCACATCGGGATGTCAGATCCGCCATGCTGGCCGCGCTTGGTGAGGGCGATGTCGAGAATGGGCGCCGCCTTCAGCGCATCCTCGAAGAACAGCTCGTAGAAATCGCCCATGCGGTAGAACAGCAGGCAATCCGGATGCGCCCGCTTGGCCGCGAAATACTGCGTCATCGCCGGCGTGGCGAGGGCGGGCGATTCGGCGGTGCTCGACACTGATTCCGGCAGCTGGTGATTCATGGCGGGAGACTACAGGAGGATTCCCGCGCAAACCACGGCGCGCCTCAGCAGACGGGTAGGCTTAACGAGCGCTTAACGCGGGGTCGATAGCATCCGCACCAGACCGCGGCCGTCGACGCACCGGCTCCCGCGCACCCCGCAAACCACGATAGTGTTCCTGGCGAACCGAACCATGAGCGACGGCGATCCGAGGGAGCAGGTCGAGGCCCTGAAGCGACAGCTGGCCGAACTGCAGGAGCGCGAACAGCAGTTCAAAACGCTCGTGCAGAACATCCCGGGCTCCTGCTACCGCGCGAGCGCGCAGGTGCCCTATCACCTCGAATATCTGAGCGACGCCTTCACCGAGGTCACCGGCTATCCCGTGAGCGAGTTCGTCGGCGCCGACCGCAAATCCGACGTCGAGCTGATCTTCGAAGACGATCGTGACTTCGTG
>DATIXH010000336.1:0-9361 GCA_035518775.1 Candidatus Acidiferrum sp.
AAGACCGGCCTCTACTTCGACGGCAAGCGCGAGGCGCGCGCCAACGCTCAGGCCTACGATGCCGCGGCCCGCCGTCGCCTCCGGGACCTCAGCCTGCGTTTGACGGGGCTGGCGCGCGATTCCTGACGGCTATTCCGCCACCCGCCGCGGCGTCCAGCGCGCGGCCGCCTCGTCGTCGCTGTCGCGGGCCTCGACCCACTGCGGGCCGGCCGCGGTCTCCTCGAGCTTCCAGAACGGCGCCTTGGTCTTCAGCCAGTCGATCAGGAAGGCGCAGGCCTCGAGCGCAGCCTGCCGGTGCGGCGAGGCGGTGGCGACCAGCACGATGCGCTCGCCCGGCTCGAGCCGGCCGTAGCGGTGGATGATGAGGCTGGCCTGCAGCGGCCAGCGGCGCTGCGCCTCGGCCTCGATCTCCGCCAGCTTCTTCTCGGTCATGCCGGGATAGTGCTCGAGCGTCATGGCGCCGACCGCGGCGCCCCCGGCCATGTCGCGAACAAGACCGATGAAGCTGGCCACGCCGCCGACGTCGGTGCGCCCGGCCGTCAGCGCCGCCAGCTCGGCGCCGACATCGAAGTCTTCCTGCTGGACCTTGATCATCGCGTTCTCAGCCGCCGGTCACCGGCGGGAACAGCGCCACCTCGTCGCCCGCCTTCACGGGATGATCGAGCGGGGCGTACTCCTGATTGACGGCGACCCGGACGATGGAGCGGTTGGCGAGCGCGGCGGCGTGCTTCGGTCCCCGCGTGGCCAGCCAGTCGAGCAGGGCGCCCACGGTCGCCACCTCGGCCGGCGGCGTCACCGCCTCCTCGCCGATCCCGACCTTGCCCTTCAACCAAGCGAAATAAAGTATCTTCATGAATGCACCAAACCCATAGATAGGCATCGCATTGCTTGACCTTTAGCGCCTCGGGGCGCATCATTCAAATATCGGCAACAAGAGAGGGAGGGGACCGACACATGACCCTGTCTGTTGCAACTCAGGCCAAGGAGGGTGTGTAAACGACATGACTCCGCCGGGCCCATATCTCACAGTCTCGGATACTACATCTGATTGAAGCCCGCGCCTTAGTGCCGGGCGGTGGGTCGCTGACCCACACCAAATGGAACCCCGCTCCCTCTGACAAAGGTCGAGCGGGGTTTCTCGTTATCGCAGCTCGCTGAACGGCAGGAAATCGACCATGCTGCCGGCCGCCAGCTGGGTAACGTCCTCCGGCAGCTCCACGAGGCCGTCCGACTGCACGAGAGAGGAGAGGATGCCGGCGCCGTCGCGCGGGAACTTGTGCGCGACCAGCGCGCCCGCCGCGTCGGTGCTGAGCCGCGCCCGCACCCATTCGCGGCGGTCGCGCTTCTTCTTGTGGTCGAAGTCGGCGCGCACGCGGAAGAAGGTGGGCGCGAGGTCGCGGGCGCCCATCATGCGCAGGATCATCGGCCGGGCGACCCGCAGGAACGTGATCATCGCCGCCACCGGGTTGCCGGGCAGGCCGATGAAGGGCACGCGCCGGCCGTCGGCCTCGACCTGGCCCATGGCGATGGGGCGGCCGGGCTTGATGGCGAGCCGCCAGAAATGCAGCCGTCCGAGCGCCTCGACCGCGGCCTTCACATGATCCTCCTCGCCCGAGGAGACGCCGCCCGAGGACATCAAGAGGTCGTGCTGCTGCGCGGCGACCGCCAGGGACAGGCGAATCACCTCGCGCCGGTCGGGCAGGATGCCCAGATCGGTGACGGCGGCGCCGAGCTGCGCCAGCAGCGCGCGCAGGGTGTGGCGGTTGCTGTCGTAGACCTGGCCGCCGGCGAGCGCGACCCCGGGCTCCACCAGCTCGTCGCCGGTCGAGAACACGGCGACACGCAGCGGCTGATGGACGGCCAGACGGGTGAGGCCGATGGAGGCGGCGAGGCCGACGTCCTGCGGCCGCAGCCGCAGGCCGGGGGCCAGGATCTCGCTGCCGCGGCGCACGTCCTCGCCCGCCTTGCGGCGGTTGGCGCCGCGCTTGATGCCCGGGCGGATCACGATCTCCGGGCCGTCGAGGCGGCAATCCTCCTGCATCATGACGGTGTCCGGCCCGCCGGCGCCATCGGCGCCGGATGGCATGACCGCGCCGGTGAAGACACGGATGGCTTCGCCGCGTTTCACCGGCCGGCCGAGCGGGTGACCGGCGGCGGCGCGCCCCGTGACGAGCAGGCGCGTCTCGGCGTCGCGGTTCAGATCGTCGAAATAGACCGCATAGCCGTCGACGGCAGAGTTGTCATGCGGCGGCACGTTCATCGGCGCGACGACCGGTGCGGCCAGGATGCGATCGACGCAGCGGTCGAGCGGCAGGCTACCGCTCTCCACGACCGTCACCAGCTTGCCGAGCAGCAGATCGAGCGCGGCGCCGAGCGTCATCAGCGGTCCGCCGGCGGCGAAGCAATCGTCGGTCAGCTGTGCCATGATCCCAGCACGCGATGACTATCATGCCCGGGCTTGACCCGGGCATCCACGCGGCGATGGCACCAACAATCGGTTGCTAGGCATCGCCGGGTCAAGCCCGGCGATGACAGTTTGAGTCTAGCTTCGTGCATCTGCGTTGATCTGCGCTCTGTTCTTCTCAAGGCCTGCAAGTCCGCAATGGCCGATGATGAAATCGGCAATCCCCGGAATGTCGTCGATCGAAATGACGGGCAGCGGTGCCTGTGGGAGCGGCACGTCGCTGGCGACGGCGACGATGTGGGGATCGTCGGGGTGGAGCAGGGGCTTGCCATTGACTTGGCGATAGATCTCGAGCTTCGGGTGGGGCTCGCGCTTGAAGCCCTCGATGAGCAGCAGGTCGACGGGCGTCATCTGCCGCACGAGCTCGGCCGCCGGGGGCTCGGGCGCGCCGCGATGCTCGTGCATCAGCGCCCAGCGGCTGGCCGAGGCCACCAGCACCTCGGTGGCGCCGGCCATGCGGTGGACGTACGAATCCTTGCCGGGCTGATCGATATCGAAGCTGTGGTGGGCGTGCTTCATGGTGGAGACCGTGAGGCCGCGGCCGATCAGCTCCGGCAGCAGCCGCGCCGTCAGCGTGGTCTTCCCGCTGCCGCTCCACCCGGCCAAGCCGAAGATCTTCATGGTCGCGCCATCCTCGGCCGAATCTCGGCAGGAAGGCGGGGTAAGTCAATCGCTGACAGGGCTGGATAAGAATCGCATAGTGCCCGTCATGCAGGACGACGATGTCTGGGACAGCGAAACGGCCAGTAGCTATGACACGCCCGGCGTCGGAATGTTCTCGGCCGGCGTGCTGGGGCCAACCGTCGACCGATTGGCCGAACTCGCAGGGGACGGGCGAGCGCTTGAATTCGCGATCGGAACCGGTCGCGTGGCCGTACCCCTCAACGAACGTGGGATTCCCGTAGTCGGGATCGAGAAATCGCCTGCGATGGTCGCTCGGTTGCGCACCAAAGCCGACGAGGCAACGATTCCCGTCGTGCTCGGTGACATGGCCACAGCCATCGCGCCAGGGAGCTATACGCTCGTCTACCTCGTCTACAACACGATATCGAACTTGCTGACACAAGCCGAGCAGGTCATGTGCTTTCGCAACGCAGCCCGCCATCTGACGCCCGGCGGACGGTTCGTGGTCGAGCTTTGCGTGCCCGAGCTTCGCAAGCTGACACCCGGTCAGCAGGCCGTGGTCTGGCAGTCGGAGCCGGGCTATATCGGCCTCGACACCTACGATGTGCTGCGCCAGCAGGTGGTATCGCACCATTTCAGATTTGGTGAAGATCGGCAGGCTCGGCTGTTCCGCTCCCCTCACCGCTACATCTGGCCTGCGGAGCTGGATCTTATGGCCCAGTTGGCCGGATTTGAACGCGAGAGCCGGGATGCGGATTGGGCCGGGGCCGCCTTCACTGCGGAATCGCGCTCGCACGTCTCCGTCTACCGCCTTTCGGATCGTTAGTCTCTAGAGATCGGCGCGTCTGGTCCGGGTCGGGATGCAGACGTTCAAACTGAGCCATTGCCCGCGACTATGACGCCGGCGTTCCCTGAGCCGCCGGCCGGGCCATTTGCACGATCACGCCGGGGACGGGTATATCCCAGCGGTCCGTCCCCCCGTGGCGAGCAGCACCATGCCGATTCTCCTCACCGGCGCCGCCGGCTTCATCGGCTACCATGTCAGCCAGGCCCTGCTGGCGCGCGGCGACGCCGTCATCGGCGTCGACAACCTGAACGACTACTACGACGTGGCGCTGAAGGAGGCGCGGCTGGCCCGGCTGCGGGAGCAGCCCGGCTTCAGCTTCCGGCGCGCCGACATCGCGGAGCGCGCCGCCGTCGAGGAGTTGACCGCGCGCCACCCGGACATCGACGGTATCGTCCATCTGGCGGCGCAGGCCGGCGTGCGCTATTCGCTGGTCAATCCGTTCGCCTACACGGAGTCGAACATCACCGGTCATCTGGTGATGCTGGAGGCGGCGCGCCGGCTGCCCAAGCTCGCGCACATGGTCTACGCCAGCTCATCGTCGGTCTATGGCGGCAACACGAAGCTGCCCTTCTCGATCGACGATCCCGTGGAGCAGCCGATCTCGCTCTATGCCGCGACCAAGCGGGCGGGCGAGCTGATGGCCTACAACTACAGCCATCTCTTCGCCCTGCCGCTCACCGGCCTGCGCTTCTTCACGGTCTACGGGCCGTGGGGCAGGCCGGACATGTCGGCCTTCCTGTTCACCAAGGCGATCCTGGGGAGCGAGCCGATCAAGGTCTTCAACAACGGCGACATGCGCCGCGACTTCACCTTCATCGACGACATCGTCGCCGGCGTGCTGGCGGCGCTCGACCGTCCGCCGGCGGTGGGCGACGGGCAGCCGCCCCACCGTCTCTACAATCTCGGCAACCATCGCAGCGAGCCGCTCATGCGCTTCATCGAAGTGATCGAGCGGGCCTGCAACAGAAAGGCGCGGATCGAGTTCGCGCCGCTGCAGCCCGGGGACGTGCGGGAGACCTATGCCGATATCGAGGCGTCGACGCGTGACCTCGGCTTCCTGCCGCGCGTGGCGATCGACGAGGGCATTCCGCGCTTCGTGACGTGGTTCCGCGAGTACTACGGTCTGCAGTCGGGCTAGACGCAGAGCGCGTCGATCAGGCTGCGGAAATCCGACACCCGGTCGTTCGCGAAGTAGTAGAGGCCGGCGTTCATCAGGAGCACGATGAGGAACACCGACAGCAGGATCCACAGGAAATCGGTGCCCGTGAACTCGCGCCCGGGCGGCGTGCCCGCGTCACGCGCCGGGGCCGTTGAAGACGGTCTCGTGCTCATTGGTCTCTCCTGAACTCCGGTTGCGGACCACGAATTCGACGTGCAGCGGATTGGCGCGCGCCGCGTCGGGCTCCGCCCGCAGCAGCACGCGGAACGTGCCGACATCGTCGCCGGGGACCGGCAGGGCATAGCCGTCGGCGCCGGGCTGGTAGCCGATCACGCTGAGCTGCGCGCTCGGCAGGCCATCGACGGCCAGCGCGTAGGTCTGCCGCGTGCGGTCCTTGTTGAGGATCTTCAAGGTATAGGCATTCTGGATGCCGCCGTCGCGCAGCTGCACGAATAGCGGCGCGCGATCGGGCTGCACCGTCACTTGAAGGTGCGCGCGCGTCGACAGGAAGAACAGCATGACGCATGCGACGACCACGAGCAGCGTCATGTAGATCAGCGTGCGCGGCCGCAGGAAGTGCAGGCGCGGCGGCTTTCCCTGCTCGCGGGCAGCCTGGTTGCTCAGGGAATCGTAGGTGATGAGGTCCTTCGGCCAGCCCATCTTGCCCATGACGCTGTTGCAGGCGTCGATGCACAGGCCGCATCCGATGCAGTCGAGCTGCTGCCCGCTGCGGATGTCGATGCCGGTCGGACAGACGCGCACGCACAGTCCGCAATCGATGCAATGGCCGCGTCCCTCCGGCGACTGGCCGGCCTTGGCATGGGCGCGCGGCTCGCCGCGCCAGGCCTCGTAGGTGACGAGCATCGTGTGCTCGTCGAACATCGCGCCCTGGATGCGCGGCCACGGGCACATGTAGATGCAGACCTGCTCGCGCGCCCAGCCGGCCAGCAGATAGGTCGTGGCGGTGAACAGGCCGATGAAGCCGTAGACCGTCGGACCGGCCTGGCCGGTGAAGACATTTGCCACGACGGTCGGCGCATCGTTGAAATACATGATCCAGGCGCCGCCGGTGACAAAGGCGATGGCCAGCCACGCCAGATGCTTCGCAATCTTCTTGCCGGCCTTGCCGGCGGACATCGGCGCCTGGTCGAGCTTCATGCGTCTGTTGCGGTCGCCCTCGATCAGGCGCTCGACCCACATGAAGAGATCGGTCCAGACGGTCTGTGGGCAGGTGAAGCCGCACCAGACGCGGCCGGCGAGGGATGTGACGAAGAACAGCCCGATCGCCGCGAGGATGAGAATCCCGGCCAGGTAATAGACCTCCTGCGGCCAGATCTCGATCCAGAAGAAGTAGGCGCGGCGGCCCGGCATATCCACCAGGATCGCCTGGTTGGGCGCGTTCGGCCCGCGATCCCAGCGCAGCCAGGGGGCAAGATAGTAGATCGCCAGGAGGACCGTCAGGACCGTCCACTTGATCTTGCGGAACTGCCCGCTGATGCGCTGCGGATAGACCTTGACCCGGTCGGCGTAGAGCGGCTGTTGCGGCGGCTCGAACTCGCCGCGATCAATGGTGTCTTCCGCAACCGCCACCGCCGGCCTCGCTATCTCACTGGCCGCCGCCCAGCGAATGGACGTAGACGGCCAGCATCTTGATCGTAGCGTCGTCGAGGCGGCCCTCCCAGGTCGGCATCACGCCCTGATGCGGATTGGTGACCTGCGCCACGACGGCGGCCATCGTATTGCCGTAGAGCCAGATCTTGTCCTTCAGGCTGGGCGCGCCGAGCTCCATATTGCCGGCGCCGTCCTCGCCGTGACAGGCGGCGCAGTTGTCCGCGAAGATTTGTTTGCCGCGGCCGGCCGCGTCTTTGTCGACGGCTTCGCCCGACAAGGACAGGGCATATGCGGCGACATCGTTGATCTGCTCTGGCGTGAGCACCTGATCGACGCCGAACTTCGGCATCTCCGATTGGCGCGTCTCGGGACTGGTGCTGCGGATGCCGTAGCGGATCGTGCGCTCGATGTTGGCGAGATCGCCACCCCACAGCCAATCGTCGTCGGCAAGCACGGGATAGCCGTGTCCGCCTTGGCCGCCGGCGCCATGACAGGGCGCACAGTTTACGGCGAACACCGAGCGGCCGCCCGCGATCGAGTAGCTGAGGAGTTGCGGATCGCTGGAGATCTGCTCCACCGACAGCTTCGTCAGCTGCTCCGTTTGTTGCGCGCGCGCCGCAGCCGCCTTCTCCAGCTGCTCCGTCACATCGGCGCGCGACGAGTAGCCGAACAGGCCGCGCGTGTAGTCGGTCACCAGCGGCCAGGCCGGATAGACGACCCAATAGCCGATCCCCCAGATGATGGTGGCGTAGAAGACATAGACCCACCAGCTCGGCAGCGGCGTGTTCAGCTCCTTGATGCCGTCCCAGATATGGCCGGTCGTCTTGCGGCCGGATACGTCGTCGTGCTCGATGGAGCCACTCATGATCTCGCCTCATCCTCGTCGTCGTGCAGGGGAATGTCTGCGTACTTCTGGAACCGCTCGCGGCTGCCAGGCCAGAGCGCCCAGGCCAGGATGAGCAGAAACAGGACGATCGAGATCGTCATCCAGGTCATGTAGGCGTAGAACTGCATGTCTTCGGTCCACATGGTATCCTCGCAGGTCCCGCTGCTATTTCTTGGCGTCGTTGCCGAGGCTGTAGGTCGAGAAGTCCGCCATCGTCCCGAGCACCTGGAGATAGGCGACCAGGGCATCCATCTCGGTGAGCCGCTTCGGGTCGCCGTCGAAGTCGGCGACCACCGCCTTGGGATAGCGTTGCAGCAGCGCGGCCGTGTCGGCGTCGGGATTGGCCTGGGCGTTCAGATCGGCCGTCGCGTTCGCGATCATCGCGTCGTCATAGGGCACGCCGAGCGTGCGCAGCGTGCGCAGGTGATCGGCGACCTCCGCGAAGTCGAGCGTGTGCTCGACCAGGAACGGATAGGACGGCATGACCGATCCGGGCACGACGGAGCGCGGGTCGACCAGATGGGCGACGTGCCAGTCGTTCGAATACTTGCCGCCGACGCGCGCCAGATCCGGCCCGGTGCGTTTCGAGCCCCACTGGAACGGATGGTCGTACTTGCTTTCGGCGGCGATGCTGTAGTGGCCGTAGCGGTCGACCTCGTCCCGGAAGGTGCGGATCTGCTGGCTGTGGCAGAGGTAGCAGCCCTCACGAATGTAGATGTTGCGGCCGGCGAGCTCGAGCGGCGAGTAGGGACGGATGCCCTTCACGTCCTCGATGGTCTGTCCGATCGTGAAGAGCGGCACCATCTCGACCAGGCCGCCGATCGAGACGGCGACGAGGATGCCGACCAGGAGCAGCAGGGAGTTCTTTTCGATGGTTTCGTGACGGAACGCCATGGCTGTCTCCCTATTCCGCGGGCGTGGTCGCCGGTTGACCGGCGGCAACCCGCGCCGGCTCGGCGACGTCGCCGCGGATCGTGCGCCAGAGGTTGTAGGCCATGATCAGCGCGCCCAGCAGGAACAGGACCCCGCCGAGGGCGCGGATGACGTAGAAGGGATGCATGGCCTCGACGGTTTCGATGAACGAGTACTGCAGGAAGCCCTGATCGTCGTAGGTCCGCCACATCAGGCCCTGCATGATGCCGGATACCCACATCGCCGTGATGTAGAGCACGATGCCGATGGTGGCGATCCAGAAGTGGTAGTTGACGAGCCGCAGGCTGTAGAGCCCCTGGCGCTTCCACAGCACGGGCACGAGGTGGTAGAGCGCGCCGAAGCTCACGAAGGCGACCCAGCCGAGCGCGCCCGAATGGACGTGCCCGATCGTCCAGTCGGTGTAGTGGCTGAGGGCGTTCACCGAGCGGATCGACATCATCGGCCCCTCGAAGGTCGACATGCCGTAGAAGGCCACGGAGGTGACGAGCATGCGCAGGACCGGATCGGTGCGCAGCTTGTCCCAGGCGCCCGAGAGCGTCATGAGGCCGTTGATCATGCCGCCCCAGGACGGCATCCACAGGATGATCGAGAAGGTCATGCCGAGCGTCTGCGTCCAGTCCGGCAGCGACGTGTAGAGCAGGTGGTGCGGCCCGGCCCAGATGTAGAGGACGATGCCGATGGTGGCGATCCAGAAGTGATAGTTGACGAGCCTCATGCTGTAGAGCCCCTGGCGCTTCCACAGGACGGGGACGAGATGGTAGAGCGCGCCGAAGCTCACGAAGGCGACCCAGCCGAGCGCGCCCGAATGGACGTGCCCGATCGTCCAGTCGGTGTAGT
>DATIXH010000337.1:0-16677 GCA_035518775.1 Candidatus Acidiferrum sp.
CGGGGAAGCGGGGGACAACGTGGGGTGCCTGCTGCGCGGGGTCGACAAGGAAGGGATCGAGCGAGGCCAGGTGTTGGCCAAGCCGGGAACGATCAAGCCGCACAAGAAGTTCCTGGGCGAGGTGTACGTTTTGAAGAAGGAGGAGGGAGGACGACACACGCCGTTCTTCACGAACTACCGCCCGCAGTTCTACATCCGCACGACCGACGTCACCGGGACGGTCAACCTCCCCGAGGGCGTGAAGATGGTCATGCCGGGCGACAACGTGACGATGGACATCCAGCTCATCGCCCCGGTCGCGCTCGAGGAGCAGATGCGCTTCGCCATCCGCGAGGGCGGCAAGACCGTCGGCGCGGGCGTCGTCACCAAGATCGTCGAGTAAGCGAAATGGCAACCACCAAGATCCGCATCCGCCTCAAGGCCTACGATCACCGCCTGCTCGACCAGAGCGCCGGGGAGATCGTCGACACCGCCAAGCGCACCGGCGCGCAGGTGCGCGGGCCGATCCCGCTGCCGACCCGCATCGAGAAATTCACCGTCAACCGCTCACCGCACATCGACAAGAAGAGCCGCGAGCAGTTCGAGATGCGCACCCACAAGCGTCTGCTCGACATCGTCGACCCGACGCCGCAGACGGTGGACGCGCTGATGAAGCTCGACCTCGCCGCCGGCGTCGACGTCGAAATCAAGCTGAGGAACTAGGAGTGCGACGATGCGTACTGGTCTGATCGCACAGAAGCTGGGCATGACCCGCACCTTCAGTGAGGAAGGCGCGCATGTTCCGGTCACGGTGCTAAAGGTCGACAAATGCGAGGTAGTGGCCGTGCGCACCGCCGAGCGTGACGGCTATACGGCCGTCCAGCTCGGGGTCGGCAATGCCAAGCCGCGCAACACGACCAAGGCCCAGCGCGGCCATTTTGCGAAGGCGAAGGTGGAGCCCAAGCGCAAGCTGGCCGAGTTCCGGGTCACGGCGGACGCGTTGCTGGAGGTCGGCAGCGAGCTGACTGCCAGCCATTTCCTGCCCGGGCAGTTCGTCGATGTCACCGGGATCACCATCGGCAAGGGCTTCGCCGGCGCCATGAAGCGCTGGAACTTCGGCGGCCTGCGGGCGACGCACGGCGTATCGATCTCGCATCGCAGCCACGGCTCGACCGGCAACCGCCAGGACCCCGGTCGCACCTTCCCAAACAAGAAGATGGCGGGGCACCTCGGCGTCGAGCGCGTGACCACGCTGAACCTGAAGGTGGTGTCGACCGATGCCGAGCAGGGCCTGATCCTGGTCCGCGGCGCAGTGCCGGGGCCCGAGGGCGGCTACGTGCTGGTGCGCGACGCGGTCAAGCGCAAGGCGCCGAAGGAGGTGCCGTTCCCGGCCGCTCTGCGCGCGAGCGCCGCCGGTGAAGCCGCCGCCGCGGAGAAGAAGGAATAGGCCGTCATGAAGTGCCCGGTGACGAATCTGGACAACAAGACCATCGGCGAGATCGATCTCGCTGACGAGGTGTTCGCGCTGCCCGTGCGCAAGGACATCCTGGCGCGCGCCGTGAACTGGCAGCTCAACAAGCGGCGCTCCGGCAACCATAAGACCAAGGGCATCAGCGAGATCAGCGGTACCACGAAGAAGCCCTATGCCCAGAAGGGCACCGGCAATGCGCGCCAGGGCAGCCTGCGCTCGCCGCAGTTCCGCGGCGGCGCCCGCATCTTCGGTCCGGTCGTGCGCAGCCATGAGACGGGGCTGCCGAAGAAGGTGCGCAAGCTGGCGCTGAAGACGGCGCTGTCGAGCAAGCAGGCCGATGGCCGCCTGATCGTGATCGACGAGGCCAAGATCAAGACGGCGAAGACCAAGGACCTGGCCAAGAAGCTCGGCAAGCTCGGCTGGACCTCGGCGCTGATCATCGACGGCCCCACGGTCGACGAGGGCTTCCTGCGGGCGACCCTGAACATTCCGAATCTCGACGTCCTGCCGCAGCAGGGCGCCAACGTCTACGACATCCTGCGGCGCGACACGCTGATCCTCACCAAGGACGCGGTGCAGCACCTGGAGGCGCGGCTGAAATGAGCAAGGCGAAACTGACCGCGGCCGTCAGCCGGGTCCGCATGTACGATCTCATCCGCTCGCCGGTCGTGACGGAGAAGTCCACGCGCGGCTCCGAGCACAACCAGGTGACGTTCCGCGTGCCCCTGGATGCGACCAAGCCGGAGATCAAGGCGGCCGTCGAAGGGATCTTCAAGGTCAAGGTGACGGCCGTGAACACGCTGCGCCTGGAAGGCAAGACCAAGCGCTTCCGCGGCTATGTCGGCAAGCGGCCGGATGTGAAGAAGGCGATCGTGACCCTCGCCGAGGGCAACCAGATCGACGTGACGACGGGGGTCTAGCGCTATGGCACTCAAGACATACAAGCCGAGCACGCCGGCGCAGCGCCAGCTCGTGACCGTCGACCGCTCCGAGCTGTGGGCGGGGCGGCCAGTGAAGGAGCTCACGGTCGGCAAGCGCAAGACCGGCGGGCGGAACAATCATGGCCATCTCATCAATTCGCGCATCGGCGGCGGGCACAAGCGCCGCATCCGCCTGATCGACTTCAAGCGCCGCAAGTTCGACATGCCGGCCACGGTCGAGCGGCTGGAGTACGATCCGAACCGGACCGCCTTCATCGCGCTCGTGCGCTATGAGGATGGCGAGCAGAGCTACATCCTGGCGCCGCAACGGCTGAAGGTCGGCGACCAGGTCGTGTCGGGCGAGCGCGCGGACATCAAGCCGGGCAACGCCATGCCGCTGAAGGCCATCCCGGTCGGCACGATCATCCACAACGTCGAGCTGCGGCCGAAGAAGGGCGGGCAGCTGGCGCGCGCTGCCGGTACCTTTGTGCAGCTGGTCGGCCGCGACATCGACTACGCGCTGATCCGCCTCGGCTCCGGCGAGGTGCGCAAGGTCCATCTCGACTGCCTCGCCACCATTGGCGCGGTGTCGAACCCAGACCAGCAGAACATCGTCATCGGCAAGGCCGGCCGCAGCCGCTGGTTCGGCATCCGCCCGCATACCCGCGGCATCGCCAAGAACCCGGTCGACCATCCCCATGGCGGCCGCACCAAAGGCGGCAAGCACTGGGTCACGCCCTGGGGCATTTCGACCAAGGGCCACAAGACCCGTCACAACAAGCGCACCGACGGCATGATCCTGCGCCGCCGGCACGCGGCGAAGTAGAGGAGGGCGAGCACTCGTGGCCCGTTCGGTTTGGAAAGGTCCGTTCATCGACGGTTTTCTGCTGAAGAAGGCGGAAGCCGCGCGCGCATCCGGACGCAATGAGGTGATCAAGACTTGGTCGCGGCGCTCGACGATCATCCCGCAGTTCGTCGGCCTGACGTTCGGCGTCTACAACGGGCACAAGTTCCTGCCCGTGCTCGTGACCGAGAACATGATCGGCCACAAGTTCGGGGAGTTCTCGCCGACCCGCGTGTTCCACGGCCACACCGCAGCCGACAAGAAGGCGAAGAAAGTCGAGGGGCCGACGAAATGAGCAAGGCGAAGAAACCGCGCCGCGAGGCCGACAACGAGGCGAAGGCCGTCGCGCGCCTGCTGCGCGGCAGCCCGCGCAAGCTCAACCTGGTGGCCGAGCTGATCCGCGGCAAGGACGCCGGCAAGGCCCTGGCCGAGTTGACATTCTCGAAGCGCCGCATCGCCGGTCCGGTGAAGCGCGTGCTGCAGGCGGCGATCGCCAACGCGGAGAACAACCACCAGCTCGACGTGGATCGGCTCTATGTGTCGGAGGCCTCGGTGGGCCGCGGCATGGTGATGAAGCGCTTTCACGCCCGCGCGCGCGGCCGCGGGGCGCGCATCTTGAAGCCGTGGAGCAATCTTACCGTCGTCGTGCGCGAGCGCGAGGAGAGCAAGTAGATGGGTCAGAAGGTCAATCCGGTCGGGCTGCGCGTCGGCATCAACCGCACCTGGGATTCGCGCTGGTTCGCCCACAAGGGCTATGCGGGCCTGCTGCACGAGGACCTGCGGCTGCGGAAGTATCTGCAGGAGCGCTTGGCGCAGGCCGGCGTCAGCCGCGTGGTCATCGAGCGGCCGACGAAGAAGGCGCGCATCACGATCCATACGGCGCGCCCCGGCGTGGTCATCGGCAAGAAGGGCGCCGACATCGAGAAGCTGCGCAACGACCTGCAGAAGATGACGGGCGGCGAGGTGCATCTGAACATCCTCGAGATCCGCAAGCCCGAGATCGACGCCAAGCTGGTGGCGGAGAACATCGCCCAGCAGCTCGAGCGCCGCGTGGCGTTCCGGCGGGCGATGAAGCGGGCCGTGCAGTCGGCCATGCGGCTGGGCGCCAGCGGCATCCGCATCAACTGCGGCGGCCGCCTCGGCGGCGCCGAGATCGCGCGCGTGGAGTGGTACCGCGAGGGCCGCGTGCCCCTGCATACCCTGCGCGCCGACATCGACTACGGGCAGGCGACGGCCAAGACGACCTACGGCACCTGCGGCGTGAAGGTGTGGGTGTTCAAGGGCGAGATCATGGCGCACGACCCGATGGCCCAGGACAAGCGCGCCCAGGAGCAGCAGGTGACGCGCTGACGGCGCGCCCTGAGATCATAGGACCGACGACATGCTTCAACCGGCACGAACGAAATATCGCAAGGCCCACAAGGGCCGCATCCACGGCGCCGCCAAGGGCGGCTTCACGCTCAACTTCGGCGCCTACGGCCTGAAGGCGACGGAGCCGGGCCGCATCACGGCGCGCCAGATCGAGGCCGCCCGCCGCGCCGTCACGCGCCACCTGAAGCGCGTCGGCCGCGTGTGGATCCGCGTCTTTCCGGACGTGCCGGTGTCGCGCAAGCCGGCCGAGGTGCGCATGGGCAGCGGCAAGGGCACGCCCGAATACTGGGTCGCGCGTATCCATCCGGGCCGCATCATGTTCGAGATCGACGGCGTGCCGCGCAACATCGCCGAGGAAGCGTTCGAGCTGGCGGCGGCCAAACTCTCGGTCAAGACGCGGTTCGTGACGCGCCTGGGAGAGGGACACTGACGATGAAGATCGAGGATCTCCGCTCCAAGAGCCCTGAGCAGCTGAAAGGCGAGTTGACGACCTTGAAGAAGGAAGCGTTCAACCTGCGCTTCCGCAAGGCCAGTGGCCAGCTGGAGAACACGGCGCGCGTGCGCCAGGTGCGGCGCGACATCGCGCGCATCCAGACCCTGTTGAACGAACTGGCGCGCGCGGCGTCGTAGGAGTGGCGGGACATGCCCAAGCGTATCCTTCAAGGCGTCGTGGTGAGCGACAAGATGGACAAGACGATCGTCGTCCAGGTCGAGCGCCGCGTCATGCATCCGATCTACAAGAAGTTCGTGCGCCGCACGAAGAAGTACGCGGCCCATGACGAGGGCAACGTGCACAAGGTCGGCGAGACCGTGCGGATCCAGGAGTGCCGGCCGATCTCCAAGCGCAAGCGCTGGGAGGTCGTCTCTGACACCGGGTCGGCGGCGAGCTAGGGGGAAGCGCCACCATGATCCAGATGCAGACCAACCTGGAAGTGGCCGACAACTCGGGCGCGCGCCGCGTCCAGTGCATCAAGGTGCTCGGCGGCTCCAAGCGCAAGTACGCCACGGTCGGCGACGTCATCGTCGTCTCGATCAAGGAGGCGATTCCGCGCGGCCGCGTGAAGAAGGGCGACGTGCATCAGGCGGTGATCGTGCGCACGGCCAAGGAGATCCGCCGGTCCGACGGCAGCTCGATCCGCTTCGACCGCAACGCGGCGGTGCTCATCACCAAGCAGGGCGAGCCGATCGGGACGCGCATCTTCGGGCCGGTGACACGCGAGCTGCGCGGCAAGAACTTCATGAAGATCATCTCGCTGGCGCCGGAAGTGCTGTAGGCGGGCGAGCGGTGAATCGGGTGCAGCGATGGCAGTGAAATTCAAGATCCGGAAGGGCGACAAGGTGGTCGTCCGGACCGGCAAGGACAAGGGCAAGACCGGCGAGGTGCTGCGGGTGCTGCGCGAGGAAGCGCGCGTGCTCGTGCAGGGCGTGAACATGGTGAAGCGCCACAGCCGGCCGGCGCCCGGGAATCCCGGCGGCATCATCGACAAGGAGGCGCCGATTCACATCTCCAATGTCGCGCTGACCGATCCCAAGACGGGCAAGCCGACGCGGGTCGGCTTCAAGATCCTCGACGGCGGTCGCAAGGTGCGTATTGCGCGCGGCTCCGGCGAAGTGATCGATCTCTAGGCGGTGGACCATGTCACGGTTGCAAGAGCACTACGAAAAGGTCGTCCGGCCGGCGTTGGTCAAGGAGTTCAACTACAAGAACCCCATGCAGGTGCCGCGGCTGTCGAAGATCGTCATCAACATGGGCGTCGGCGAGGCGACCCAGGACCAGAAGAAGCTGCAGGCGGCGGCCGCGGACCTGACGGCGATCGCCGGCCAGAAGCCGCTGATCACGAAATCGCGCAAGTCGATCGCGAACTTCAAGCTGCGCGAGAACCTCAACATCGGCTGCAAGGTGACGTTGCGGCGCGAGCGCATGTTCGAGTTCCTCGACCGGCTCGTCACGGTGGCGCTGCCGCGCGTGCGCGATTTTCGCGGCGTCAGCGGCCGCAGCTTCGACGGGCGCGGCAACTACGCGCTCGGCCTCAAGGAGCAGATCGTGTTTCCGGAGATCGACTACGACAAGACCGACTCGGTGCGCGGCATGGACATCGTCATCTGCACGACAGCCAAGACCGATGCCGAGGCCAAGGCACTGCTGAAGGGCTTTGACATGCCCTTCGCGAACTGAGCGGAGCGGGAGAACCAAAGATGGCGAAGACGAGTTCCATCGAGCGGAATAAGAAGCGCGTCCGGCTGGCGAAGAAATTCTCGGCCCGGCGCACCCGCTTGAAGGCGATCGCGAACGATGAATCCCTGCCGCCCGAGCAGCGCTTCGCCGCGCGCCTGAAGCTCTCGGAAGTGCCGCGCAACGCCTCGCCGGTGCGGCAGCACAATCGCTGCGAGCTGACCGGGCGATCGCGCGGCGTCTATCGCAAGTTCAAGTTGTCGCGCATCGCGCTGCGCGAATTGGCGTCGACCGGCCAGATCCCTGGCATGGTCAAGTCGAGCTGGTAAAGGAGGGCCGTGGGAAATGGGGATGACCGACCCACTCGGCGATATGTTGACACGCATCCGCAATGCGCAGCGGGCGGGCATGCAGAACGTGTCCTGCCCGGCGTCGAAGCTGCGCGCGAACGTGCTGGAGGTGCTGAAGCGCGAGGGCTACATCCGCGGCTTCGTGCCGAACAACGGCGGCGTGACGTCGGCCGAGTTCAAGATCGAGCTGAAGTACAACGACGGGGCGCCCGTGATCCGCGAGATCAACCGCATCTCGAAGCCGGGCCGCCGCGTCTATTCGAAGATCGCCGACCTGCCGCGCGTCTACAACGGGCTGGGCATCTCCATCCTGTCGACGCCGCGCGGCGTCATGTCCGACAGCGAGGCCCGCGCCGCCAACGTCGGCGGCGAGGTCTTGTGTCGCGTCTACTGAGGATCGGAGCATGTCTCGCGTAGGCAAATCCCCGGTGGCGATTCCGACCGGCGTCACCATCCAGATCAGCGGCGCCAAGCTGTCCGCCAAGGGCAAGCTCGGCGAGCTCCATCTGAACCTGAGCGACCAGGTCGGCGCGAAAGTCGAAGGCGACAAGGTCGTCTTCAAGCCGGCCAATGATTCCAAGCAGGCGCGCATGATGTGGGGCACGACGCGCAACCTCGTGCGCAACATGGTGCTCGGAGTCTCCCAGGGATTCCGCAGGAACCTGGAGATCAACGGCGTCGGCTACCGCGCCGCTGTGCAGGGCAAGACCCTCCAGCTGCAGCTCGGCTATAGCCACGACGTGAACTTTGCGATCCCGGACGACATCGCGATCAAGTGCGAAAAGCCGACCTCGATCTCGATCACCGGCCGCGACAAGCAGCGGGTCGGCCAGGTTGCCGCGGAGATCCGCGCCTATCGCGGTCCTGAGCCCTACAAGGGCAAGGGCATCAAGTACGACACCGAGACGATCCTCCGCAAGGAAGGCAAGAAAAAGTAACGCCCATGTCGAACGCGAAAGACCTTTTTGTCCGCCGGCAGCGCCGCGCACGAGCCCAGATCCGCCGCAAGGCTGTCGGCCGGCCGCGGCTGACCGTTTTCCGGTCGAGCAAGCACATCTATGCCCAGGTGATCGACGACGCGAAGGGCGCCACCCTGGCGGCGGCCTCGACGGTCGACAAGGGCCTGAAGGGCTCGATCAAGACCGGGGCCAACATCGATGCCGCCAAGGCGGTCGGCAAGCTGATCGCCGAGCGGGCGGTCGCCGCGGGCGTGAAGACGGTCGTGTTCGACCGCGGCGCCTATATCTTCCATGGCCGGGTCAAGGCCCTGGCCGACGCCGCCCGCGAGGGCGGCCTGCAATTCTAGAGGACAGCAATGGCAAGAGGCCCGAAGGAACGCCGCGAGCGCGACCGTGACCGCGAGCGGGATCGTCCCCGCGATGAGGTTGAGCTCGTCGAGAAGCTGGTCAGCATCAACCGCGTGGCCAAGGTGGTGAAGGGCGGCCGGCGCTTCGGCTTCGCCGCCCTGGTGGTGGTCGGCGATGGCAAGGGCCGGGTCGGCCACGGCGCCGGCAAGGCGCGCGAGGTCCCGGAGGCGATCCGCAAGGCCACGGAGCAGGCCAAGCGCGGCATGATACGCGTGCCGCTACGCGAGGGCCGCACCCTCCATCACGACGTCATCGGCCATTACGGCGCCGGCCGTGTCGTGTTCCGCGTGGCCGTGCCCGGGACGGGCATCATCGCCGGCGGGCCGGTGCGCGCCATCTTCGAGGCCCTCGGCGTGCACGACGTCGTCGCCAAGTCGGTCGGGACATCGAACCCGCACAACATGGTGAAGGCGGCCTTTGCGGCGCTCGAGCGCAGCACCTCGCCGCGCGCCGTGGCCGCCCGCCGCGGCAAAAAGGTGAGCGAGATCCTGGGCAAACGCGACGCCGCTGCCGAGGCGAGGGAGTAGCCCATGGCGACCGCAAAGGGCCGGATTCGCGTCACCCAGATCGGCAGCCCGATCGGGCGGCCGGATTATCAGCAGGCCACGCTGAAAGGTCTTGGTCTCAACAAGCTGCACCGCAGCCGCGAGCTGGAGGACACCCCCTCCGTGCGCGGCATGATCGCGAAGGTGCAGCACCTGGTGCGGGTGGAAAAGGCCGGCTGAAGCGACTATCTGATTGATTGGCAGCGGCTTTTCCCGAGCCGCCCACAGAGGACAGGACCATGAAACTGAACCAGCTTTCGGACAATGCCGGCGCCCGCAAGGGGCGCATGCGGGTCGGGCGCGGCATCGGTTCGGGCAAGGGCAAGACCGGCGGCCGCGGCGGCAAGGGTCAGACGGCGCGCACCGGCGTGCATATCAAGGGCTTCGAGGGCGGCCAGATGCCGCTGCACATGCGCATGCCCAAGCGCGGCTTCAACAACATCTTCCGGCGCGATTTCGTGGTGGTGAATCTCGGCCAGCTGCAGACCGCGATCGATGCCGGCCGCATCGATGCCGGCCAGACCATCACGGGCGAGGCACTCCAGAAGGCTGGGGTCGTGCGCCAGGTGCGCGACGGCATCCGCCTCCTGGGCACGGGCGAATTGAAGGCGGCCGTGACGATCGAGGCCGCCGGCGCCTCCAAAAGCGCGGCCGCGGCGGTGGAGAAGGCCGGCGGCAAGCTCGTCCTGCCGCCCAAACCGGCGGCTGAAGCGCCCGCCAAGGCCTGAGGCGGAGCGTCGCCATGGCCTCTCCGGCGGAACAACTCGCCTCCAGCATCAATTTCGGCGCACTCGCGAAGGCGACGGAACTCAAGAAGCGGCTCCTGTTCACGCTCGGCGCCCTGCTGGTCTATCGGCTGGGCACCTATCTGCCCCTCCCGGGCCTCGACCCGGTCGAGGTCGCGAAGTTCTTCCAGTCCCAGTCCAACGGCATCATCGGCCTGCTCGACATGTTCGCCGGCGGCGCCGTGAGCCGCATGTCGATCTTCGCCCTCAACATCATGCCGTACATTTCGGCGTCGATCATCGTGCAGCTCCTGAGCAGCGTTTCCCCCAAGCTCGAAGCGCTCAAGAAGGAGGGCGAGGCGGGCCGCAAGAAGCTCAATCAATACACGCGCATGGGCACGGTCTTCCTGGCGGCGCTGCAGGCCTTCGGCGTGGCGCAGGGACTGATCAGCTCCAATTCGGGAGGCAATCTCGTCCTCGTGCACGGCGCCTTTTTCACGGTCAGCACGGTCATCACGCTCACCGCCGGCACGATCTTCCTGATGTGGCTGGGCGAACAGATCACGAGCCGCGGCGTCGGCAACGGCACCTCGCTCATCATCTTCGCCGGCATCGTCGCTCGCCTCCCCTTCGCCCTGAACACGACGTTCCAGCAGGTCAAGACCGGCGACCTCGACATATTCGTGGTGTTTGCTCTCCTCGTCATGGCGGTGGCGGTCATAACCTTCATCGTGTTCATGGAGCGCGCGCAGCGGAGGCTGGTGGTGCAGTTTCCGAAGCGACAGGTCGGCATGCGCGTGACCTCCGGCGAGATGTCCCATCTGCCGCTGAAGATCAACAGCTCGGGCGTCATTCCGCCCATCTTCGCCAGCTCGCTGCTGCTGTTGCCGCTGACCTTCGTCAATTTCGCGGGCGCCAATAAGGGCGGCGACATCGTGCAGTGGCTTGCCCGCAACCTCGGGCACGGAACGCCCCTCTATCTGGCCCTCTACGTGGCGCTGATCGTCTTCTTCGCGTTCTTCTATACGGCCGTTGTGTTCAACCCGGCGGACACGGCGGAGAATCTGAAGAAGAATGGCGGCTTCATCCCGGGCTACCGGCCGGGCAAGAACACGGCGGAGTATCTCGACTATGTGCTGACCCGCCTGACGGTGGTCGGGTCGGCTTATCTGGCCGTTGTCTGTCTGCTGCCGGAACTGCTGATCGCCTGGAAGCACCTTTCCTTCTATTTCGGCGGCACCAGCCTCCTGATCGTCGTCTCCGTCATGATGGACACGGTCGCGCAGATCCACTCGCACCTTCTCGCTCACCAATATGAGGGCCTGATCAAGAAGGCGAAGCTCAAAGGCCGACGTGGATGAAACTGATCCTGCTGGGGCCGCCTGGTGCCGGCAAAGGCACGCAGGCGAAGCGGTTGGAGGACTCGCGCGGCCTCAAGCAGCTTTCGACCGGGGACATGCTTCGCGCGGCCGTGGCCGCCGGCACGCAGCTCGGTCTGCAGGCCGATCGCATCATGAAGGCCGGCAAGCTGGTGCCGGACGGCATCATGATCGACATGATCGCGGATCGGATCGACCAGCCGGACTGCGCGCGCGGCATCATCCTCGACGGCTTTCCCAGGACCGTGCGGCAGGCCGAGGCGCTGGACGAGATGCTGGCGAAGCGCGGCCATCGGCTGGACGCGGTGATCGAGATGGTGGTGGATGATGCGGCCCTGGTCGGCCGAATCAGCGGCCGCTACAGCTGCGCCAAATGCGGTGCCGTCTATCATGACCAGACCAAGCGGCCGAAGATGGCAGGCGTCTGCGACGTCTGCGGCTCGAAGGAGTTCAAACGGCGGCCGGATGACAACACGCAAACGGTAAAGGCTCGACTTCAGGAATACTATCAACAAACCGCACCTATCATACCGTACTACAAACAAAAGGGGCTACTTCGGCAGATCGACGGCATGGCCGACGTCGACAAGGTGGCAGGCCAGATAGAGGCGATTTTGGAGGCGCTCTAAGTGGTTGACTCAAGGGTGAACATTTCTATAATCCGCGCCCTTGGTTCGGCCGCGAAACCGGGGCGGCTTGGCTTGTCTTTAGCAAAGCATTAGAGGAGCTTAGGGCGTGGCGCGAATTGCTGGCGTCAACATTCCCACGCAGAAGCGGGTGTTGATCGCGTTGACCTATATCCACGGGATCGGCCGCACGAAGGCGCAGGAGATCTGCGACAAGATCGGCATCCCCCCTGAGCGACGCGTTCATCAGCTGACCGACGACGAGGTCTTGCGGATTCGCGAGGTGATCGACCGGGAATACCGGGTCGAGGGCGATCTGCGCCGTCAGGTCGCGATGAACATCAAGCGCTTGATGGACCTCGGCTGCTACCGCGGCTTAAGGCACCGCAAGGGCCTGCCGGTGCGCGGACAGCGGACCCATACGAATGCGCGGACGCGCAAGGGTCCCGCAAAGGCCATCGCCGGCAAGAAGAAAGCGGTCTGACCGCAACCATTCGGATTGGAGAGTCATGGGCAAAGCAGCAGCAGCGCGGCCGCGTCGGCGAGAGCGCAAGAACATCACGTCGGGCGTCGCCCATGTGAACGCGAGCTTCAACAACACCGTCGTCACCATCACCGACGCCCAGGGCAACACCATCGCCTGGTCGTCCTCCGGCAGCCAGGGCTTCAAGGGCTCGCGCAAGTCGACGCCCTATGCCGCCCAGGTGGCGGCCGATAGCGCCGCCCGCAAGGCCATGGAGCATGGCGTGAAGACGCTGGAGGTCGAGGTCAAGGGACCGGGCTCGGGCCGCGAATCGGCGCTGCGCGCGCTCCAGGCCGCCGGCTTCACGATCACCTCGATCAAAGACGTGACGCCGATTCCGCATAATGGCTGCCGGCCGCCGAAGCGGCGCCGCGTATGAGTGCTGATGGAGAGTCCACCGCGATACGCGTTCCGGACGTTGCAGAATACCCAGGATCGAACCGCACTGCCGGTGGATCCGCGGGGACATCGGGTCGGCCGCGGGGCAAGGCCCTCGAGCCGCTAACGCAATGGGATCATAACACCGTGCTGCAGAGAAACTGGACCGAACTGATCAAGCCGAACAAGCTCAACGTCGAGGGGGGCGCCGACCCCAAGCGCGAGGCTTCGGTCGTCGCCGAGCCGCTCGAGCGCGGCTTCGGACTCACGCTCGGCAATGCCTTGCGGCGCATTCTTCTGTCGTCGCTGCAGGGTGCGGCCGTGACCTCCGTGCACATCGACGGCGTGCTGCATGAATTCTCGTCGATTCCCGGGGTGCGCGAGGATGTCACGGACATAATCCTCAACATCAAGTCGATCGGCTTGCGCATGGGCGGCGAAGGGCCGAAGCGTATGCGCCTGCGCGCGGAGGGGCCGGGTGAAGTCACGGCCGGGCGCATCGAGACCGGGCACGACATCGAGATCATGAATCCGAATCTCGTGCTGTGCACGCTCGACAAGGGCGCCAAGCTGAACATGGAGTTCACGGTCGCCAGCGGAAAGGGCTACGTGCCGGCCGCCCAGAACCGGCCGGAGGACGCCCCGATCGGCCTCATCCCGGTCGACGCCCTCTACAGCCCGGTCCGCAAGGTCTCCTACAAGGTCGAGCACAGCCGCGTCGGCCAGGTGACCGACTACGACAAGCTGACCATGCAGATCGAGACCAACGGCGCGGTCACGCCGGAGGACGCGGTGGCCCTTGCCGCCCGCATCCTGCAGGACCAGCTGGCGCTGTTCATCAACTTCGAGGAGCCGAAGCCGGTCGGTCACGAGGCCACGCCGGCCGAGCCGCCGTTCAACAAGAACCTGCTACGCAAGGTCGACGAGCTCGAGCTCTCCGTGCGCTCGGCCAACTGCCTCAAGAACGACAACATCATCTACATCGGCGATCTCGTGCAGAAGACCGAGGGCGAAATGCTGCGGACCCCGAACTTCGGTCGCAAGTCTCTCAACGAGATCAAGGAAGTGCTGGCGCAGATGGGGCTCCATCTCGGCATGGAGATTCCCGGCTGGCCGCCGGAGAACATCGAGGACCTGGCGAAGCGGCTCGACGAGCCGTACTGAGCCCGACTTTATCTTCGGGCCATTCCGGCCCAACCCGCCGTACACGGCTTTCGCGGCGGCGGGACCAGCAATCGGCTTCGCGCGCGAAGCCCGGGCATGAGAGGAGGCACACGTCATGCGCCATGGTATGAGGGGCCGCAAGTTCGGCCGGCCGACCGGCCACCGCCGCGCGCTGTTCGCCAATCTGGCGGCGGCGCTCATCAAGCACGAGCAGATCACGACGACCCTGCCGAAGGCGAAGGACCTGCGCCCCTATGTCGAGAAGCTGATCACGCTCGGCAAGCGCGGCGACCAGCATGCCCGCCGCCAGGTCTATGCGGTCCTGCGCAACGAGGCCGTGACCTCCAAGCTCTTCGGTCCGCTGGCGGAGCGCTACAAGGAGCGCAAGGGCGGCTACACGCGCGTGCTCAAGGCCGGGTTCCGCTACGGCGACATGGCGCCCATGGGCGTCATCGAGCTGATCGACCGCGACCCCGAGGCCAAGGGCAAGGATTCGGGCCCGGTCGAGGCCGCCGAGCAGGAGGCCGAGGAAGCCAACGCGTGACCGCGCGCCATCCGCGCCGTTAATATGAGGGGCAGCCGAGCGGCTGCCCTTTTCGTTTCATGAGCGCGAGGCAGAGACCCTAGGAGAACCATGGCACGGCGCGACCCTTCCGGCGCACCGACCGGGCTGTTCGAGTCGCTGGCGCCGCGGCCGCTGGCGGACCGGTTGCGCCCACGCGCGATCGCGGAGGTCGTCGGGCAGGATCACCTGCTCGGCCGCGACGGGCCGATCGGCCGCATGATCGCCAGCGGCCGGCTGTCCTCCATGGTGCTGTGGGGGCCGCCGGGCTGCGGCAAGACCACGCTGGCGCGCCTGCTGGCCGAGCACACGAAGCTGCATTTCGAGCCGCTCTCGGCGGTGTTCTCGGGCGTCGCCGATCTGCGGCGCGTGTTCGAGGCCGCCCGCGCGCGGCGGGCGGCGGGGCAGGGGACGCTCCTCTTCATCGACGAGATCCACCGCTTCAACCGGGCGCAGCAGGACGGCTTTTTGCCCTATGTCGAGGACGGTACGGTGATCCTCGTAGGCGCCACGACCGAGAACCCCTCGTTCGAGCTGAATGCCGCGCTGCTGTCGCGCGCCCAGGTGTTCGTGCTCAACCGGCTCGACGACGCCGCGCTCGAGACGCTCGCGGTGCGCGCGGAGCAGGCCGAGGGGCGCAAGCTGCCGCTCGATCCTGACGCCCGCGCCGCGCTCCGGGCCATGGCCGACGGCGACGGCCGCTATCTGCTCAACATGGCCGAGGAACTCTTCGCCCTGCCCGCGGGCAAGGACGGCCAGGCGCTGCTCGACGTGAAGGCCCTGGCCGCGGCCGTGCAGAAGCGCGCGCCGCTCTACGACAAGGCGCAGGAGGGGCACTACAATCTCATCAGCGCGCTGCATAAATCGCTGCGCGGTTCGGACACCGATGCGGCGCTCTATTGGCTCGCGCGCATGCTGGCGGGCGGCGAGGACCCCCTCTACATCGCGCGCCGGCTCGTGCGTTTTGCCGTCGAGGATATCGGCTTGGCCGACCCGCAGGCGCTGCTGCAGGCGCTCGCGGCTTGGGATACTTACGAGCGGCTCGGCTCGCCCGAGGGCGAGCTGGCGCTGGCGCAGTGCGTGATCTTCCTGGGCACCGCGCCGAAGTCCAACGCAGCCTACACCGCGCTGAGCGCGGCCAACGCCGCCGCCCGCGAGACCGGCTCGCTCATGCCGCCCATGCACATCCTCAACGCGCCGACGCGCCTGATGAAGGATCTCGGCTACGGCAAGGGCTACGAATACGACCATGACACCGCCGAAGGCTTTTCCGGCCAGAACTACTTTCCGGAAGGAATGGCGCGGCGCAGCTTCTATCAGCCGGTCGACCGCGGCTTCGAGCGCGAGATCCGCAAGCGGCTCGATTACTGGGAAAAGCTCAGGAAGCAGCGGCAGGGCGAAACGGACTGAGCGATCAGTTCCGCGGCCGGCGTCGCGCCGTGCGCAACAGGTTCTCGACGAGGATAAGCGCGAGACCGGCGAACAAGGCGATCGCCACCCAGCCGCCGTCGACCGGCAGCGCGGGGAACGCCAGCACGGCAACAGCGACCCAGACGAGGACGGCGATGGCGAGGCTGCCGTCGTCGACGAACAGTGCGACCAACTCGCGCGCGGCGTCGGCAATCCATTTCATGTCGGCCGCTCCACGCTGACGCTGCGGGCGCGGAAGAGCGCGACCATGGAGAGCGCCAAGGCCAGGAAGGCGGCGATGAGGACGAGGATCGACCAGTCGGCGCCCGGCCAGGCGAGGCCGGCGCCCTCGCCGACCCAGAAGGCGCCGAAGGCGGAGAGCAGAACGCCGACGAGGAACTTCAGCGTGTTCTCGGGAATGCGCGCCAGCGGCCGGTGGAGGGCGACGCCGAGCCCAATGACCAGCAGCAGCGCGGCCCCGGCGCCGATGCCGGCCAGCACCAGCAGGCCGCTGACGGCGCCGATGGCGATGACGATGAAGACCACCTCGATGCCCTCGAGCATGACGATCTTGAACGAGGCCGTCACCGCCACGGTGTCCCACCCGGCGAGGAAGTGCCGGGGACTGTGGCTGAGAAGATCCGTCTCGGCCGCATAGGCCGCCGTCTCATCATGTAGCGCGATGATGCCGGCGGCGCGTAGGATCGCCTTGCGCAGCCAGCGCAGGCCGAACAGCAGCAGGAGCGTGCCGACGACGAGCTGGACCGTCGCCAGGGGGATGCGGGCAAGCGCCGGGCCGAGGGCGATGACGAGGATGGCCAGGGTCAGCAGCGCCAGACCGGCGCCGGCGAGCGCCGAGCGCCAGCCCCGAACGGTGCCGACGGCGAGCA
>DATIXH010000338.1:0-3517 GCA_035518775.1 Candidatus Acidiferrum sp.
GATGTTTCACGTGAAACATTTTTGCGTAAAGAGAATCGCTGACTATGCGATTCTGCAAAACGACCCTATGGATCAAAAAATCAGCATTGTGAAACAATGAGTTGACTGTGACCAGTTTGGGCACGTTTTGGCCCAAACAAAGGGATTGGACAGGGTTTGCCAGCTGGTTCTGGGTGAGAAAAGTGCCGGAAAAATTGGCCTGACCACTTTGCCACTTGACTAGCTTACCATAGGCGCGCAGCCTGCGGCCGGACGTTTTCTGGGAGGGAGGCGTTCGCGTGCCACTCCAACTGGTCGAGGCGCAGCGGCTCTATCAGCACGTCGCCGAGCAGATCGGCGGCCTGATCCAGGCCGGCGAGTTCCGCATCGGCGCCCGCTTGCCGCCGGAGCGTGAGCTGGCCAAGCAGCTGGGGGTCAGCCGCCCGGTGGTGCGCGAGGCCATGATCGCGCTGGAGCTCGCCGGGCTGGTCGAGGTGCGCGGCGGGGCCGGTACCTTCGTGAAGCGGGCCCGCGCCGACGCCGGCAGCCTGCTGGCGGCAGTGCCGGATCCCGGGCCGGGACCGTTCGACCTGATCGCGGCCAGGCGCATGCTGGAGGGCGAGATCGCCTTCTCGGCGGCCGCCAAGGTCACGCCGGCGAACCTCGCGGGCCTGATCGAGGCGATCGCGCAGATGCAGTCGGACATCGATGCCGGCCGTGATACGCGACCGTCGGACCGGCTGTTTCACGTGCGGGTGGCGGAGTTGACCGGCAATGCCGTGCTGAGCGGCCTGGTCGACGGGCTGTGGGCGCACATGCTGGCGCCGATGTTCGATGTGCTGGGCCTCCATGCCGGCCTGCGCGGCGAGGGCCGCATGACCGTCGCGGACCACAAGCGGATCGTCGAGGCACTCTCGCGGAGCGATGCGGCGGGCGCGCGCGACGCGATGCGCGCCCATCTGGCGCATGTGGAGGCGATCCTCATGCGCGAGGATTTGGAGGAGGCTGAAGCACCATAGGAGGACTGCTGCGGCGAGGGGATCGACATCCCTGACAATTCTGTCCCCTCGCATGTCACTCCGGCGAAAGCCGTGGTGACAACGGAGAGCGGAGCTGCTGAAGGAAGACCGTCTTTCTTCAGTCAACGAACGAGAGAGACCACAACAAGAAGGAGGATAGATCATGCGCAGGATGCTTTTGCCGATGGCCGGCGCCATCGCGTTTTCGCTCGCGGCCGGGACGGCGCAGGCCGCCGAGGTCGAGGTGCTGCACTGGTGGACCTCGGGCGGCGAGGCGGCCGCCCTCACCGTGCTGAAGAAGGACCTGGAAGCCAAGGGGATCACCTGGAAGGACATGCCGGTCGCCGGCGGCGGCGGCACCCAGGCGATGACGGTGCTGAAGGCGCGCGTGTCGTCCGGCGAGCCGCCGACGGCCGTGCAGATGCTCGGCTTCGACATTCTCGACTGGGCCCAGCAGGGCGTGCTCGGCGACCTGAACGATCTGGCCGCCCAGGAGAAATGGGACGCGGTGGTGCCGGCGGCGCTGCAAAAATTCTCGAAATATGAAGGCAATTGGATCGCCGCCCCCGTCAACGTCCATTCGACTAACTGGATCTGGGCCAACAAGGCGGTGTTCGACAAGCTCGGCATCGCGCAGCCGGCCAACTGGGACGAGTTGATCGCCGCACTCGACAAGATCAAGGCGGCCGGGCTCGTCCCCCTCGCCCATGGCGGCCAAGCCTGGCAGGACGCCACGATCTTCGACAGCGTCGTGCTCACCACCGGCGGCGCCGACTTCTACAAGAAGGCGCTCATCGATCTCGATGCCGACGCGCTCGGCTCCGACACCATGAAGACGGTGTTCGACCGCATGGCGAAGCTGCGCACCTATGTCGACGCCAACTTCTCCGGCCGCGACTGGAACCTGGCCTCGGCCATGGTGATCAAGGGCGAAGCCGGCATGCAGATCATGGGCGACTGGGCGAAGGGCGAGTTCCTCCACGCCAACCAGGTGCCGGGCAAGGACTTCCTCTGCTTCCGCTTCCCGGGCACCCAGGGCAACGTGACCTTCAACTCCGACCAGTTCGTCATGTTCAAGGTCGGCGACGATCGCCGCGCCGCGCAGATCGAGCTGGCCAAGGCGATCATGTCGCCGTCGTTCCAGTCGGCGTTCAACAAGGTGAAGGGTTCGGTGCCGGCGCGCACCGACGTCTCCGTCGACGACTTCGACGATTGCGGCAAGAAGGCGATGGCGGACCTGAAGGAGGCTTCGGCCAGCGGCCACCTCATGGGCAGCCTCGCCCACGGCCACGCGGCGCCGGCGGCGGTGAAGCAAGCCATGTACGACGTCATCACCGCGCACTTCAACGGCGAGATCAAGACGTCGGATGAAGCGGTGAAGCGCCTGGTCGACGCCGTGAAGGCGGCGATCTAGGGCTCGGACGACAGGTTGGCGCCTTGGCTTACCCAACCTGTCACCCCCGCGAAAGCGGGGGTCCAGGGCAAGCGCCGGTGCGGTTGCCCTGGATTCCCGCTTTCGCGGGAATGACAATCCGGGGGAGTTGAGACCGAGCCTTACCGGCTCTGACAATCCGCCATTCACTGGGATCGTACAGGCATGGCCGCAATCACGAGCGAATCCCGACCGACCGACCGCGCGATCGGGTGGCTGCAGGTGCAGCTGCCGAAGATCGTGCTGTCACCGTCGCTGGCGGCAGTCCTCGTCTTTGTCTACGGCTTCATACTCTGGACGTTATTCCTATCGTTCAGCAAATCGAAGATGCTGCCGGTCTACAAGTTCGCCGGCCTTGATGCCTATGAGAGGCTGTGGAGCCAGCCGAACTGGTATATCGCGCTGGAGAACCTGGGCATCTACGGGCTGCTCTATATCGGCCTCTGCGTCGTCATCGGGCTGCTGCTGGCCATCCTGCTGGACCAGCGCATCCGCATCGAGGGCGGCCTGCGGCCGATCTACCTCTATCCGATGGCGCTCTCCTTCATCGTCACGGGCACGGCTTGGAAGTGGTTCCTCAATCCAGGTTTGGGCATCGAGAAGGTGATGCATGACTGGGGCTGGTCGAGCTTCACCTTCGACTGGCTGATCAATCCGGACATGGCGATCTACACCGTCGTGATCGCCGCCATCTGGCAGTCGTCGGGCTTCGTGATGGCGATGTTCCTGGCGGGCCTGCGCGGGATCGACAACGAGCTGATCCGGGCGGCGCAGATCGACGGCGCCTCGGCGTTCAATCTCTACCGGCGGATCATCATCCCGCAGCTGCGGCCGGCGTTCCTGAGCGCCTTCATCGTGCTCGCGCACATGGCGATCAAGAGCTACGACCTGGTGATCGCGCTGACCGGCGGCGGCCCCGGCAACGCGACGGAGCTGCCGGCGACCTTCATGTACTCCTACACCTTCACCCGCAACCAGATGGCGGTCGGCGCCGCCAGCGCCGTCATCATGCTCATGACCATCAGCGCCATCATCGTGCCCTATCTCTATTCCGAGCTCAGGGAGAGCGGGCGTGGCCGCTAGCGTC
>DATIXH010000339.1:0-2487 GCA_035518775.1 Candidatus Acidiferrum sp.
GTTGGCGATGGCGTCGTCGATCTCCGCCAGGCGCGGCAGCGCGAACACGGCCTCGACGGCCGACAGGTCCTCGGCGGCGAGCTGCGCGGTGGCGCCCTCCAGCACGAACAGCAGGGGCATGCGCCGATCGCTGACGCCCACGACCACCGGCACCTTGTGGTAGCGCACCAGCATCTCGATCTGCTCGCGATAGTAGTCGGCGAAGAGGTCGGGCCGCGTGAGAGTGGTGCCGTAGGTGCCGGCATAGGGCAGCGTGCCGAAGGCCGGGCGATGGTCGACGATCAGATTCTCCAGCCCGACGGTGATGCCGAGATAGGGATAGCAGGCGGCGGTCGTGGGATCGCCCGTGCGCTCGCCCTTCACGAAGCGCTCGAAGCGGTCGCGGATGACGCGGCAGCCGGCCTGATAGATTTCGGTGACGGCGCGCAGGGCCGCATCGGGATCGGTATAGCTTCGGTGATTGTCGGCGTGGGCGCTGAGCGCAGGCGGTGCATCCATGGGGGTTAGATAAGAGCGCAAAACCCCGCGGCCCACAATCCCGCGCCCGCTCCGGCAGCGTCGCCCTCAAGATGCCGCCGGGGCCGCCGCGGGCTGCCACCTGAAGGCGTCGACCGCATCGAAGGGGATGACGAACAGAGCGACCAGGGCCTGGATCCGGTCGGGATCGGCAAGTGACGAATCCAGACGGCCGTCCTCGAAGCTGGCGATGCTGCGTTCGATGACGAGCAGCAGGCGGCCGGATCGTATGCCCAGCCGGACATTGCCGACGCCATCAAGTGAATCGAGCTTGGTGAACAATCGCCGCGCTGCTGCACCGAGGACATGACCGGCCGCGCCAGGCTCGGATTCATGCACGACATAGTTCTCGTGGAATGCAGCGTCACCGAGCGCTGCCGCACCCTGTTCCTCGCCGTCGCTCCACGCCACGTCTCCCCGGCGCCGCACCGTGATGATGCCGGCGGCATTGCAGGGCATGCTCAATAAGAGTCCGCGAAACACCGTCATCGTATCCGATGATCTGCCTGTCGCGTGACGTTCCGTCAGGTGGATCTCGACCATCTGAAAGGGGATGCTCTCGATGACACCCTGCAGTCCGCCGCCGAAATCGACGCTCGTGTCAGGAGGCAACAGCTTGAGATCGCGGAACAACTCGATCTCGTCGATAGCTGCGTGCTCTTGGTAAGTGAAATCGAAGAACCCCGCGAGCTTGCTCATGACGAAGGTCCTGACGTCTGTCCGCAGGCGCCAGTGCGGGAGATTTCCCAATTTGACGACGGCCACCGCTCCGGCCAGGAGCCCAAGGAACCAGACCTCGTGCGTTCCGGCAGGCTGGCGGAGCAGGTAGTAGCAGCCGGCTGCCAGCGCCGCGAACCCCGTGCCGATGATGAGCCAGCGCAGGCGTCGCGCCGATCGCTGCCGTCCTTCGTGGGCTTTCAGCCAGGGCGCGATCTCGGTTTTGCAGAAGCTATCGAGATCGCGGAACTCCGGGCGCGAGCCCCCGCTAGGCTCTACCACCATGGCCAGACCGCAGGTTTGTCCGGCCGCAGCGGCATTTCAGGGGGCACTTCGACTCGCCGGTGCTGGCGGCGACGCGGGCTGCTGCAGCTTGAAGCCGTCGACGGCGTCGAAAGGCAGGGCGAACAATTCGACCATGTCCTGAACCCGGTTGGGGTCGGCGAGCCGACGGCTCATCTTGCCGGCCTCGAAGCTGTCGGTGCCCGTCCGGAAGGCGAGCAACAGCCGGCCGCCGCCGATGCCGACACGGACGTCGTCGATCGTGTCGCGCTGCTCGAGTACTGCGAGCGCCGCGCGCGCATCGCGACCGAGCAGGCGGCGCGCGGTCTCGACATTGTCGGAATGCACGATGTAGGCCTGGTCGAAGGCGTCGTCGCCGAGCTTGACCGGACCGACGTCCGAGTCCTCGTTCCACTGATCGACGTCGCGCCGCCAGACGGTGACGGCCTCCTCGCCCGCCTCGGGCCAGGGCAGGGCGAGCAGCAGGCCGCGGAAGACCGTGACGGTCTTGCGCTCCTTGCCGGTGCCGCGGCGCTCCGTGAGATGCACCTCGACCATTTCGAACGGCACGCCCTTCACCGCGCCCCTGAGGCCGTCCTCGAAGCGGGCGTTGTCATGGTGCGGCAGCAGGGAGAGGTCCTTGAAGTCGGCGAGGGTCTCGAAGGTCGGCTTGGCTTCGTAGCTGAAGCCGAAGAAGCCCGCGAGCTTCTCCATGACGAAGGTCTTCACCTCCGAGCGCAGATTGGACATGGGGATGTTGCCGAGGATCACCACCACGATGGCCAGCACGAAGAGGACGAAGAGCCAGAAGTTGGTCGAGTCGTCCGTTTTCGTCAGGACATAACCGGCCGCCACCGCCAGGGCCGCGAAGCCGCCGCCGATGATGAGCCAGCGCAGGAGGCGAGCCCTCTGCCGCCGGCCCTCATGGGCCTCGAGCCAGGGCTCGAGCTCGCTCTTGTAGAAGCCGCCGAG
>DATIXH010000340.1:0-4283 GCA_035518775.1 Candidatus Acidiferrum sp.
CCCGACCGCATCATCGTCGGCGAGGTGCGGGGCGCGGAAGCCCTCGACATGCTGAAGGCCTGGAACACCGGCCATCCCGGCGGCATCGCCACCGTTCATGCGAACTCCGCCCGTTCCGCACTCTATCGCCTCGAACAGCTCGTGCAGGAGAGCGTCGTCACTGTCCCCCGGCGGCTGATCGCCGAGGCCATCGATCTCGTCGTCTTCATCGGCGGACGCGGGATTGGCCGGCGCATCGAGACGATCGCCGAGGTCACGGGGCTCGATACCGATGGCGACTATGCCGTCACCGACCTCGTATCTCATCGGCTTCATGCCCTCTGACAAGGAGATACCGCCATGCATCCGCCCATCTCCCATCCGGCTCATCGTCTCTTGCAGTCTCTCGCCTGCGCCGCCGCCGTCACGCTTCTCCTCTACGGCACGGCGCACGCCGCCGGTTCGGGCATGCCTTGGGAGCAGCCCCTTCAACAGATCCTCGACTCCGTGCAAGGGCCGGTGGCCAAGATCATCGCGGTAATCATCATCATCGTCACCGGCCTGACGCTGGCCTTCGGCGAGACGAGCGGCGGCTTCCGGCGGCTGATCCAGATCGTGTTCGGGCTCAGCATCGCCTTCGCGGCGAGCTCGTTCTTCCTCAGCTTCTTTTCGTTCGGCGGCGGGGCGCTGGTCCGATGAGCATCCCGGCTGCCGACCCTGTTCCGGGCTTCGAGGCGCCGCTGCACCGCGCGCTGACCGAGCCGATCCTCTTGGGCGGCGCCCCGCGCGCCATCGCCATCGTCAACGGCACCGTCGCCGCCGCCTTGGGCCTAGGCCTGCAGATGTGGATCGCCGGGCTCTTGCTGTGGCTGCTCGGCCATTCCCTCGCGGTCTTCGCTGCCAAGCGGGATCCCGATTTCGCGCCGGTTCTAGCGCGCCACCTCCGACAGAAGGCGTGGTGGTCATGCTGAACCTCAGCGAGTACCGCGACCGCGCCGATCGCCTCGCCGATCATCTGCCGTGGGCGGCGCTGGTGGCACCCGGTGTCGTCCTCAACAAGGATGGCAGCTTCCAGCGGACATTGCGGTTCCGAGGACCGGACCTCGAAAGCGCGACCGAGGCGGAGCTCGTCGCCGCCTCCGCGCGGGCGAACAATGTCCTGCGCCGGTTCGGGTCGGGATGGGCGTTGTTCTTCGAGGCGGAGCGGATCGAAGCGCTAGGCTATCCCGAGTCCAGATTCCCGGATGCGGCCTCCTGGCTCGTTGATGAAGAGCGGCGCGCCGCCTTCGAAGGCCAGCGCAGGCAGCATTTCGAGAGTGTCTACCATCTGACGCTTCTCTTTATGCCGCCGGCCGACCAAGTCGCCCAAGCCGAGCGGGCGCTGCTGGAGACCGGCCGGGAGGAGAAGGGCAGGGACTGGCGTCAGGACTTGGCCGGGTTCATCGCCGAGACTGATCGCGCTCTCGATCTGCTGGCCGGCTTCATGCCGGAGGTGCGAGCGCTGGATGACCGGGAGACCCTGACCTACCTGCACGGCACCATCTCGACCAAGCGGCACCCCGTCGGCGTCCCGGACACGCCCCTCTATCTGGACGGCCTGCTCGTGGATACCGCCCTCAGCGGCGGCATCGAGCCGATGCTCGGGGACCAGTATCTCCGCACGTTGACCATCCTGGGCTTCCCGAGCCTGACCCGGCCCGGGATTCTCGATGCGCTCAACCACCGGGATTTCGCCTGCCGCTGGGTGACGCGGTTCATCGCTCTCGACAAGACCGAGGCGACGAGGACGCTGACGAAACTGCGGCGGCAGTGGTTCGCCAAGCGCAAGTCGATCACCGTGCTGCTCCGCGAAGTGCTCTACAACGAGCCCGCCCAGCTCCTCGACTCCGACGCCGATAACAAAGTCGCCGATGCCGATCTGGCGCTCCAGTCGCTGGGCGGCGATCACGTCGCCTTCGGCTATCTCACAACCACCATCACGGTCTCGGACGGCGACCGTCATCGCGCGGACGAGAAGGTCCGCGCGGTCGAGCGCATCGTCAACGGGCTCGGCTTCACCTGCATCCGCGAGAGCGTCAATGCGGTCGAAGCCTGGCTCGGATCCCTTCCCGGCCATGTCTACGCCAATGTCCGCCAGCCGCTCGTCCACACGCTGAATCTGGCACACCTGATGCCGCTGTCCTCGGTATGGGCCGGCCCGGCGCAAAATGCTCACCTGGACGGGCCGCCGCTGCTCTACGCCGAGACGTCCGGCTCGACGCCGTTCCGGCTTTCCACTCATGTCGGCGATGTCGGACACATGCTGGTGGTCGGTCCGACGGGCGCCGGCAAGTCCGTGCTGCTGGCACTCCTGGCGCTCCAGTTCCGCCGCTATGCCGGTTCCCAGGTCACCATCTTCGACAAGGGCAGTTCGGCGCGCGCCGCGGTGCTCGCCATGGGCGGCGAGCACCATGCGCTGGGAGCCGGCGAATCGCTCGCCTTCCAGCCGCTTCGCGGCATCGACGCATCCGCGGAATGCAGCTGGGCCGCCGAGTGGATCGGCGCGCTACTGGCACATGAGAAGGTCGTCGTCACCCCGGAAGTGAAGGAATCCGTCTGGTCGGCGCTGACCAGCCTCGCCACGGCGCCGGCGGAAGAGCGCACGCTGACCGGCCTCTCGGTGCTCTTGCAATCGAACGCGCTCAAGGCCGCCCTCATGCCCTACACGCTGGATGGCCCGTTCGGCCGGCTGCTCGATGCCGCCGAGAACCGGCTCGAACTGGCGGACGTCCAGTGCTTCGAGACCGAGGCGCTGATGCACGAGGCGGGTGTGGTCCTGCCGGTCCTCACCTATCTGTTCCACCGGCTGGAAGACCGCTTCGACGGACGCCCGACCCTGCTGATCCTCGACGAAGCCTGGGTCTATCTCGACAACCCGATCTTCGCCGCGCGCATCCGCGAATGGCTCAAGGTGCTGCGCAAGAAGAACGTCTCGGTCGTCTTCGCCACCCAGTCGCTGGCGGACATCGCCGGCAGCAGCATCGCGCCAGCCATCATCGAAAGCTGCCCGCAACGCATCTTCCTCCCCAATGACCGGGCGATCGAGCCGCAGGCACGATCAGCGTATGACCGCTTCGGGCTCAACGACAGGCAGATCGAGCTGATCGCGCAGGCGGTCCCGAAGCGCCACTACTATCTGCAGTCCCGCCGCGGCAACCGCCTGTTCGAGCTCGGGCTCGGACCCATCGCGCTGGCTCTCTGCGGCGCGTCCTTGCGAGCCGAGCAGACCCGCATCGATCGCGTGCTGACCGAGCACGGCGCGGGCGGCTTCGCCGCCGCGTTCCTCGAGGCCAGCGGCCTCGACTGGGCCGTCGCGCTGCTCGCTGATTTTCCCGACCCCACACAGGAGACAACATCATGATGCGCAAGACGCTTGCGACCCTGCTGGTCGCGACTTCCCTCGCCGTCGGCACGGCCGTCGTTCCGGCTGGCCCTGCTGCCGCCTTCACCGTCTTCGATCCCTGGAACTACGGCCAGAACGTCATCCAGGCGGCGCGCGCGCTCGAGCAGATCAACAACCAGATCCAGTCGCTGCAGAACGAAGCGACCATGTTGCAGGACATGGCGAAGCATCTCCAGCGCCTCGACTATTCTTCGCTCGGCCAGATCACCGGCGCCCTGCAGCGCATCGACGGGCTGATGAACCAGGCCGACGGCATCGCCTTCGACGTCGACGCCACCGACGCCGCGCTCCGGCAGCAGTTCCCCGGACAGTATGACGCCGCGGTTACGAGCGACCGGTTCGTGGCGGATGCCCGGATGCGGTGGCTCGATTCCATGAGTGCCTACCGCCAGACCATGCGGATCCAGGCGCAGGTGGTCGAGAACGTCCGGGACGATGGCGCCACCCTGTCGGAACTGGTGACGGCCTCGCAAGGCGCGGTCGGGAGCTTGCAGGCCCAGCAGGCGACCAACCAACTGCTCGCCCTTTCCACCAAGCAGCAGCTGCAGATCCAGAACCTAATGGCGGCGCAGTACCGCTCGGAGGCGCTGGATCAGGCGCGCAAGGCGCAGGCGGAAGAAGCCGCGCGCGCCGCGACCGCCCGATTCCTGGGGACAGGCACGGCCTATACGCCGCGCTAGCGGGGGGCGCGAGAAAGACCGAGCGGCGCGACATGGGCGATCTCAACGTCATCGACCGCTTCATGGAGACCTTCATCCGCTACATCGATAGCGGGTTCGGGCTCCTGACCGGCGACGTCGCGTTTCTTACCAGCATCCTGATCGGCATCGACATCACGCTGGCGGGCCTGTTCTGGGCCATG
>DATIXH010000341.1:0-5228 GCA_035518775.1 Candidatus Acidiferrum sp.
CTTGGCGATGCCGGTTAGTCTCAGGTACGTCGTCCTCAGGCTGCTGCAGATCGTCCCCACCTTCATCCTGATCATGGTGGTGATGTTCGTGCTCGTGCGCCTGCTGCCAGGCGATCCCACCAGTGCGCTCCTGGGCGAGCGGGCCACCGACGAGGCCGTCGCCCGCATCAACGCCCAGCTCGGCCTGGATAAGCCGATCCCCGTCCAGTTCGTCATCTTCCTCGAGAACTTCTTTCGCGGCGATCTCGGCGACTCCATCGTCAACAAGACGTCGGTGCTCGGCCTCGTCCTAAACCGGCTGCCGGTCACGCTCTTTCTGACCGCCCTCGCCTCGCTGCTGTCGGTTGCGATGGCAGTGCCCCTCGCCTTCGTCGCTGCGCTGCGCCACGGCAGCGCGGCGGACAGCATCATCCGCAGCGCCTTCCAGGTCGGACTTTCGACGCCGGTCTTCTATCTCGGCATCCTGCTGCTCACGCTGTTTGCCGCCCATCTCCGCTGGTTTCCAGTCGGCGGCTACGGCGAGACCCTGGCCGACAAGCTCTATCACCTGTTCCTGCCGGCCCTCACGCTCGCGCTCAGCCTGTCGGCCGTGCTGATGCGCAACCTGCGCAACAGCATCGTCGAGGTGCTGCAGGCCGAGTACGTGGATTTCGCGCGCGCCAAGGGCCTGAAAGCCCGGATCGTGCTCGGCAAGCACGTACTGCGCAATGCCGTGATTCCCACGGTGACCCTGCTCGGCCTCAACATCGGCACGCTGCTGGGCGGCGCCGTGATCACCGAGACCGTCTTTGCCGTGCCGGGCGCCGGACGGCTGATGATCGAGGCCATATTCGGGCGCGACTACCCGGTCATCCTCGGCCTGACCATGGCGCTGGCGCTGCTGGTCTCGCTGGTCTTCCTCGTTACCGATCTGGTGCAGGCGGCCCTCGATCCGAGGGTCAGCGCATGAGCGTGCTGGCGGAAAAGCCGGCTTGGCGGCCCCGGCTGCGCTTCCGAGGATCACTCGTCGTCGCGACGCTCCTGCTCGGGCTGTTCCTGCTCGCTGCCGCCGCCCCGGGATGGCTGGCGCCCTACGATCCCCTCGCCTTCGATATGACGGCCATCTTGAAGCCGCCGAGCGGCCTGCATCCTTTCGGCACCGACAATTTCGGACGCGACATCCTGTCTCGCCTCATCTGGGCGGCGCATATCGACCTGGCGATCGCGCTCTGCACGACCGTCTTTCCGGTGATCTTCGGCACCGTCGTCGGCGCGCTCGTCGGATACTATGCCGGCTGGCTCGATGCGCTGTTCGGCCGCATCGTCGATCTCGTCGTCACCTTCCCCTTCCTGGTCATCGTCATCACGATCGTCTCCGTGCTCGGCCCCGGCCTGTTCAACATGTTCATCGCCGTCAGCGCGGTCGGCTGGGTGTTCTACGCCCGGCTGATGCGCGCGGAGGTGATGACGCAGAAGCAGGCCGATTACGCCTCCGCCGGCCGCGTGCTCGGCTATGGCGAGCTGCGCATCATCTTCCGCCATCTGCTGCCGAACGCCATCGGCTCCATCATCGTCTACTGGATGACGGACATGGCGCTCGGCATCCTCCTGGGATCGAGTCTCGGCTATCTCGGGCTCGGCGCGCAGGCGCCGACGGCCGAATGGGGCGTGCTGGTAGCCGACGGCAAGAACTTCCTCAACACGGGCTGGTGGATCTCGTTCTTCCCCGGCATCGCCATCGTGCTCACAGGGCTTGGCTTCAGCCTGCTCGGCGACAGCATCGCCGATCGCCTGCGGCGCGGGCGCTGACGATGGCCGCAGCCGCGCCGCTCCTCAGCGTCTCGGACCTGCGGGTCTCGATCGACGCGGGCGGCGGCAGCTGGATGCTGGTCGACGGCGTGAGCCTGCAGGTCGGCGCGGGCGAGGTGCTGGGACTCGTCGGCGAATCCGGTTCCGGCAAGAGCCTGACCCTGCGCTCGATCGTCCGCCTCGTGCGCGCGCCGCTGCGAGTGGCGGGCGAGGTCCGCTGGCGCGGCGCGAACCTGCTGGAGCTGCCGGAGCGGCAGTTGAATGCGATCCGCGGGCGCGAAATCGCCGTGATCTTCCAGGAGCCGATGACGGCGCTCAATCCCGTGCTCACCGTGGGCGAGCAGATTCGCGAGAGCCTGCGAGCCCATAGCGGGCTCGACCGACCTGGCTGCCGCAAGCGCGCCATCGAGCTGCTCGACCATGTCGGCATTCCCGCGGCGCGCGCGCGGGTCGACGACTATCCGCACCAGTTCTCCGGCGGCATGCGACAGCGCGCCATGATCGCGATCGCCCTGGCGGCAGAACCGAAGCTCCTGCTGGCCGACGAGCCGACGACTGCTCTCGACGTGACCATCCAGGACCAGATCCTGAAGCTCATCCTGCGCCTCAAGGCGGAGCTCGGCATGAGCGTCGTGCTCGTCACCCACGATCTCGGCGTGATCGCGCAGAGCTGCGACCGGGTCGCCGTCATGTATGCCGGACGGGTGGTCGAGCAGGCCCCCGTGGCCACGCTGCTGCGCGAGCCGCGTCACGCCTATACGCGCGGCCTGCTCGATTCCGTGCCCCTCGCCGGGCATGCCCGCCGGCCGCTGCGCCCGATCGGGGGCGCACCGCCGGCGCCCGGCGAGCGTCCGGCCGGCTGCAGCTTTGCGCCCCGCTGCGGCTATGCGACGGAGATCTGCCAGCGGACGCCGCCGCCCCTGATCGCGGTGGCGCAGGAGCACCTGTCGGCCTGTCTGCACCATGCCCGGTTGGCAGCCGAGGAGGTGCGCTCATGATGCTGTCGTCCGACGCTCCCCTTCTGGAAGTCACCACGCTTAGCAAGCAGTTCGCAGTGCGGCGTCGCTTCCTCGAGGCGGCGCGGCGGCGGTCGAGCGCCGTCCTCCGCGCGCTCGAGAGCGTGAGCTTCGCGGTGCGGCGCGGCGAGACGCTGGGCGTGGTCGGCGAGTCCGGCTGCGGCAAGTCGACGCTGGCGCGCTGCCTGGTCCGGCTGCACGAACCCGACGGCGGCGGCATCCGCTTCGACGGCCAGGACGTGCTGACGCTGCAGGGGTCCGGCCTGCGCCGCTATCACCGCCGCGTACAGATGGCGTTCCAAGATCCCTACAGCTCGCTCAATCCGCGCATGACCGTGGGCCACGCGCTGGCGGAGGCCATCCGGTTCCACGACCTGCGGCCGCCCGCGCAGACGCTGGCGCGCGTGGCCGAACTGCTCGAGCTCGTGGGCCTGCCAACGACGGCCGCGGAGCGCTATCCGCGCGAGTTCAGCGGCGGCCAGCGCCAGCGCATCGGCATCGCCCGCGCGCTCGCGGTCGAGCCCGACCTGCTGATCGCGGACGAGATCGTCTCCGCGCTCGACGTCTCCGTGCAGGCACAGATCATCAACCTGCTGCTCGACCTGCAGGAGCGGCTGCACCTGACGATCCTGTTCATCGCGCACGACCTGCGCGTGGTCCGCCACCTCTCGCACCGGGTGGCCGTGATGTATCTGGGATCGATCGTCGAGATCGGCGAGACCGAGCAGCTGTTCGCCCGGCCGCGACACCCCTACACGGCCGCCTTGCTGGCGGCCGCGCCCGAGATGGACCCCGGCCGCCGTGGCACGCGCGACGCCATCAGCGGCGAATTGCCCAGTCCCTTCGACATTCCGACCGGCTGCGCCTTCCGCACCCGCTGCAGCCGTGCCTCCGATCGCTGTGCCGCCGTCCGGCCGACCCTTGCCGGCGCCGGCGGCCGGATGGCCGCCTGCCACCATCCGTTGTCGTAGGCGCGATCACCGCCTATCCTCGGGCCAAGCGGCAATAAGAACAGGGAGGACCGCAGCCGTGGCCATCGAGGTCAATTCGCCGGAGCTTCGCGGCTTGATCGACGAGAATGCGGTCGTCGAGCGCATCTGCACGGGCTTCAAGTTCACGGAAGGCCCGATCTGGAACGCCCGCGAGCAGTGCCTCTACTTCAGCGACATGCCCAGCGACATCCGCCGCCGCTGGACCGAGAAGGGGGGCGTGGCCGAGGTCCGCAATCCCAGCAACAAGTGCAACGGCATGACCTACGATGCGGCCGGCAATCTCTATGTCTGCGAGCATGCCACCAGCAAGCTGATCATGGAGACCGCGGCCGGCGAGCGCCGCATCCTTGCCTCGCACTGGCAGGGCAAGGAGCTGAACAGCCCGAACGACGTGGTGCTGCGCTCGGACAGGTCGATCTATTTCAGCGATCCGATCTACGGACGCGTGCCCGTGTTCGGGGTCGAGCGGAGCCAGGAACTGAACTTCCAAGGCGTGTTCCGGGTGTCGCCCGACGGCAAGCTGCATCTCGAGAGCGACGACTTCGAGGCACCCAACGGCCTCTGCTTCTCGCCCGACGAGAAGCTGCTCTACGTGAACGACTCCGCGCGCGCCCATATCCGGGTGTTCCCGGTCGGCAGCGACGGCACGCTCGGCAAGAGCCGGCTGTTCGCGCGCCGCATCGGCACCGGCGAGTTCGCCGGCGGCCTGGTCGACGGCATGAAGTGCGACGAGCGCGGCAACGTATACGTGACGGGCCCGCGCGGCATCTGGGTGTTCTCGCCGGCGGGCCAGCATCTGGGCGTGATCGGCATGCCCGAGCACGCCGGCAACCTGAACTGGGGCGGGCGCGACTGGGACAAACTGTTCTGCGCCTGCTCCGCTTCGATCTATCGCGTGAAGCTGAAGGTGCGCGGCAACCGCGTCGCCTACATGAACATGCGCTGACGGAGAAACGGCATGGCCGACCTGAAGCTCTCGCCGACGAAGACGGCGCTGATCATCCAGGACCTGCAGAACGACGTGATATCAGAGGGCGGCGCCTTCGCCCAATCGGGCGCACCGGCCCACGCCAAGAAGCAGAAGATCGTCGAGAACGTGCGTGCGCTGGCCGACGCGTTCCGCCGGGTCGGTGCGCCCGTGATCCATGTCCACTACATCGTCGAGCCCGGCGCGCCCGGGCTGCGGCTCAATGCGCCGCTGTTCCGCGGCCTCGCGGAGGCCAAGGCGGTGGTGCGCGGGAGTTGGGGCGCGGCACCGGTGGACGGGCTGGAGCCGAGAGCGGGCGACATCATGGTCGAGAAGATGCGCATGAACGCCTTCTACGACACCAAGCTGGATACCATCCTGCGCGGCTGCGGTGTTGACACCATCGTGATCACGGGCGCCTGGACCAACTTTTCGGTCGAGCACACGGCGCGCCACGGGGCCGAC
>DATIXH010000342.1:0-2513 GCA_035518775.1 Candidatus Acidiferrum sp.
CTTGTGGCGGTCGTCGCGGGCGTAGGCGCTGTCCTTGCCGGATTTCAGGCGGTAGAGCGGCGGCATCGCCAGGAACAGATGGCCGTTGTCGATGAGGCCGGGCATCTCGCGGTAGAAGAAGGTCATCAGCAGGCTGGCGATATGGGCGCCGTCCACGTCGGCGTCGGTCATGATGATGATGCGCTCATAGTCCTCGTACTTCTCGCGCGTGCCGCATCCCAGCGCCTGGATGAGGTCGACCAGCTCCTGGTTGCCCTTGAGCTTGTCGGCGGAGGCGCTGGCCACGTTGAGGATCTTGCCCTGCTTCTCCGGATATTTTTCAAGCTACCTCCCAAATGGGAGGTGTGCTGCGCGCCGCTCGCGCGTAGGCTCGCCGCATTAGTCGTGCCCATAGTCCCGGCCGAAGCGGCCGGTTGAATCAAGGGCGTGGAGAGAGCGTCGCGCGCCTGCGGGCGCAAGGCGCCGATCAGTAGATGCATAGAGTTCGTGCCGGTGTCGTCCGCCGTGTTGCGGCGTTCGCATCCGGGCACTTCGGGTTCGCCGGTTGCGAGACGACAGCACCGCCCGGCGACGCGTATTCAGCAGCGTGTGGCGTGCATAAGTCCGACCCCATTTAGTCAGGAGCATTTGACATGGCAAAGAAACCGAAGGCGTCCGCCAGCCTCGCGGCGGCGATCGCGGCAAAGGGCTATAGCTGGCAGTCGGCGACCACGCCGCTCTCGACGCTCAGCCTCAAGCAGCAGCAGTCCTATCTCGGCCTGCGCGTCACCAAGGAGACGTTGGCCGCGACCGAGCGCGCGATCGCCGCCGCGAGCAGCCTGCGCGCCCTGCAGGCGCCGGCCGTCGCCGCGCCGCCGGCCATCGACTGGCGCAACAACAACGGCGACTGGACGACCCCCGTCAAAGACCAGCAGAGCTGCGGCAGCTGCGTCTCGTTCGGCACCTGCGGCACGTTCGAATCGCGCATCAAGATCGCCTGCAAGAGCGCGACCATGGCGGTCGATCTCTCGGAGGCGCACCTCTTCTATTGCGGGTGCGGCAATTGCTGCGATACCGGCTGGGACTTCGGCCCCGCGCTCGATTTCTGCAAGCAGACCGGCGTCGCCAACGACGCCGATTTCCCGTACACGCCCGGCAACCAGCCCTGCAAGCAGGGCCTGGCGGCCTACGCCAAGATCAGCGGCTGGACGCAGATCGCCGCCATCCCGGACCGCAAGACCGTGCTCGCGACGAAGGGCCCGGTGGTCGGCGGGCTGGCGGTCTACCAGGACTTCTTCTCCTACCGCAGCGGCGTCTATCGGCACACCCAGGGCGCGCTCGCCGGCTATCACGCCGTCAGTGTCGTGGGCTACGACGACAGCCAGAGCTGCTGGATCTGCAAGAACAGCTGGAACACCACCTGGGGCGACAACGGCTGGTTCCGCATCGGCTACGGCGAGTGCGGCATGGACAGCCAGTTCTTCTTCTATGATATGGATGCCATCTGCCCAGGTCCGCCCACGGACGACTGCAAGCAGTACGTGGCCGTGCTCGTCCGCATCCTGCAGGCTGCCCGGGTCAATGCGGCGCTGCGTGCCTGCCTGCGCTACTATGTGTGCGGGATCGGTCCGCGGCCGCGCTGCTCGGCCTCGCAGATCGCGGTCGTCAAGGCCGTGCTGGCGATCCTCAAGCGTTGCCCTCAATATCGGAAACCCTTCTGCCGGGCCCTCGGTTAGGCGGACAGGCTCTTCACGACGGCACAAGAGAACAGGAACACGACACATGGGAACCAATCTCGCATCTGATTGCGGCTGCGGCGGCAAGGCGGCGGCCGCGGCCGACGCCACCGCCGATCTCGGCAGCATCGGGGAGCCGCCGTCGATCGCGGAGATCGACAGCGCCCTGGCAAGCGCGATGCTGGAGGCCGACGGCGGCGAGCTGAGTCTCGCCCTCGCCACGCTGGATCAGGATCTGACGGCCGAGGAGGAGTTCAGCTTCGCCGCCTTCGAGGCGACCGATCTCCCGACGCTCGACAGCCTGATCGCGGTCGCCGAGCGGTATCCGGGGCTGAAGATCACGCTGTCGTACTAGGCAGCGAGGGGCGGCCGCTCGCCCGGCGTCTGGCGGGCGGCCGTTCGTCGATGCTAAGCTAAGGATATGCAAGGCGGCGGGCGGGGGAACCCGTCCGCTGCCGGCGCATTGATCCGAGGCAGGCAACGCGTGAGACGGTGCCATGATCACAGCCAAGGTCGGAGAGCGCTTCTCGATCGAGGTCCCGTCGAATCCGACGACGGGATATCTGTGGGAAGCCGATATCCCCGCGGGGAAAGCCCGTCTCGTCGATCACGCCCTGCCGCCGGCCAGCAAGCAGCGCATCGGCGGCGGCGGCCTGGAATGCTTCACCTTCGAGGCCACGGCACCCGGCGAATTCACCATCCGCATGATCAACAAACGGCCCTGGGAGTCCGCGGCCCACAAGACCGAGAACTATCAGATCGTCGTGAAGTGACCCGCCGGCGGGCGATCGCCGCCCG
>DATIXH010000343.1:0-9371 GCA_035518775.1 Candidatus Acidiferrum sp.
ATGAGGGGCAATCTTGGTGGCAGAAGAATTGGCCCTCATCCTGAGCTTGTCGGAGGACGCACGGCGCTGATCCCATCCTCGGTGTCCTCCGCGTCTCCGCCTCTCCGCGCGCAAAAATCTTCCACGCCCTCCGCCGCCGCCGGAGGCGCCGCATGACGCTCGTGAAGCTCGCCGGCGGCCGCATCGTCGATCCCGCCCACAACCGCGACGGCGTCGGCGATCTCTACGTGCGCGACGGCCGCATCGTCGCCGACCCCGGTCCGGGCACGAAGCCCGACCAGACCTGCGACCTCGCCGGCCGCGTCGTCATGGCCGGCGCCATCGACATGCACAGCCATATCTGCGGCGGCAAGGTCAACCTCGGGCGTACGCTGCTGCCCGAGGATCACCGCAACGACGTCGACGGCCGCACCGATCTGAAGCGCAGCGGCGGCGGCCGCGCCACGCCCTCCACCTTCGTCACTGGCTACCGCTATGCCGAGATGGGCTACACCGCGGCCTTCGAGCCGGCCATGGTCGCCGCCAACGCCCGCCACGCCCATGCCGAGCTGGGCGATATCCCCCTGATCGACAAGGGCTGCTACGTCATGCTCGGCAACGAGGACGTGCTGCTGCGCATGCTCGCCGGCAATGAGGGCCAGAGTGCAGTCAACGACTACGTCGGCTGGATGCTGCAGGCGACCCAGTCGCTGGCCGTGAAGGCCGTCAATCCCGGTGGCATCAGCGCCTTCAAGTTCAATACCCGCGATCTCGGCCTCGACACGGAGGGCCCGCACTACGGCGTCAAGCCGCGCCGCATCATCGCCGCCCTGGCGCGCGCGGTGCACGAGCTCGGCGTCGTCCACCCGCTCCATCTCCACTGCAACAATCTGGGCGTGCCCGGCAACCTCGAGACCACGCTGCAGACCATGGCGGCCAGCGAGGGCGCGCCGCTCCATCTCACCCATGTGCAGTTCCACAGCTACGGCACCGAAGGCGACCGCAAGTTCTCCTCCGGCGCCGCGCAAATCGCCGAGGCCGTGAACCGCAACAAGCACGTCAGCATCGACGTCGGCCAGATCATGTTCGGCCAGACCGTCACCGCCTCCGGCGACACCATGATGCAGTACCGCAACCGCGGCTTCGCCAAGCCGCGCAAGTGGATCAGCATGGACATCGAGTGCCAGGGCGGCTGCGGCCTGGTTCCCTTCCGCTACCGCGACCGCAACTTCGTGAACGCGCTGCAATGGGCGATCGGGCTGGAGCTGTTCCTGCTGGTGGAGGATCCCTGGCGCATCTTCCTCACCACCGACCACCCGAACGGCGCGCCCTTCACGATGTATCCGCAGCTCATCCGTCTTCTGATGGACCGCGGCTACCGCAACGACGTGCTCGCGACCGTCAACAAGGCCGCGGCCGCCGCCAGCACGCTCGGCAGCATCGCCCGCGAATACAGCCTGTCGGAGATCGCGATTCTCACCCGCGCCGGTCCCGCCCGCATCCTCGGCCTCCGCGACCGCGGCCACCTGGCGCCGGGCGCCGCGGCCGACATCACCGTCTACAGCGACCAGCCCGACAAGGCCGCCATGTTCGGTCGCCCCGACTACGTCTTCAAGGACGGCCGCCTGATCGTGCGCGACGGCCGGCTCGTCGACCTAGTCCAGGGCGCCACCCACGTCGCCCGTCCGTCCTTTGATCGCGCGATCGAGCGCAGCCTGCGCGATCATTTCGAGCGCTACATGACGATCCGGCTCGACAACTTCGCCATCGCCGACGGCGAGATCGAGGACGGCGGCCGGGGCCGCCTCGTGAAGTACGGCGGTCGCCCATGAACCCGGATTCGCGCCGCACTAGCGAGCACCTTTGGTCCTGCGGAGACGTGAGGTTGGCGAAGATTCCCGTAGGGGCGACCGGCCGGCTCGTGAACGATGGGGCCGGCCCGTGATCATCAACGGCGTCGCGATCGAGGACACCTTCGCCGAGGCCTTCGGCATGACGGCGACGCGCCTGCTGATCACCGCCGATGCCCCGGAATGGGCGATGACGGCCGCGCAGAGCCTCACCGGCTTCGCCACCTCGGTCATCGCCTGCGGCTGCGAGGCCGGCATCGAGCGCTCGCTCACGGCCGAGGAAACGCCCGACGGCCGCCCCGGCGTCGCCGTCCTCATCTTCGGCATGTCCGGGAAGGACCTGCAGAAGCAGCTGCGCGACCGTGTCGGCCAGTGCGTGCTCACCTGCGCCGGCACCGCCTGCTTCGCCGGCCTGCGCGACGGCGCGCCGCTGAAGCTCGGCGGCGCGCTCCGCTATTTCGGCGACGGCCACCAGATCAGCAAGCGGCTGGACGGGCGCCGCTACTGGCGCATACCCGTCATGGACGGCGAGTTCCTGTGCGACGACAGCGTCGGCACGACGAAAGCGGTCGGCGGCGGCAACATCCTGATCCTCGGCGCCTCGCGCCCGGCCGTTCTGGCCGCCGCCGAGGCGGCGGTCGCCGCCATGCGCGCCGTGCCCGAGATCATCCTGCCCTTCCCCGGCGGCATCGTGCGCTCCGGCTCGAAAGTGGGGTCGAAGTACAAGGGCCTGATCGCCTCCACCAACGACGCCTACTGCCCGACCCTGAAGGGCCAGACCAGGACGGCGCTGTCGCCGGATGTCGCGGCCGTCCTGGAGATCGTGATCGACGGCCTCACCGCCGACGCCGTGCGCGCCGCCACCCGTGCCGGGATCGCCGCCGCCTGCGCCCGCGGCGCCGCCAACGGCGTGCTGCGCATCAGCGCCGGCAACTACGGCGGCAAGCTCGGCAAGTTCCACTTCCACCTGCGCGAGGTGATGGCGTGAGCGCCCTCACGCTCACCCTGCGTGCGCCGCCGCCGCAGCGCGTTGACCTCTCGGCGCTGACCCCCGACCGCCTGCAGGGCCTTGGCCAAACCGCCATCGCGCGCCTGCCGCTGCAATGCGGCAACCGCGCGATTGCCGTCGGCGATCTCTTCACGGTCGCGGCCGGCGCACCCGACGATCTCCGCCTCGTCGGCGACTGCGCCAGGCTCGACTGCATCGGCGCCGAGATGACGCGCGGCGCGGTCACGGTCGAGGGCAATGCGGGTGCCTATCTCGGCCACGCCCTGCGCGGCGGCCGCATCCATGTGCAGGGCAATGCGGACGTCGGCGCCGCTCGGGAGATGCGCGGCGGCGAGATCGTCATCGAGGGCGACGCCGGCGATTTCCTCGGCGGCGCCCGCCCCGGCGAGATGAAGGGCATGAGCGGCGGCTTCGTCCTCGTGCGCGGCAATGCCGGCGACCGCGCCGGCGACCGCCTGCGCCGCGGCACCATCATCGTCGAAGGCGCTCTCGGCGCCTACGCCGCCTCGCGCATGATCGCCGGCACGCTGATCGGCCTCGGCCCGTCGATCGGCCCCTACCCGGCCTTCGCCATGAAGCGCGGCTCCCTCATCCTGCTGAGCCGCCCCGAGCGCGCCCTCCCCAGCTTCGCCGATTGCGGCCGCCACGACCTCGCCTTCCTCCGCCTCCTCCTCCGCACTCTCAAAGGCCGCAGCCCCCGCCTCGACGCCCTCGCCGCCCGCCCCCCGATCGTGCAGCGCCTCGCCGGCGACCAGTCCGTCGGCGGCAAAGGCGAGATCCTGCTCTGGCAGGAGTGAAGGTCTCGACGCGACTCTGTCCCTGATAACTCTTGCCGGCCCTCTCTCAATGTCGCCCCGGCGGAAGCCGGGGGTCCATATTCCGGAGGCCTGCGTCCTCCGTGTCTCCGTGGTGAATCTTTTCCTGGCGAGGAGCTGTTTGCTGCATCGCACCACGCCCTCGTCGCGCCGCTGCGACAGTTGTGTTACACTTGCTATTGTCGTTTGGACTGACAAGTCCTCGCAGGGGGAGATCCGCGGCAAAAAGAGCACGGGGCGCCCGCCGAATGGCGGGCACGAGAAAAGCACGCCATTGGCAGCCCGAACGACCGTTTCAGCTTGGAATAGGGAGGGGTTATGCCACAGCTTGTTGCACTTTCTCTCAGTATCGCCGTGCTCGGCGGCATTTGGGCGTGGATCTGTCTGGGTACGAGCATCGGCCTGATCGTGTGGGCCGGCTTCATCGCCTGGGGTTGCTACTTCCACACCGGCGGCGACAACAAGGCGCTCATCAAGACCATCTGCGGCAACGTCTACGGCGTCATCATCGGCTGGATCGCGCTGCTGATCGTCGCGAAGGTGCCGATCGAGGCGCTGGGCGCGCTCTGGCCGGCGATCGTCATCGGCGCCACCGTCTTCCTGCTGGTGATCGTCGCCTCGATCGAGCAGCTCTCGGTGGTGCCCGCCAACGTCTATGGCTATGCCGCCGCCGCGGGCCTCGGCATCAGCGGTAACGGCATCGCCAACGTGACCGCCGCCAACATGAGCAACCCGCTCATCGGCGTCGGAATCTCCATGGTGATCGGCGCGGTCTTGGGCATGGTGTCCGGCAAGGTCGCCGGCGCATTGACCAAGAAGGCGGCCGCCGCCTGATCGCTTAGCTGGCTTGCGCGTACGGCCCGCTGCCGCACAAGCGCGGCGGCGGGCCCCGTCGGCCTACGCGGCGGCGCTGCGGCCGCTGCCGGCATCGCCGAGGAAGTTGCGCAGGAGATCGTAGCCGTGCTCGGTCAGCACGGCCTCCGGATGGAACTGCAGCCCCACCACCGGCCAGCGCCGGTGCCGCAGCGCCATGATCTCGCCCTCGGCGCTCTCGGCCGTGATCACGAGATCGGCGGGCAGGCCCTCCTTCGCCACCACCAGCGAGTGATAGCGTGCGGCCCGCAGCGGATTCGGCAGGCCGGCGAAGATGTCGCTCTCGTCATGACGGACGAGCGAGCTCTTGCCATGCATCGGCCGCCGCGCCCGCACGACCGTCCCGCCGAACGCCTGCCCGATGCACTGATGCCCCAGGCACACCCCGAGGATCGGTATGCTCCGCCCGAACCGCTCGATCAGCGCGCAGGAGATCCCCGCCTCGTTCGGCGTGCACGGCCCCGGCGACAGCACGATGTGGGACGGCCGGCGCTCCGCGATGTCAGCGAGACCGATCGCATCGTTCCGCACCACCTCCGTCGCCCACCCGAGCTCGCGGATATAGCGCGCGAGGTTGTGGACGAACGAGTCGTAGTTGTCGATGACGAGGATCATGCCCAGCGTCCGCTACAGCGACAGCGCCGCGATCAGCGCGCGCGCCTTGTCGAGCGTCTCCTCGTACTCCGCCGCCGGGTCGGAATCGGCGACGATGCCGCCGCCGGCCTGGAACGTCACCACCCCGTCCTTCACCGCATAGGTGCGGATGACGATGCTGGTATCCATGCCGCCGTCGAAGCCGAGATAGCCGATGCCGCCGCAATAGGGCCCGCGCCGCGTCGGCTCCAGCTCGGCGATGATCTCCATCGCGCGGATCTTCGGCGCTCCCGTGATCGAGCCGCCGGGGAAGCTGGCCGCCAGCAGGTCCACCGCCGTCATCCCCGGCCGCAGCTCGCCGGTGATGGTGGAGACCAGGTGATGCACCGTGGCGAAGCTCTCGAGCGCGCACAGCCGCGGCACCTCGACCGAGCCGTCCCGGCACACGCGCGACAGGTCGTTGCGCAGGAGGTCGACGATCATCACGTTCTCGGCGCGGTCCTTCTCGCTCGCCTGCAGCTCGTCGGCCAGCATGCGGTCCTCGGCCGGCGTCGCTCCGCGCGGCCGCGTGCCCTTGATCGGGCAAGTCTCGACCCGGCCCTCGCTGAGAGCGATGAAGCGCTCGGGCGACGCCGATGCCACCACCACGTCGTCGAGCTTGAGGTAGGCCGCGAACGGCGCCGGGTTGAGCGCGCGCAGCCGCCGATAGAGATCGAACGCCGTCATCCCCGCCGGCAGCGGCGCCGTGAAGCGCTGCGACAGGTTGGCCTGGAAGATGTCGCCGGCCAGGATGTACTCCACCACCCGCCGCACCACCGCCTCGTATTCCGCGCGCGTGAAGTTGGAGGCGATGGCCGGCGCCGTCGTCGGCGCGCCCGGCCGCGGCAGCGGCCGCGCCGCCGCCAGCCGCGCCCCCATCGCATCGAGCCGCGCCATGGCCCGCTCGCGGCGCCGCGCCGGCTCCGTCTCCGGCAGCCCGCTCGAGAGGATCCACGCCCGCCGCTCGCGATGGTCGAACGCGACGATCACGTCATGGAAGCCGAGCGCCAGATCGGGAAACCGCCGATCGTCGGCGCGCGCCAGCGGCACCCGCTCGAGATGCTGCGCCAGCTCGTAGCCGAAATAGCCGACCGCCCCGCCCTGCAGGGGCGGCAGCCCCGGCACGGGCTGCAGGGCATAGCGCGCCAACTCACGCCGCAGCAGCTCGAACGGGTCGCCCGCGCCGCTCTCCCCGTCGACCGAAACGACGCCGTCCTTGCTGCTCAGCACCCGGAACGGCTCCGCCGCGATGAACGCATAGCGCCCGCGCTGCGGCGCCAGCAGCGCGCTGTCCAGCAGCGCCGCATGCCGGTCCTCCGCGAACACCGCAAACAGCGCGACCGGATCCCGATAGTCGATCTCGCGCGCGTGCACGGTCGCGGGGTCCGGCCGCACGACATCGATCGTCGATATGTCGGTGCCAACACGCATCGTCAGCTCGACCCCGTCTGGTCAGTATGTAGGGGCGCGCTGCGCGCGCCCACCGAACGACCCGGGGCAACAACGCCGCGGGCGCGCGCAGCGCGCCCCTACAGTGCGGCATGACAGTGACGGTCTGCTGATTTCAACCATCGTGAAAAGGCTCTAAGGTCGCCGTCGTCATTCAATACGGCCAGGCGGAGAGTCGCAACGATGGAATCATCGGCGCCCAAGAGCGCGCTGCCCGCAACCGTCGCCGCCGACGCGCGCCTCTATCTCTCGCCCACCGCCATTGGCCCGCTGACCGCCCTGGCGCCGATGGTCGCGGCCGGCAGCGCCCTCCCACTCGCCGGCGGTCCGCTCGCCTTCGCCGTCTGCGAGATCGCGATCCGCAACTCCGCCGGCGTTGCGCGCACGCCGGCATCGCTCGCGGAGACGCGCCGCTGGGCCGCGCAACAGGGCGGCGCGGTCGAGGCGCGCGTCGCCCACCTGCTCGAGACTCTCGCACGCCCCCGCCACGATCTCCACGGCGAGGTGCTGTCGAAGCCGATCCTCATGGGCATCGTCAACGCCACGCCCGACAGCTTCTCCGACGGCGGCGAGCATTTCGACGCGGCCGCGGCGATCGCGCACGGCCAGCGCCTCGCCCATGCCGGCGCCGACATCCTCGACGTCGGCGGCGAGTCGACCCGTCCCGGCGCCGCGCCCGTGGCGCCGCAGGAGGAGGCGGCGCGCGTCCTGCCGGTGCTGCAGGGGCTGTCGCATCTGCGCGCCTCCTTCCCGCGGCTGCTGCTCTCCATCGACAGCCGCCACGCACCCGTCATGCGGGCGGCGCTCGCCCAGGGCGTCGACCTCATCAACGACGTCACCGCCCTGGCCGGCGATCCCGACAGCCTCGCCGTCGCCGCCGGCAGCGGCGCCGCCGTCGCGCTCATGCACATGCAGGGCGAGCCGGCCACCATGAACCTGGCGCCGCGCTACGACGACGTGGCGCTCGACGTCTTCGACTATCTCGAGGCCCGCATCGCCGCCTGCCGCGACGCCGGCATCGCGCCGGAGCGTCTCCTCCTCGATCCCGGCATCGGCTTCGGCAAGCGCGGCGCGCAGAACCTCGCCGTCCTGCGCAGCCTCGCCCTCTATCACGGCCTCGGCTGCCCGCTCCTGCTGGGCGCCTCGCGCAAGGCCCTCGGCAGCAAGGCCGAGAGCGCCCTGCCGCCGAAGGAGCGCCTGCCCACCTCGCTCGCCGCCGCCCTGCACGCCCTGAACCTGGGCGTGCAGGTCCTGCGCGTCCACGACGTCGCCGAGACCCGCCGGGTGGTCGAGCTCTGGCAGCGCCTCACCAGCGCTGGGTGAACGCGGGCGGCCGGCCCACTACCGGCTGATCTCATCGTGTCTTGAAGACGACGCGCCGCGGATGATTGACCGACGCCGGATGTTCGATCGGCCTGCTCTTCCGATCGCAGGCGACCGTCCGGGCCAATCGCTTGACATCATCCACAGTGGATATCTACCATCATCTCGCCGAGTGAACGCGAAAGGCGCTGCTCTTCGCCATGTCGCCGCTGCTTCGAATGAAGCGAGAGTTCTCGGAATGCACGCGCACCGAGAGGAGAGGGCGCCACCGGTCGAGTCCGCTCTGTGGCGTGCGCCGCCGCTGCCGACCTCCACCGCCGCCCCACCGTATCGTCCTCCGCGATGGGAGTGCCGCGAGAGCATCTGAGGCTGGTGATCGAGCCTCTCCGCCGGCACCCCACCCCATGATTGTCGCGCGGCGAGTCTTCCCTCGCTGTTGCCGGCTCCACGATCCCTTGTCACCGGTTCAACCTCGGGGAGATTGCACGCGCTATGACCAACTGCCATAACGAAACGATCGAGTACGCGGCGCAGGGGGGCCGCCGACGGGATGGAATCCAGCAATCTTGCACGGCGGCGCAACCATGTGCGACTGCGCAACCCCGCCAAGACGCCGAAGACGGTCGCCTACCGCCGCATCGACTTCGACGTATTCGTCTCGCTGCTGAGCTTCTATGTGCGGACCGTCAATCTGCTGGTGAGCCAGGATCTCGATTCCCATACCGAAAGCCTCAAGCTCGCCGGCGGCACGGGCAAGATCTCCACGATCCTTCTGGTCGACGCCAATCCGGGCATCCGGCCCTCCGTGCTCGCACACTTCATCCGCAAGGATCGGTCGGCAATGGGCAAGCTCATCTGGCTGATGGAGCGTGCGGGCTATCTGGAGCAGCGGGTTTCACCGACCGAACGGCGGGCGCGCGAGCTCTATCTGACGAAGAAGGGGCGGATCTTCGCCGAGCGCGTGCGGCGGGTGGTAAAGGCCCAGGACGACCAGTTCTTCGCCATGCTGAGCCGCGAGGAACGGAAGACGTTGCTCGGGCTGCTGCGCAAGGTCTACGAGAGCTACATCGACATGGTGCCCGAGACCGACGCCTGACCGTCGCGCGCAGGCCGGGCCGGAGCCGCAGCGTCCGCGCGGCCGGGGCCGCAGCGTCCGCGCGGCCGTGCCGGAGCATCCCCGCCCTCGAACGCCCGGCGGGGAGTCTCTGACATGGGTCCGCCCGTCGATCCCGTTCCCGTTCCGCCCGAGACTGGCGTGCCCGCCCGCGCCGACGTCGTGATCGTCGGCGGCGGCATCATCGGCACCAGCGCCGCGCTGTTCCTGGCCCAGAAAGGCCTGTCGGTCGCGCTCTGCGAGAAGGGCCACATCGCGGGCGAGCAATCGAGCCGCAACTGGGGCTGGGTGCGCAAGGCCCGGCGCGATCCGCGCGAAATTCCCCT
>DATIXH010000344.1:0-2017 GCA_035518775.1 Candidatus Acidiferrum sp.
ATCGCCGAAACCTACGGGATGGCCAACGGCCTCGAGGTGACCAACGACGTCTTCGAATCCGAGGCCAACGTCGCCTTCGAGCAGGCCGAGAACCGCCTGCACACGATCAAGGCCCTGCTCGTCGCCACGCTCGGAGATTGACGCTCATGCGCGTTGTCGTCGCTCTCGGCGGAAACGCTCTGCTGAAGCGGGGCGAGCCCATGACTGCAGAGGCGCAGCGCCGCAACATAAAAGTCGCGGCGGAAGCGATGGCCCCGGTCGCGCGCGAGCATCAGCTCGTCGTCAGCCACGGCAACGGTCCCCAGGTCGGGCTGCTGGCGCTCCAGGGCGCAGCTTACAAGCCCGACGAGGCGTATCCGCTCGACGTGCTCGGCGCCGAGACCGAAGGCATGATCGGCTACATGATCGAGCAGGAACTCGGCAATCTGCTGCCGTTCGAGGTTCCTTTCGCCACCCTGCTCACCATGGTCGAGGTCGATCCCGAAGACCCCGGCTTCCGAAATCCGACCAAGTTTGTCGGCCCTGTCTACGAGAAGGCAGCGGCGGGCCGCATGGCAGCCGATAAAGGCTGGATATTCAAGCAGGACGGCGCGAAGTGGCGCCGCGTGGTGCCGTCGCCGGCGCCGCAGCGGATTTTCGAGATCCGACCCATCAAATGGCTGCTCGACCACGGCACGATCGTGATCTGCGCTGGCGGCGGCGGCATTCCGACCATGTACGAGGCTGGTGCCGATCGCAAGCTGATCGGCGTCGAGGCCGTGATAGACAAGGACCTGTGCTCGGAGCTGCTCGCCCGCGAACTCGACGCCGATTTTCTGGTGATGGCGACGGACGCGGCGGCGGTGTTCACCGGGTGGGGAACTCCCGAGGCAAAGGCCATCCACAAGGCCAGCCCGGCCGCGATGGGTCGCTACAGCTTTCCCGCTGGCTCCATGGGACCGAAGGTGGAGGCCGCCTGCCGGTTCGCGATGACCACGGGGCGCACCGCCGCGATTGGCGCGCTCGCCGACGTTCCCGCCATCGTCCGAGGCGAGAAGGGTACGCTCATCAGCAAGAGCTACGAGAACATTGAGTGGCACGCATGAGTTTCCCGGGCCACGCGACTTGAGTGAGGCAACCGGCTCACGGTGACTCGAAGGGGGTATAGGCTGACCGAGGCGCGTCTTTCCGTAGGGGTTCAGAAGTAACTCGCGACGAGCCCGAGGCAACGGCCTCGAGGCGCGCCTTCTCGGTTGCCGGCGACGCTGCGGGCCAGCGGCGGCGTGACGCATCGAAGGAGGAGGACATGAGGCAGGCTCTACTCGGCTCGACAGCTCTGGTCGTTCTGGGTGTCGTCTCCGCTGACGCAAGTGCGGCGGATGGGGTGAAGCTCAGCATCGGCGGTTGGTACCACGCCGCCGCCGGCGCCATCGCAGGCGAGGACTTCAGCGCCTCGTCGGGCGTCAACGAGGATGCCATTCGCGACTACGCGTTCAAGCAGAACGTCGGCATCTCCTTCAGCGGCGAATCCGCTCTCGACAACGGCCTCACCGTCGGCGCCTACGTGGAGCTGCGGGGCCAGACGCAGGACGACCAGATCCGGAAGGTCTACGCTTATTTCAGCGGCGGGTTCGGCAAGATCCAGTTCGGCGACCAGGACGGCGCGCTGGCGGCGATGTGCTACACCGTGCCCAGCGCCTCGAAGATCTTCGGCGCCGACAGCCCGTCCGTCTACGGCTTCAACTTCTCGAATGCCGGCATCGCCGGCTACGGCGGGACCAACGGCACCTGCTACGGCATCGACAGCTACAGCACGCAGCTGGTGTATTTCAGCCCCGATCTCTCGGGCTTCCAGTTCGCCCTGTCGTTCACGCCCGACAATACCGAGGACACGCGCAACTTCGTCGATGGCTTGGGGACGCGCTTCAAGAATGACGTCGGCCAGAACTCGGAAAATCTCTCCATGGCCGGCATCTTCACGCATGACTTCAACGGCGTGTCGCTGACGGTTGGCGGCGCCCACACCTTCAGCTTCAAC
>DATIXH010000345.1:0-32557 GCA_035518775.1 Candidatus Acidiferrum sp.
GGCTACCTGGCGCCGCGACTGCCCGCTCTCGACCGCAGCTACCGCACGCTCACGAAGGTCCATCGAATAGGGTCGTGTCATCCATGCTGGCCTCCCACCCCAGCCAGCAGCTTGAATCAGATTTCTCGCCCGATGGGAATCCCCTTTCGATTCAACCTAGCCCGATCGTGCTCTAGTAGCCCGCGAGCGGCTCGTTGTAGGCGCGGCGCGGAGGCCAGGGATTGTGATACATCGCTTCTGCCGCGATCGGATGGCCGTGGAAGAGCGCGTAGTTCACGTGCTCGGGCGTGACCTTGGCCGGCGAGATGTAGTCGATGATCAGCCATTGCCAGGTCTCGGCGCTCGCGCGGTCGGGATCGATGGTGTCGTCTGTGGTCACGTCCGTCGGTACCAGCACGTCGGTGTGATAGAGCGCTGAATAGGTCTTGGTGTCGAAGTTCTCGGGGATGTAGCGCGGCCGGTGCCTCATCGGACACTGGCCGGCCGGGCGGTCGGGATCGACGTTGTGCCAGCTGGCGGTCTGGCCGCGCGGTTCGCCGTAGCCGCCATTGCCGATCGAGCGGCGGGCGAGGTCGCGCACCTCGTCGACGGCCTCCTCGAACGACGTGCAGATCCCGCGCGTGACCAGAGAGTTCGCGTAGTGCCCGGGCGAGTTCGTCGAGATCATGAGGCCGCCGGGGATGCGGCGGTCGTGATTGAGCGTCCGGTGGGCGGACGGATAGAACAGGTTGATCCCGCCTTTGAAGACGGTCAGTTCGCCGTTGACGCGGAGCGGCATGGCCTCGGTGTAGATCACGTCCGCCTCGACCGGGGCATGTTCGGGCAGGTAGAGGTCGCCGATGCGCTTGCTCACCTCGACGAGGAACGGGCAAGGCTTGGCATAGGCCAGGCGGCGGCTGTTGAACATGACGAGAAAGCCGTGGGCGACGCCCTCGGCGCAGCGGTCCTTCCAGGCGCGGCGCGCGGCCTGCACCTTCTGGCCGACATAGCCGTCGCCTTTGCGGAGGTCGGCATCGTCGATCCAGCACATGTCGATGGCGATGTGCTTCAGGCTCTTCGAACCCAGGCGGCCGAACAGGCAGGGCTGATAGCGGGCGCTCCATTTCAGGAACGTCGCCATCTTCTCGTCCTTCCCGACGTCCTCGCGAAGGAGGATGGCGTTGCAGTGATCGATGTCGTCGCCGAAGCTGTAGTCATGAGGGTGGCATTCCAACTCGTCCAGCATGGCGTTCAGGCTGGGTTCGTTGTCCGATACGAAACACTCAAGCAGCATCAAAAGTCCCCAATTCCTCTTGTCTCCAGCGGCAAATCCGCCGGCACAGTTTGCTCGTACTAATAATTCGTTAACGTTAAGTTTCGGTAAACGCGGTCCGCGCTTCCGGCCCCTGACGGGCGGCGTTCGAGCGCCTGGAACTGGCCATCGCCTTGACCGCCGGATGGCCCGCTTCTACCGTGGCTGCCTGTGCCGGAAGCGCCTGGCGTCGCGAGCGCCGGACAAAAAACAAGACGGAAGGGGAGGACCTTCATGACCGACAACGATTGTCGCAGCAGCTGGAATTCTGCAGTCGCGGCCTGGCTCTCACGCCGCCGCCTGCTCGCCGGGCTGGCGGGCGCGGGCGCTGCCTCGGCCATGGCCGCTGTTCCCCTGCGCCGGGCGGAGGCCAAGACGACGATCACCTGGATGGGATGGCAGGGCTACGAGACGCCGATCAAGTCGGGCACGTTCCTGGCCGACAACGACATCGATTTCCAGCCGACCTTCATCGCCTCCAACGAGGAGATCATCACCAAGCTGCAGGCCGGCGGCATCGGCAAGACCGATCTCATCACCATGTATTTCGGCTACCTGCCGCTCATGGCCGAGGGCGAGCTGCTGGAGCCGATCGATACGGCGCGCGTGACGCCGTTCGGCGATCTGGTGCCGCAGTTCACCAGCCAGAACGCCATCAAATATGACGGCAAGCTCATGGGCATTCCCTGGAACTGGGGCTCGCTGCCGATCATGTACGATCCCGCGGTCGTCACGGCACCGCCGGGCTCGTGGTTCGACGTCATGAAGCCGGAATACAAGGGCAAGGTGGCGATGGTCGACGATCCCCTCGGCAACCTGCTGGTCTGGGGCCGCACGGTGACCGGCGCCGAGGTCGGCACGCTCCTGACCAAGGAGCAGCTCGCCAAGGTGATCGATTTCATGATCGAGGTGAAGACCAAGCAGGCGCGCGCGTTCTTCGCGACCTACGGCGACATGGCCGACGCCTTCGCCCGCAACGAGATCGTCATCACCACGATCGGCTGGGAGGCGGTCGCCGTGTGGACCAAGCAGAAGGGCAAGGAGATCGCCTACAGCATCCCGCAGGAGGGCACGGGCATGTTCATGGACTGCCTGTGCATCCCTAAGGACTGCCCGCACGTCGATCTCGTCTACGGCCTGATCAATCACATCCTCTCGCCCGAGCCGCAGAAGCAGTTCGCGACCGAGCAGAGCGCTGGTATCACGAACCTGAAGGCGGTGCCGTTGCTGCCGGACGACCTGCGCAAGAGCTACAGCTACGCGGACATCGACGGCTTCATGCAGCGCGCCCGCCTGTTCCCGGTGCCGCCCACGAAGGAGGGCCAATACGCAACCTACGACGACTTCCTCGAGGAGTATGAGCGGCTGAAGCGCGCCTAGCGCGGCCTTCCGTCCTCGGATCAGCGGCCGCGAGGAGGGTACATGCGCCCTGCCCGCCTCCGCCGCTGGCTGCTTCCCGCGCCCGCGGTGGCCGTATTCCTCGGCTTGTTCATTGCGCCCGTAGCCTTCTTCTTCGCCATGAGCTTCTGGCGCAAGAAGGCGATGCGGATGGTGCCCGCCTTCACCGTCGAGAACTACCTGGAGACCTGGGAGAAATACGCCGGCGTCATCGCGATCACCCTGGGCATCGCGCTGGCTACGGCCCTGCTGACCACGACGATCGCCTTCGCCTTTGCCTATCTGATTCGCTTCAAGGCGGGCCGCCTTGGCCCGCCCCTGCTGTTCATCACGCTGCTGACGCTGTTCGGCGGCTACCTCGTGAAGATCTATGCCTGGAAGAGCATTCTCGGCAAAGACGGCATCCTCAACTCGGCCCTGCTCTGGCTGGGCATCGTCAGCGAGCCGCTGACGATCTTCATCTACAATCCCGGCGCCGTGGTCGTGACCCTCACCTACTTCCTCCTCCCGCTCGCCATCCTGCCGATCTACGGCTCCCTGCGCACGATCGACGACGAGACCATCGAGGCGGCGCGCGACGTCGGCGCCCGGCCGCGGCAGGCGTTCCGCGATATCGTCTTCCCGCTGGCGCGCGCCGGCACGCTGGCCGCGTTCACGCTGTCGTTCCTGGTGGCGGCCGGCGACTACGTGACGCCGCGCTTCGTCGGCGGACCCTACACCGCCATGATCGGGGATTTCATCGAGCAGCAGTTCTCGCTGCGCTTCGACTGGCCGATGGGCAGCGCCATGTCGTTCTCGGTGCTCGGCGCCTGCCTGCCCGTCGTGCTGCTGGCGGCCGGCCTCCTCTCCTGGAGCGGCCGCAGATGACGCGCCTGCTCTCGGCGCCGCTGTGGTGCGCCTTCGGCTTCGGCGTGGTCCTGTTCATGCTCACGCCGCTCGCCTTGGTGGTCATCTTCAGTTTCGGCCGCAATGCGCTTACCAGCTTTCCCATGGGCGGCCTAACGCTCGACTGGTACCGGGCGCTGTTTGCCAACGACACGTTCTGGGGCGCGGCCAAGAACAGCGGAATCGTCGCTGCGGCCATCGGCTGCGGCTCGACCGTCGTCGGCACGATGGCGGCGCTGAGCCTCTCCCGGCTGCCGCCGCGGCGCGCGCAGGCGGCGCTGCAGGTTCTCGGATTTCCGATCATGCTGCCCGCCCTTGTCATCGGGATCGCGCTGATGACCTACTTCGTCCGCTTCCTCGATCTGCAGCTCGGGCTTCCGACCGTCATTCTCGGCCATCTCGTGATCACCCAGCCGTTCGTCATTCTGATCGTCCATGCACGCCTCATCGGCTTCGACCATAGCCTCGTCGACAGCGCCCGCGACCTCGGCGCCTCGCCGCTGGCGGCGTTTCTGACGGTGACGCTGCCGATCGTGCGGGCGACGATCATCGGCGCCGCCCTCATCGCCATGGCCGTGTCGCTCGACGACTTCATCGTCACGTTCTTCGCCATCGGGAGCGGCAACACGATCCCGACGCTGGTCTGGAGCATGGTGCGCACGACGCTCGATCCTTCGATCAACGCCAGCGCCACCATCCTGATCACGCTGACCATCGGCGCGACGCTCCTCGCACTGTGGCTCAGCCGATACCGAGGCTGACGGAAAGGACGGAGAGATGACCGGAACGGACTTCAGCGACCGCGCCGTCCTGGTGACGGGGGCGGCGCGCGGGCTGGGCAAGCAGATCGCCAAGGCCTTTCATGCGCGCGGCGCCCAGGTCGCGCTCAACGACCTCGAAGACGATGCGATCGCGGCTGCGATCGCAGACCTCGGCGGCGGGCCGCGCCTGGCCGCCGTCGCGGCCGATATCTCGACGGCGGCGGGCTGCGAGCGCGCCGTGGGCCGGGCCGTCGAGCGGTTCGGCCGCCTCGACGTCCTCGTCAACAACGCGGCCATCAATCTGGAGATGCCGATCGCCGCCCACACCGAGGAGATCTGGGACCGGCATGTCGACACCATCCTCAAGGGCAGCTTCTTCTGCGCCCGGGCCGCAATCCCCGGGCTCAAGGCCAGGCGCGGCACCATCGTCAACATCGCGTCGGAGCTCGGCCTCCGCCCCATCGTCGACAACGTCGCCTATTGCGCGGCCAAGGGCGGCCTCGTCACCTTGACGCGCGCGCTCGCCATCGAGTTGGCGCCGGACATCCGCGTCAACTGTATCGCGCCGGGCGCAATGGATACGGAACTGATGCGCGAGTGCGCGGAGGCCAGCGGCGATTCCGCCGCCTACTACCGGCACTACCAGAACTTCAATCCGCTGAAGCGGATCGCCAAGCCGGAGGAAGTGGCAGAGAGCGTGGTGTTCGTCGCCTCGCCGGCCGCCGCCTTCATGACCGGCGCCATCATACCGGTCGATGGCGGGAGCGTCGCCGGCCGCCTATGATGGGTGGCCGAACGCACGGTTCCAACGGGGTTACGATTCAACATGCACGCTGTTGCCTGCCGCCAACCGAACGGCGCAAGAGCCCGATGATCGCGGCGCTCCTTCGTACCGCGCTCTCGGCGGCCGCGGCGATGGCACTCGCGCTTACCGCGCTTCCTGCGCAGGCCGCCGGACCGACTGCCGACGACAAGTGCGTCAAGGTGCTCGGCTACGAGTCGAGCGGCGAGAAGGAGTCGATGGACCCGTCGAGCATGTACTCCGAGGACGACGCCTACCAGATCTTCGCCGTCTACAACCGGCTCCTCGACCTCGACGGCAATTTTCTGGCCGTTCCGGAGCTCGCCGAATCCTACGAATCCTCGGCCGACGGCAAGACCTGGACGTTCCATCTGCGCAAGGGCGTCAAGTTCCACGACGGCAGCGATTTCGACGCCGGCGATGTCGTCTACACCTTCAAGCGCCTGCTCGATCCGTCTCTGCCCAGCGGCGCCAAGCAGGTGCTGTCGTTCCTCGAGTCCGACGGCATCAAGGCCGTCGATGCCCTGACTGTCTCCTTCACGACCGACGAGCCGGTCGCGGACCTGCCGCTCCTCATCACCAACAAATACACGAACATCGTGGCCGAGGGGGCCAAGGCCGAGGAGCTGCGGTTGCACGAGAACGGGACCGGCCCGTTCATCCAGGAGGAGTTCACGCCCGGCGGCGCCGTGCGCGTCCTGAAGAGGAATCCGAACTATTGGAAGGCCGGGCGGCCGAAGGCGGAGTGCCTGCGCATCACTGTCGCGCTCGAGCCGGTGGCGGCCGTGTCGGCCATCAGGTCCGGAGAGGCCGATCTGGTGCTCAATATCGATCCTTCCGTCGCCTCGACGCTCAAGGGCGACACGACCGTGGATCTGCTGCAGACCCAGGCCTCGAACTCCATGACCATCTCGATGTGGACGGATACGCCGCCCTTCGACGATGTGCGTGTCCGTCAGGCGATGAAACTGGTGGTCGATCGCCCCGCGATGGTCGACATCGTGCGCCGCGGGTTCGGCGAGGCGGCAGCAGACGACCCCATCCCCACCGGCTGGCCCGCCTCCTTCACCAAGGACGCGCCGAAAGCAGACCTTGCCAAGGCGAAGGAGCTGCTGGCCGAGGCCGGACATCCCGGCGGCCTGAAACTCGACCTGTTCACGGCCGACGTCGTGCCCGGCATGGTGCGTATGGCGCAGGCCTACGCGGAGATGGCGAAAGGCGCAGGCATCGAGGTCAACGTCAACATCGCGCCGGCCGAGACCTACTGGGACGATGTCTGGCTGAAGAAGCCGCTGCTGACGTCGTCCTGGTTCCTGCGGCCTCCGAGCGACGCCCTCGGCTACCCCTATCGATCGACCTCGGATTCCAACGAAACGCACTGGAAGCGGCAGGACTATGACGACCTGCTGACAAAGGCGAACGCGACGGCCAACCCTGCCGAACGCAGCAAGCTCTACCAGGCTGCGGGCAAGTTGCTGGCGGAGGAAGGGGGTGTCATCATTCCGCTGTTCACGCATCAGGTCCTGGCGCTGCGCAAGGGATGTACCGGCTACACGCCGCACGCCCAGAACTTCAATCTTGATTTCGAGAATCTCGCCTGCGCCAAGGAGAACAAGCGATGATCGCGCCGGTGCCGGCCGCATGAAGCCATCCTCGAAGTCCGGGCTTTGCAAGGCGCTGGCGAGCAGGCTATCCCTTGCTGATCGGCGCCGCGCGGCGGAGTCAACGGGAGCAGATTGAATGGCTATTGCAGGTCCTATCCTCGTTACCGGCGCCGCCGGCTGCATCGGCGCCTGGGTCGTCGCCGGCTTGGTGCAGCGCGGCCAGCAGCCTGTCGTATTCGATCTGTCGGAGGACCGGCGGCGGCTGCGCCTGCTGCTGAGCGACGAGCAGGCCAACGCCGTCAAATGGCTGAAGGGCGATCTGACGGATACGGCCACGGTCGAACGGGCCGTCGGCGACAGTGGTGCGGCGGCCATCATCCATCTGGCGGCCCTGCAGGTGCCGTTCTGCAAGGCGGATCCGGTGCTCGGCGCGCGCGTCAACGTCGTCGGCCATGTCAACGTCTTCGAGGCGGCCCGCAAGCGCGGGGTGAAGCGCCTCGTCTATGCCAGCTCCATCGCCGCCCTGCCGGCCGAAGGCAGCGCCTATCAGGCCAATCTCTATGGCGTCTACAAGGCCGCCGACGAAGGCATCGCCCGCATCTATGCGCAGGATTGGGGCGTTGCCAGCATCGGCCTGCGCCCGCACACCGTCTATGGCCCCGGCCGCGACCAGGGACTGACCTCGGCGCCGACCAAGGCCATGCTGGCGGCCGCCGCCGACAAGTCCTACACCGTGCCGTTCCGCGGCACGCTCAACTTCCAGTATGCCGGCGAGGTCGCGGAGATCTTCATCCGCTGCGCCGAGGCCGAGGTCGCGGCCGGCCATAGCGACGTCTACGACCTGCAGGGGACGAAAGCGACGGTCGAAGCGGTGGTCGACCGCATCCGCCAGGTCGTGCCCGCAGCGAAGCTGGCCATCGACGGCGCCAGCCTGCCTTTCCCCGCCGACTTCGACGATCGCCCCCTGCGCAAGCTGATTGGCGGCTGGCCCGCGACGCCCCTCGATAGCGGTGTCGAGCGCTCGATCGCCATGTTCCGCGATCTGCTGAAGCGCGGGCTGGTCAGCGCCGACGGCTGACGCGCTCGCCCGATGCGGGATATCGCAGGAGCCCTCACCGCGCCGGAGATCGACGCGTTCCGGCGCGACGGATTGTTCGTTCCGCGCCATCGTCTGGCACCCGCACGCCTCGAAATGCTGCGCGCCGCGCTCGACCGGCTGATCGCCGACAATCCCGGCATCCGGCCGGAGCAGCTCATCAGCGCTCACATCACGCGCGGGAACACCGAGAACGTGCGGGGGCACGAGGCGTTCCTGGAGCTGGCGCACGACCCGGCCATCCTCGACATGGTGGAGCAACTGATCGGGCCCGACATCATCCTGTGGGGCTGCCAGGTCTTCTGCAAGCCTCCCGGCGATGGCCAGGAGGTGCCATGGCACCAGGACGGCCGCTACTGGCCGATCCGGCCGATGGCGACGGTGACCGCCTGGGTCGCGCTCGACGACGCCACGACCGAGAACGGCTGCATGCGCTTCCTGCCCGGCTCCCACCGGGCCGGCCGCAGCTACCGCCATCGCGCGGACGAGCGGCCCGACGTCGCGCTCGATCTCTCGATCGACGACGACCTTGGCTTCTCGGCAGCCCGCGACGTGGTGTTGGCGGCCGGACAGATGTCGCTGCATGACGTGTTCGTCGTGCACGGCTCCAATGCGAACCGCTCGACCAAACGCCGCGCCGGCGTCGCCATCCGCTACATGCCGGCGGGCTCGCACTTCGACCGCGCGATGTACGAGCCCCGGACCTTGCCGAACGGTCTCCAGGTCGACTACCGCAACCGGCCGATCTGGCTGCTGCGTGGCCGCGACGCTTCCGGGCGCAACGACTTCACAATCGGCCACGGCGCTCTCGCCGGCCCCCGCTAGCGCCCATGCCGCTCCTTCTGCTCGTCGTCCTGATCTCGACCCTGTTCGGGCTTGGCGAGGCCTTCGCCCAGGACAGCGGCGAGGGCGGCGCCATCACGCTGGTGAGCGAGCAGGTCATCCTGATCGCAACGGTCGTCGGCGCCGTCGCGACACTGCCGGCATTGATCGAATTCCTGATCGATCGGCGCAAGCGCCGGGAACGCATCGCTCTCAGCCTGGACGATCTCGCGGTCGCCGATCTCGAGGTGAGCCTGGCGGGCCTGGATGGCCTGCTGGCCGATATCGCCGACCTCATCGACCGGGCGAAGAGTCCCGACGCCTATGCGTCGCTCAAGGTGGGCAACGAGATCCTGATCATCGGGCCGGCCGCGAGCGGCAAGAAGACCCTGGCGCAGCGGATCGCCAAGGACGCGGCGCTCGACCGCCTCATCATCGTCTACAACGCCCGCAATGCCGACGCCCTGGCGAGCGCCAAGAGCCTGGTGCAGCGCTATCGGCGCCAGAAGGTCATGCTGCTGCTGCCGCGGCTCGACAACGTCGCGGAGGACGAGGACGAGGAGGCGCTGGCCGAGCTCGATGCGCTCATCGACACGACGACCGAGCGCAGCAATGTGCTCGTCGTCGGCACGGCCGTCGACTTCGAACCCGGCAGCCTCCTGGACAACATGTTCGGCGTCGTCCTGGCGCTGCCGGGCACGCCGGTGAAGCATGGCCGCGAGCAGGCCATTCCCGATGACGCCCGCCGGATGCTGGTCGATGTCGCGCGCTTCTATCTCGCGCAGGCCACAAGCGCCGGCTTCACGCTCGTCGGGCTCGACGAAGCCGCCGCGGTAGAGCGCATCGCCCGCGCCGCGCGCAACCCCTCGGATGTCGCCGACATCATCGTCCTGGCGGAGACGACATCGCTCTACCGCCGACGAACGGGAGCAACCAAGTCACCGGACATCAGCGCCGAGGTCATCGAAAAATCGATCCGGCGTGTGATCGTCACGCCGGCCTGATCGGCTAGGAATCCGGCTTGGACGCGCCCTCGTCGGGCACGGCCTCGGCTGCAAACTCCTCCGACATCTCCGCTTCCATCCTGGCGAGGTCTTCCGGGATCGGCATGTTGAGCGCGCGCATCTGGTTCAGGAGCATGGTCAGGCGGAGGTAGACTTCGTGACTGTCTTCAATTTCGCCGTCCATCTCGTCGACGAGCAGCGACAGCGCAGCCCTCAACTCTTCGCGATTCATCGCCTCCTCCCGTGCCGGTGGCGCTTTGGTTTTGCGATTGTACGCCGGTTTGACGCCCGGGGGATAGGCTGCGGCAAATGGCCGGCTAGCCCTCCGCCATGACGATCAGAGCGTCGACCGCGACGGCGCCCTGCCCCTTCGGCAGAACGAGCAGCGGATTGACGTCCAGCTCGACCAGCCGATCGCGGTTGGCCTCGGCGAAGCCGGCGACGGACATGACCGCCCCGATGACGGCTTCGATATCGGCCGGCGGCCGACCGCGATAACCGGCCAGCAGCTTCGCCGTCTTGAGGCTGCGCACGGCCGCTTCCACCGCGCCGCGATCGGTCGGCAGCAGAAGCGTCACCGCATCCTGCACCATCTCGACGAGGATGCCGCCGGCGCCGATCACCAGCACGAGCCCGAAGCCGGGGTCGCGCTTCACGCCGATTATCATCTCGGCCACGGCGTTCGTGACCTGCTTCTCGATGAGGAAACGCTCGGCCATCAGATCGGGCTGATAGCGTGCGACCGACGCCGTCATTGCGGAGAGGGCGTCGTCCACCGCCTTTCCGGTCGCCAGACCGAGAGCCACGGCGCCGGCCTCCGTCTTGTGCGCCAGGACCGGGTACGCGACCTTCGCCGCTACGGGAAAGCCGATCGCCGCTGCTGCCGTCGCGGCCTCGGCCGCCGCGACCAGTCGCCCGGCCGGGATCGCGAGACCGTGCGCGGCCAACTGCTGCTTCGCATCCCACTCGGATAGCAAGCGGCCTTCGCCTGCGACCGCTCGGCTGGGCGCCAGAGCGGCCGCCATGCCGCCGCCCCCGATCATTCGCGCCCGCTGCGCCTGACGCGCGGCGTTGGCGAATGCCGTCAGGGTATCGTCGAGACCCTGCATGGGCGGACAGCCGGCGGCGATGAGCCGCTCGCGCGTTGCGGCAGGCAGCGTCTCCTGCAGGGTCGTGCAGATGATCGGCTGCTTGCCGTTGGCACGGGCAGCGTCGATGAGGGCGTTCACGGATTTGTCGCAGTCGGCACGGCCGCGCTCGTCGCTCGGCGGGTAGTCGAGGACCAGCAGGCCGGCATCGCAATCGCCGCTCAGAGCGGTACGGAAGCACTTGAACAATGCGGGCTCGTCGCCCCAGAGCGAGAGATTGTAGTCGAGGGGATTGGAGACGGACGCGAAGGACGGCAACTGCTGGCGCAGGTCGGCATATTGGGACGGCGAGAACTGCGGCAACGGCAGGCCCAGCTCGGCGGCCTTGTCCGCCGTCATCAGGCTGTCGCCGCCGGAGCAGGTGAAGACAACCAGCCGCTCCCCCGCCGGCGGCGCGGCGACCGCGACGAACTTCAGCGTCTCCAGCAGGGCCGGCAGGGTATCGACCCGAATGATGCCCAGGCGCTCGAACAGCGCGTCATAGAGCGCGTCGCTGCCGGCCAGCGAGCTCGTGTGGCTCATCGCCAGCTTGGCCCCCAGCTCGGAGCGGCCGACCTTGATGGCGACGATCGGCTTGCCCTTTTCGACCGCCTTCAGTGCCGCGCGCGCGAACGCCGGGATGTCGTTGAGGCCCTCGATGTAGAGCCCGATCGCATTCACGTGCGGATCGTCGGCAAGTGCGTCGACGTAGTCGGCGATCGACAGGATGGCCTGCGCCCCGGCGCTGATGACGTAGGAGAAAGGCACCGACCGCTCGTTCATGGTGAGCGTCAGCGCGATGTTGCCGCTCTGGCCGACGAAGGCCGCGCCGCGCTCCGTGCGCGCGCCACCCGGGCCCGACGCGAACATATGGACGCCGTCGACATAGTTCAGGACGCCGTAGGAGATCGGGCCCACGAGCGCGAGCTCCCCGGCAGCCGCCATCAGCGCCTTCAGCAGCTCCGCCCCTTCGGGCCCGACCTCGGCGAACCCCGCGGCATAGCACACGCACCCGCCGGCGCCGCGCCCGGCAAGGGCCCGCACGACCTCCACGGTCGCCTCGCGCGGGGCCGCGATGTAGGCCGCGTCCGGCGCCTCCGGCAGCGCCTCGACCGAGGGATAGCAGGCGATACCGGCGATATCGGGATAGGTCGGATGGACCGGCCAGATCTGTCCCTTGAACCCGCCGGAGCGGCAGCCCTCGATCGGCGCCGCCAAGCCCTTGCCGCCGATGAAAGCGACATGGCGCGGCTTCAGCAGGCGCCGCAGATTGGCCATGCGCCGGGCACGCAGCGTTTCCGGGTCCTGCGGTGTCATCGTGCAACCAGCGCGGGCGCGGCTACGGTCGCGGCGTTCTCACACCGGCGCCTTGCCGCCCGCCGCCTTGCGGCTGTCTTCGACGGCCTGCAGCACGCGGATGATGCAGTCGTCGCGGAAGCGTTCGAGGTCCTTGATCGTCCAGCCCCTCGCTTGTTCCGACGTGCCCTCCACCATGCGGTCAATCAACTCCGGCGTCAGCTTCGGGGCCTTGAGGTGGGTCCAAGGCAAGTCGAGCGCGGGGCCGAACTGCTCGAGCATGTGGCGCATGCCGCCCTCGCCGCCCGCGAGGTGATAGATCAGGTTCGTGCCCATGAAGGCCCAGCGGATGCCTGGGCCGTATCGGATGGCGTCGTCGATCTCGCCCGTCGTGGCGATGCCGTCGTTCACGAGATGGAGGATCTCGCGCCACAGCGCCTCCTGCAGCCGGTCGGCGATATAGCCGTCGATCTCCTTGCGCACCTTCAGCGCCCGCATCCCGATCGCCGTGTAGAAGATCATGGCATTGTCGATGGCGGCAGGCGCCGTCTTCTTGCCGCCGAGCACCTCGACCAGCGGCAAGAGATAGACGGGATTGAACGGGTGGCCGACGATGATGCGGTCGGGATGCTTGCAGTCCGCCTGGAATTCCGACGGCAGCAGTCCGGACGAGCTGGACGCGATGATCACTTCGGGGCGCGCGGCGGCATCCATGGCGGCGTGCAGCTTGCGCTTGAGATCGATGCGCTCGGGCGCGCTCTCCTGGATGAAGTCGGCCTTGGCGCCGAGCTCCGCCACGGTCTTCACGAAGCTCAACCGCTCGAGGCTGGCGCCGGGCTTCAGCCCGACGCGGGTGAGCGCCGGCCAGGCATTGGCGACGCTGTCGCGCAGCGCCTTCTCCGCGCCAGGCGCCGGGTCGGTGGCGACGACGTCGAGTCCGTTCGCGAGGCAGCGCGCCGCCCAGCCGCTGCCGATGACGCCGCCGCCGACGATGCCGAAGGTCTTGATGGGCGAGGATCCGGGTGTTGGCATTGCAGTCTGTCCTTGTTGAATTCGGGGCGGCGTCAGTTGCGCGGCCGCAGGCCGAGCTTCCGCCGCGCCTCGGCCGGCGTGAGCGGGCGCGCGCCCATGAGCTGGATGATCTTGATCGCCTTGTCGACCAACTGGCCGTTGCTGGCGAAGACGCCCTTCTCCAGGAACAGGTTGTCCTCGAGACCAACACGCACGTTGCCGCCGAGCAGTATGGCCTGGGCCACCATCGGCATCTGCATCCGGCTGATGCCGAAGCCGGCCCAGTGGCAGTTGGGCGGCAGCTGGTCGACGAACGCCTTCATCGAGGTCGTGTCGGCCGGCGCGCCCCAGGGAATGCCGAGGCAGATCTGGAACAGCGGTGGCTCCGCCAGAAGGCCTTCTTTGACCATCTGCTTGGCGAACCAGAGATGGCCGGTATCGAACACTTCCAGCTCGGGCTTCACGCCGAGTTCCTTGATGCGCTTGGCGCCCTCGCGCAGATATTTCGGCGTGGAGATATAGATCATGTTGCCGTCGCCGAAGTTGAGCGTGCCGCAATCGAGCGTGCAGATCTCCGGCAGCAGCTCCTCGACATGCACCAGACGCTCCAGCGGCCCGACCATGTCCGTGCCGGGACCGGCCTTGGAGGGCTCGTCGTCGCGCACCTCGAAGTCGCCGCCCATGCCGGCGGTGAGGTTGATCACCACGTCGGTGTCGCTGCTGCGCACGCGCTCGACTACCTCGCGGTAGAGGGCGGGATCGCGGCTGCCCTTGCCGGTCTTGGGATCACGGACGTGGATGTGGGCGATCGCGGCACCGGCCTTTGCCGCCTCGATGGCGGCGTCGGCGATCTGTTTCGGCGTCACGGGAATGGCCGGATGCTTGCCCACGGTGTCGCCGGCGCCGGTGACGGCGCAGCTGACGATGACCTCGCTGTTCATGGATTCATGTCTCCCTTGGCGCCGCTGCCCGGTGGGGTCCGGCGCGGAATGGCTTTAGCAACCCGACCAAAGACTTGGCAAGGGTACGGCGACACCTTCTGGCTTACCCACGACTCGGGCACCATCGGGGGCGCCGTCAGGGCGCCGGCTGGCCCGGCGACTGGATCAGCGACCCCAGGCTCTGCGCCACGAGTTGACGAAGGTTCGGCCGGTCGTCGGCCGTGAAGGGCAGCGGCCGGCACTGCTCGATCGCCAGCAACCCGAGCCGCGCCGTGCGCACGCCGGCGAAGACGCCCTCCGCGAGCTTGCCCGAAACCAGGCCCGCCAGCCGGCCGCCCAGATGGGCGCCGAGCACGTCCCCGACCACGTCGGCGGTGACGGCGAAGGTCGCGGTCAGGAACATGCGCCGGATGAGCGCCAGCACGCTCAGACGGGTCGGCCGCATGCCGTAGACCTCGGCGACCTCGCGTACCATGCGCAGGCTGCGCCACAGCACGATCAAGGCATCGACCCCGGCAACCGGGCTGACGGAGGCGCCGATGGCGGTGTCGCGCGCGGCCCGCCGCACCGCCGCGCAGGCCGCCTCGTCGAGCGGGCGCAGCACGATACGCTCGAACAGCTCCATGGCCTCGCGGTCGTCGTGGGTGTCGGCGATGGCGTCGCGATACTGCTCGCACAGCAGGCGCCCGGCCCGGCTGTTGGCGGTGAGCCGCAGGAGGTCGCTCATGAAGCCGCGCCCCTCGAAGCGGTTGCTGGCCTGGGCGAGATGGTAGCCCTGCTCGCGGATGGCCTGCGCCGAACGAAGCCGCATCAGGTTGCGGTACTCGCCGCCGATGAAGCCGACGAGGGCGACGGAGACGCCGCCGATCAGCAGCGCGCCGGCGCTGCCCAGCCACGCGCTGCGCTCGAACAGATCGGAGAGCCAGAGCGCGGCGTCGATGACGACGACGCCGGAGATCAGCGCCGCCAGCGAGGCAGCAAGCGCAATGCCCCAGCGCACGCCGCGGCGCCGGGTGGCCGGAAGCACCTGGGCCTCGACCGGCACCGGCAGCGACGGTGGCGGCTCGATGACAGCGCCCGGGAGCGGCGTGGTGGTGCCGCTCGGCAGGATGCCCGGCTTGATGCCCGTTTCTCTGGTCACCAGAACAGATCTCCGATCAGGAACTGCAGCGCCTTGTCCAGATGAATATGGGGAATCCCCCGCCCCCTGTCGCGCTCCAGCGATGGCGGCTGGAAATCGTAGAAGCGAAAGCGCTCCGACGCCCAGTCCTCGGCCGTCGGCAGGTGCTCGGGGATCTCGCCGGGAAACAGCTGTTCGAGCCCATCGTGGCCCTTGATGACGCCCTCGAGCACGGTGATCTGCTGGCCCTGATAGAGGACCCGCCTGTTCGCCGTGCACTTCACCGCCGACAGCGCCGCGAAATCCGCCTCGACGCCGGCGATCGGCAGCCGGCCGGCATCGTCGGCCATCATCGCCCGCAGCAGCAGCCGCAGATTGTGAAACTGGTTGGCGGTGACGTGGTCGGCTTTGGTGGCAGCGAACAGCACTTTGTCCGTGCGCGAGCGGAACAGTCGCGCGAGCAGACCGTCGCCGTCGCGCTCGAAGCTGCGCAGGACGGTGCCGAGGGCGATCCGCATATCGTCGAACGACTGCGGCCCGGCATTCAGGGCGCCGATGATATCGACCAGCACGAGCTGGCGGTCGAATTGGCTGAACACGGTCTCGTAGAACGGCCGCACGATCTCGCTCTTGTAGCGCTCGAACCGGTCGCGCATCGCCGCGGCGATCGTGCCCGAGCGTGTGCCGCCATCCGTGAGGGCCAGCGGGCAGAAGCGCAGCACCGACGGATCGATGCGGTCATCGCCCGGACGCAGGAAGCGGCCGGGCTGCAGCAGGCTCAGAGACAATGGCGGCTCGCGACACGCCTTGAGATAAGCCGTATAGGAAAGGCGCGCCGCCTCGAGCGCGTCCTCGCTCGCCGGCGCGCCCGGCGCGACCGAGCGCCACTCGCCCGGCAGCGACGCCCGCGGCCCGCTCTCGGCCAGGCGCCGCGCCGCCGCCGACCACGCCTCGAAGCTCTGCTCGAGCAGCGGCAGATCGAGCAGCCATTCGCCGGGATAGTCGACGATCTCGATCTCGACCGTCGTCGTATCGACCAGCTGTCGCCCGAGCAGCCCTTGCGGCCGATAGCGCAGGGCCGCGCCGAACGCGGAGAGACCGGTCGTGCTGGGCGGGAAATCGGGCGACGGCTCGAGGAGACGGTCCAGGTTCGGCAGGAACGGGAAGGCGGGCAGGTCCTCGAGCGGACGCAGCGTCACGTCCTCGAGCGTGCCCTTTGCGACGGGATCGAAGAACGGCAGGTGGCCGCTCTGCCCCTCCTTCAGGCGCGCTGCCAGATGGAGGTTGTGCAGCAGGGCCGTTAGGAACACCGTCTTGCCGGCGCGGCTCAGCCCGGTAACGGCGACCCGCAGCCTGCGGCGCAACGCCCGCTCAGCCAGCAGCCGCGCCGTCGCCGCGATCGACGCAGCCGCGCGACGCAGGACGCTTTGATCGAAATCGTCGGTGGACGAGGACAAGAGAATGGCGCCTGCAGGGATCGCTGAAAGAACGTCTGAGCGGTTAACAGCTTACGGGCGCGGCGCCATCGTGACTATGCGGAACAGGTGGGAATTGAGGGCGGTTCGTGCAAGCCTTGGGCGATTGCCGGCCCGCCCGCGCGATGACATCATGACGGCCAACGACCTGCCGGGGAATGCATGGCACCCAATCTCGATCCGGGCATCAAGTCCTACATCGATCTGGCGAACGAGCTCTACGACGACGAAGCCGACCACGGTTCGATCGCCGACCAGCGGCAGGCCTATCTCGACCTGTGCGATGCGTTTGCGCGCCCCCACCCGCCGGGCGTCAAGACGATGGACCGCACCATCAGGGCCGGCGGCATCGACATTCCCTTGCGGATCTATCGGCCGGCGACGAGCGGCGTGCTGCCGGCGGTGCTCTTCTTCCACGGCGGCGGCTGGGTGCTCGGCGATCTCGACAGCCACGACAGCATCACCGCCGACATCTGCGGCCGCACCGACTGCGTGGTCGTCGCCGTGCACTACCGCCTCGCGCCCGAGAACCCCTTCCCCGCCGCCTTCGACGATTGCTACGCGGCGCTCTGCCACCTGGCCGCGCACGCCGGCGACTTCGGCATCGACGCCGCGCGCATCGCCGTCTGCGGCGACAGCGCCGGCGGCAACCTGGCGGCCGCGGTGGCGCTCGCGGCGCGCGACCGCAACGGACCGGCGCTCGCAGGCCAGATGCTGATCTACCCGGCCTGCGGCAACGACTTCGACCTGCCCTCCTGCCACGAGAACGCCGAAGCGCCCATGCTGACGCGCGACGCCATGTTCGTGTACTGGAACCACTACCTGGGCGGCGAGCCTGCCCGCGCCACCTGTTACGCCGCCCCGATGCTGGCGCCGCATTTCCGCAGCCTGCCGCCCGCCTTCATCAGCACCGCCCAGTACGACCCGGTGCGCGACGATGGGCGGCAGTACGCGGAATGCCTGCGCAACGCCGGCGTGCCTGTGCAGTGCCGCAACGCGCCGCGGCTGATCCACGGCTGGCTGCGCGCCCGCGCCACCAGCGACGACGCCAAGACCGAGTTCAAAGCCATCTGCAAGGCGCTGAAGCGGCTCCTGACGCCGCCCCCGGCCTGAGGCTCACACCAGCTGGCGCTTGACCTTGCTGTCCCACTTCTTCTCGTGCACCAGCCGGCCGTTCTCGTAGGCCTCGACCGAGCCGGTGATATGGAAGGACTCCTTGTCGGCGGTGAGACGGCAGCGCGCTTCCGTGCGCACGGACCAGTCGGCGCGACGCATCGTCTGCGTCCAATGAGTGTCCGCGACCGCGCTCAAGGGATCGTCGGGCTTGATGCGGTAGGTCTCGCGGGCGATCGAGCCGGCGATGAGACCGTGCGAGGTGTTCTCGGCCTCGCCGAAGTCGTCGACGATGCGGGTGATCTGCTCTCCGGTCGCAATGTCCAGCTCGACCGTGCGGGAATTGCTGGGCTGGCGCACCGTCCGTAGCGGCGCCGGCGTCGCGCCCTCGGGTTCGGGGAACGGGCGCAGCTGTTCCCGCCGCTTCGCCCGCACCGGCAGAGACAGCTCGCTCTTGCCCGTGAGCAGGGTCAGCGTCACCCGCTCGGGCGACGGCCAGACCATCGGCCAGTAGGCGGTCGAGAGCGCGACGCGGATGCGGTGGCCCTTGGGAAAGCGGTACGCGACGTGGTCCATCGCGATGCCGATCTTGTACGTCTTCCCCGGCTGCAGCGGCGCCGGTTTCGCGGAGCCGTCGCGATGGCAGAGGTTGAGGATGCCATAGGTGACGCGCGTCGACTGACCGTCGGGATGCACGTCGCATAGCCGTACGGCAAGGTTGGCCTGCGGACGGTCCACGGCCAGCGTGAGACTCAGCTCGGGGGCCCCGAGGATCTCGATATCGGCCGTCAGCGGGACGGTATCGAAGAGCAGCGAGCCGCCGTCATCGAGCCGCTGGTCGACCGGCGCCTCCGGCCCCAGCCAGATCGGACAGTACTCGCCGGCGGCGGCGCCGGTGGTCTGGGGCGAGCAGAGCGTGAGCTTGACTGAGGGCGCGGCACGCTTGTCGAGGGCGCCGCGATTGAGCTTGAAGGCCTGCGGCTTAATGCTTTTCGAGGGCCACTTTGCCTCCGCGATCCAGCGCCCAGGGCGCTCCCTGTAGTAGGGGCGCGGCGGCACGCTGTCCTGCAAGTAGGCGACGTAGCCCGGGTCCTTGAGCACGCCTGTGTCCCGGTCCTTGAGGAACTGGTCCCACCAGCGCAGGGCCTCCTGGAGGAAGCCGATGGCTGGGCCAGGCACGGCAAAGTGCGGGTATTTGTGCAGCCAGGGGCCTACCAGGCCCTTCACGGGCGCCTTCTTGATGCCGGCCACGAGCTGCGGCACGGCGTTCTTATAGGCGTCGGCCCAGCCGCCGATGGCGAAGGTCGCAGCCTCGATGGCGTCGTAGTTCTCGCCCACCGAGCCGTGCTTCCAGTAGTCGTCGCGATGCTGATGCTGCAGCCAGGGCTCCAGCAGCAGCGGTTCATTTTTGAGCCGCACGATCCACATGTCGCGCCAGCGGGCGCCGACCAGCGCGGGGTCAGGCGGGCGCGAGGAGTAGGACTGCATGGTGCTGGACCAGCCGAGGTTCTCGAGGAGCAGGCAGCCGCCCTTGTAGTGGATGTCGTCGGCGAAGCGATCGACGGTCGAATCGATGGTGATGATGGCCTTGAGGGCCGGCGGGCGGCGGGCAGCGACCTGCAGCGCGTTGAAGCCGCCCCAGGAAATGCCCATCATGCCGACCTTGCCCGTGCACCAGGGCTGGTGGGCCATCCAATCAATGACTTCCAGCGCGTCGTCCTGTTCCTGCTTGAGGTACTCATCCCACATCAGGCCATCCGACTCGCCGTTGCCGCGCATGTCCACGCGGACGCAGGCATAGCCATGTCCGGCTAGATAGGGGTGGGTCAGGTGGTCGCGGACGACCGTGCCGTCGCGCTTGCGGTAGGGGATGTATTCGAGGATGGCCGGCACCCGATTCTGCTCGGCGTCCTCCGGCAGCCAGATCCGCGCGGCCAAGTGGCAACCGTCCCTGAGCGTGACCCAGGCGTTCTCGATCTCTCTGATCTTTCTCGGGAACTTCGCGACACTCTTCATTGTTATTGTTGGCTTCTGCCCTTCTCCCTTTCATCAGCCCGACCGGTCTTTGCCGGCCGTTGCGCTCTTTTATCGGTCCAGGCCGCGCGGCGCAATGGACGCCCCATCCCGTCTTCGCTAGGCCCGCCTGTTGAAATCAATATGATGCCCTTTGTTTCATATGTTTCTTTTGTCGACTGCGGTGTTTTTTGTAACTTATTGCAGCTCTCGCGCGATATGTTGTAGTTTCTTGCGAATCGGAGGATCGGAGCGGCATTCGCTATCAAAGTTGGATAGTGGCCGAGGTCGCCATGGTATTTTGCCCGGCGGCACTCGCGCGCGCATGCGCACTGGCGGCTCGATGGCGAATCCGAATAATTCCCGACGGCACGGGCAAACCCGACGTCGATAGCCGACCGACAGGCAGATCTTCGCAAGCACGCAAGACGAGCCAGCCAGGTGGGCAACCCTGATTTGGAGGATCCGGAGTTTTGGAGATGCCGATTGCGAAACTAACCACGGCCAGGCCGAAGCCTCGGCTTGGCCTCAGGCTTGGTATCTGCGCCGTTGCCGGTGCCGCCGTTATCATTGCATCCGCGACCGTCGCTTCGCGCATCCGCGCCGACGATTCCGAGGAAGTAGAGATCGCCCTCAGCTTGGCAAAGCTGCTGCAGGCGGGTCGGCTCGTCATCTCCAGCAACCAGGCCCTGATCAATGACCCGGAGCGCGGCGATAAGGGGCTGACCGGCGATGCTGTGCTGGCCGCAACGGCGGACAACTACAAGAAGGCAACCGGCCAGGACCCGAGCGCAATTGCGGCGAACTCGCGCGAGGGCCGGTTCCTGCAGGCGGAGATGGCCGCCATCAGGGAGGTCGTCGACGAGAATCAGAGCTTCATCAACGAGAAGGGCGTCGGCTTCAAGGGCTTCATCCCGGCCGTGTTCGCCCGCCTGGTGACCGAGCGCCTGCAGGACAAAGTCGGGACCGAGCTGCAGATCAAGGTCACGGCGCCGCCGGCACTCGTGCGGAATCGCAAGTCCCGGCCGGACGAGTGGGAGAAATCGATCATCGAAGGCAAATTCCTGGCGCCGGATTGGACGCGCGGTCAGATCTTCTATCAGGATCAACCGAACAAGGGTCGCGAGGCCTTCCGAGTGATGGTGCCGGAGTACTACACGAAGTCCTGTCTCTCCTGCCACGGACAGAAGAAGGGCGAGGTCGACATCACCGGCTATCCGAAGGAGGGCGCCAGCGAAGGCGATCTCGGCGGCATCATCAGCATCACGCTGTTCCGGAAGCCGGGCTGACGATGTCCTGAACGAAAGGCAGCGCGGATCTCGCCATGTCGCGGCTCTCCATTCCCGTCCGCCTGGTGCTGCTCTCGGCCGCGCTGCTGGGCATCCTCGTTGCGACCAACATCTATCTGAACCGGGAACTGGGGGACAGCGCGGACGCGCTGGCCGCGGAGGCCCGTTACGTCGAGACGCTGCGAACGGCGAGCGCGGCCGAGAAGGCCTTCGGGGACCTGAAATACTGGCTCACCGACCTGGCGGTCAGTCTGCTCAATCTCTCCGAGGACAAAGCGCGCGACGCCAAGCGCCGGCTGGACGAGCAGCTGGTGACGCTGGAGCCCTACGACGCCGCGGCCGTGGCCGCCATTCGCCAGGAGGTCGACGCCCTCATGGCGCGTGCATTCGAGGCGGTCGACGCCTACACCGATGATCGGCGCGTGATCGGCAACTCGCTGATGGCGGTGGCGCGCGTCCATATCACCGCCGTCGACGAGCAGCTGGCGCAAATGGTCGCCAAGCTGCGCGACCAGGCGGCCCAGGCCAGCGTGACGGCGCAGCTGCGCTCGGCGCAGGCGGTCCGCGTCTCCTGGGGGATCGTGATCGCGGCCGGCTGCTTCGCGCTCGCGCTGACGATCCTGATCCTGCGCTCCATCGTCGTGCCGCTGGGCCGCATCAGCGCGTCCATGGCGGCGCTCACCAGCGGACGCACTGACGTCGCGATCGCGCAGGGCGGCCATGACGAGCTGGCCGCCATGGCGCGCACCTTGGCCCTGTTCCGCGAGAGCCTGATCGAGCGCAACCGCCTGGCCGAGGAGCGCGAGCAGGCGCTCAAGCGGCTCGAGGCTGCCCGCGACGAGGTGGCGGCCGCCAACCAGATCCTGCGCGTGACCTTCGACCACATGGCCCAGGGCGTCACGATGTTCGACGGCTCGGGCAGGCTGGTGGCCTGGAACCAGCAGTTCCGGGACCTGCTGGACCTGCCGGACACACTGCTGACCAAGAGCACAACGTTCGCCGATTTCCTGCGCTATCTCGCGTTGCGCGGCGACTTCGGCGCGGGCGATCCCGAGCACCAGGTGCGCAAGCGTCTCACGGACCTGGAGCAGCCCTACGTGGGCGCGCGCACCCTGCCCGATGGGCGGGTGTTCGAGGTGCGCCGGAACCCCGTGCCGGGCGGCGGCTTCGTCTCCATGTACACCGACATCACGCAACAGCGGCTGGCGCAGGCCCTGGTCGAGCAGGCACGCAATCGCCTCAGCGATGCGATCCAGAGCATCTCCGACGGCTTTGCGCTGTGGGACCAGGAGGACCGGCTCGCCACCTTCAACGACCGCTGCCGGCAGCTCCTGAAGCTCGGGAATGAAGTCGCGGTCGGCATGACATATGAGACGCTGGCCCGCGTGCTGGCGGAGCGGCGCGCGCGGGGGATCGGCAGAAGCGACGATACCGAAGCCTGGATCGCGCAGCAGATGGCCGCGCATCGCAGCGCCGGCGCCGATGAGGACCTGCAGCTCGACGACGGCACCTGGCTGCGCGTCGGCTCCCATCGCACCCGGGAAGGCGGCGTCGTCACGACCTGGACCGACATCAGCGCCCTGAAGCATCGCGAGCTCGAGCTCGCGGACCTCGTCACCCGGCTCGAAGTCGCCCGCGATCAGGCAACCGAGGCCAACCGGGTCAAGAGCACGTTCCTGGCCAACATGACCCATGAGCTCCGCACGCCGCTCAATGCCATCATCGGCTACAGCGAGATTCTGGAAGAGGAGGCGAAAGACAAGCAGCTCAGCGAGCTCCTGCCCGACATCGACCGCATCGAAGCCGCCGGCCGCCACCTGCTCGGCGTGATCAACGACATCCTCGATCTCTCGAAAATCGAGGCCGGCCGCATGGACATCTACCTGGAGGATATCGATCTGGTCGCCCTCATCGGCGAGATCCAGACGATGATCCGGCCGCTGGCGGCAAAGAACGGCAACATGCTCGAGGTGATCTGTCCGACCGACATCGGCTACATGCGGTCGGACGCGACCAAGGTGAAGCAGAGCCTGCTGAACCTGCTCGGCAACAGCAGCAAGTTCACGTCGGCGGGCAAGATCGCCCTGCGGGTCTCCCGCAGCCAGAGCGCAACGGGTACCACGATAGCCTTCCAGGTGTCCGACACGGGCATCGGCATGAGCGCCGGTGAGTTGGCGCGGCTCTTCCAGGCCTTCACGCAGGTCGAGGCGACGACCACGAAGCGCTTCGGCGGCACCGGCCTCGGCCTCGCCATCACCAAGCATTTCTGCGACCTGCTCGGCGGCGACATCACCGTCTCCAGCGAGGTCGGCAAGGGCTCGACCTTCACGATCACGCTGCCCGACCGCGCGAGCGCCGAGAGTGCGGCGATGGTCGCGGAGCCGCGGGTCTCGGCGGTCGCCGACGACGCCGCGACGGTGCTCGTGGTCGACGACGATCCGGTGTCGCTCGACCTGCTGAGCGTGACCCTCGGCAAGGAGGGCTACCGCGTCATCCATGCTCGCTCCGGCGAAGAGGCGCTGCAGCAGGCGCGCCTGCATCGCCCCCAGGCGATCACGCTCGACGTGCTGATGCCGCACATGGACGGCTGGGCCGTGTTGGTTGCGCTCAAGGCCGACCCGGACCTGCGCGAGATTCCCGTCATCATGGTCACGGTGCTGAAGGATCGCGGCCTCGCCTTCTCGCTCGGCGCCTCCGACTTCATGACGAAGCCGGTGGACCGCGTGGGCCTGACCGCGATGCTGCGTCAGCACAAGACCGGCGGCGTCAACGGCCTGGTCTTCATCGTCGAGGACGATCCGTCGACGCGCGACGCCACCCGGCGGTTGTTGGAGAGACTCGGCCTCACGGTCGCGGAGGCGAGCAACGGGCTGGAGGCGCTGCGGTGGCTCGACGGCCACCCGGCACCGTCGCTGATCCTGCTCGACCTGATGATGCCGATCATGGACGGCTTCGAGTTCCTCGAGGAGCTGCAGCGCCGGCCCGGCCTCCGCAACGTCCCGGTCGTGGTGCTGACGGCGAAGGAATTGTCGGTCGAGGAGATCGCCGCGCTGACCGGCCGGACGCAGCGCATCATGACGAAGCAGGCGACGTCGAACGTCGAGCTCGTCGCCGCGATCCGCAAATGCGTGCAGCGCCACCTCGACGAGGAGGCGGCGCTGCGCGCGCAGAGTATGATCGGTGAGCGCCAAGCAGGATGAGGACGCGATGACGAAGGTCCTATTGGTCGAAGACAACGAGATGAACCGCGACATGCTATCCCGCCGGCTCGTCCGCAAGGGATACGAGGTCGTGATGGCGCTCGACGGCCGCCAGGCCGTGGAAATGGCGGCGGCGGAGCATCCCGACGTGATCCTCATGGATATGAGCCTGCCGGTCATCGACGGCTGGGAAGCCACGCGGCAGGTGAAGGCCGCGCCGGCCACCCGCGCCATCCCCGTGATCGCCCTCACGGCGCACGCCATGGCGGGCGATCGCGAGAAGGCGCTTGCCGCGGGCTGCGACGACTACGATACGAAGCCGATAGACCTCCCGCGCCTGCTCGACAAGATCACGTCGGTGCTGGAGCATAAGGCGACGTAGGGCGCGCGCCAGCAGGACCGGAGACGACGCAGGAAAGAGCAATGGCCGCCCCACCGGAACAGCGCACCGAGGACTTCCTGAAGCTGGCGCTGCTCGCGCATGTCCGGCAGGACTTCAGCGCTCCGGTCAACGCGATCGTCGGCTATACGGAGATCCTGCTCGAGGACGCGCCGCGACACGGCCTCGAGCACTTCGCCGCCGATCTCGGCAAGATGTACCAGGCTGGCCTCGGCCTTCAGCACCTCGTCGACGATCTGCTCGACCCCCGCGCCCTGGCCGCGCGCGCCGGCGGCGCCGATTACGACGACTTCAAGGGCAAGCTGCGCCACGACTTGCGCACGCCCATCACCGCCCTCAAGGGCTACGGCGAAATGCTGCTCGAAGATGCCCAGCAAACCTCCGCCGACGTGTTCGTCGACGACTTGCAGAAGATGCTCAACGCGACCAAGCGGCTGCTCGCGCGCGTCGACCGCCTCGTCGAGTTTGCCAGCCGGGACCGCGCCGACGCGGCGACGGAGTGCGAGCCCACGGTCCCCCTGCTCGAGACGCTCCAGCGCATCGTCCGCCCGCACGAGGACGGAGACGCCTGCAGGAAGGGGGACATTTACCGCATCCTCGTCGTCGACGATCAGGAATCCAACTGCGATCTCCTGTCCCGCCGCCTCCTGCGCGAAGGCTATCGCGTCGTCACCGCCACCGGCGGCGCCGACGCCTTGATGGTCGCGGAATGGGAGCCGTTCGACCTCGTTCTGCTCGACCTCCTGATGCCCGGCATGAGCGGTTACGAGGTGCTCCAGCGGCTTAAATGCGACCCGCGCCACAGCGACATTCCCGTGCTGATGATTTCCGCGCTCGACGAGATCGACAGCGCCGTGCGCTGTATCGAGGCGGGGGCGGAAGACTATCTGACCAAGCCGTTCGATCCCGTGCTGCTGCGCGCGCGCGTCAACGCTTGGCTCGAGAAGAAGCGGCTCCGCGACCGCGAGAAGATCATCCTGCAGCAGCTTCGCATCGAGAAGGACAAGAACGACGCATTGCTGCTGAACATCCTGCCCGAGCCGATCGTGACGCGGCTGAATCTCGGCGAGAGCATGATCGCCGACCAGGTCGCCGACGCGACCATTCTGTTCGCCGACCTCGTCGGCTTCACGCCGCTGTCCGCGCGGTTGCCCGCGCACCGCCTCGTCCATCTGCTGAACGCGCTGTTCTCCGACTTCGACCGGCTGGCCCTGCAGTTTGGGCTGGAGAAGATCAAGACGATCGGCGACGCCTACATGCTGGCCGGCGGCCTGCTGGCCCCCTGCCCCCACCACGTCGAGGCGGTCGCCGACATGGCGTTGGCCATGCGCGACGCCCTGCGCGCCGCGAGCACCCGGCTCGGCGAATCCCTCCAGGTCCGCATCGGCATCCACACCGGTCCTGTCGTCTCCGGCATCATCGGCACGCACAAGTTCATCTTCGATGTCTGGGGCGACACCGTGAACACGGCGAGCCGCATGGAATCGCACGGCGCGGCCAACGAGATCAACGTCTCGGACGCGAGCTATCTGCGCCTACGCGACAAATTCGCCTTCCAGCCCCGGGGTGTCATCGAGCTCACGGGCAAGGGGCCGATGGAAGCCTATTTCCTACAGGGGCGACACCGCCGCGGCTGACAACTCTTCTTCTGCTGAAGGCGGTGCTGGACCGCTACGCGTTCGCGGCCACCGGCGCTTGAGCCGCCTTGCTGCGGCGGGCGAGGACGCCGTCGAGCCAGTCGGGATCCATCTCCGGCACCGAGGACAGCAGCTGATCGGTGTAGCTGTCGAACGGCGGGGTCAGCACCTGGGTCTTGGGGCCGCTGCGCACCACGCGGCCGCGATGCATGATGACGATCTCGTCGGCAATGGCCTTCACCGTCGCCAGGTCGTGGGTGATGTAAAGATACGAAACCCTGAGCTCCTTTTGCAGACGCAGCAGCAGCTTCAGGATACCTTCGGCGACGATCTGATCCAGAGCCGAGGTGACCTCATCGCAGATGATGAGTTCCGGATTGGCCGCCAGCGCGCGGGCGATGCAAATGCGCTGCTTCTGGCCGCCGGACACTTCCGACGGCAGGCGATCGAAAAAGCGCTGATCAAGCTCGACCATCTCCAGAAGCTCGATCGTGCGCTTATCCTTCGCCGCTCCTTTCAGGCCGAGATGATGCTCCAAGGTGCGGCCGATGACGTCGTGGACGCGACGCCTTGGATTTAGCGCCGTGTCCGGCATCTGATAGATCATCTGCATCCGGCGCAATAGTTCCCGCGGCCGGTCCTTGAAGGAGCGCGGCAGCGCCTGGCCGTCGAACACGAGATCACCGGTCTGCGGCGGCAGCAGGCCGGTGATGACCCGCGCCAGCGTGGATTTGCCGGAACCCGACTCGCCGACGACGGCGACGGTGCGGCCGCGCGGCACGAAAACGGTGACGTTCTCCAGCACCTTGACCCTGCCGCCGTAGCTGGCGTCGACCGCGTTCACGCGCAGCAGCAGATCGGGCCCTGGCTCCTCCGCCTTCTGCAGCGAACGGACCGCCCACAGCGATTTTGTGTAGTCCTGCTCGGGCTGGGAAAGCATCTTGCGGGTCGGCGCCTCCTCCACCAGTTCACCGTAGCGCAGCACCATGATGCGGTCGGCCATCTGAGCGACGACGGCAAGATCGTGGGTGATGTAGATCGCCGCGGTGTGGAACTGGTGCACCACGTCCTTGATGGCCGCCAGCACCTCGATCTGGGTCGTGACGTCCAGCGCCGTGGTCGGCTCGTCGAAGATGATCAGGTCGGGCCGGCAGGACATCGACATCGCCGTCATGGCGCGCTGGAGCTGGCCGCCGGAAACCTGATGGGGGTAGCGGCTGCCGATTGTCTCCGGGTTCGGCAGCCGCAGGCGACGGTAAAGATCGACGGCGTTGCGCTTCGCCTCGTCGCCGTTCATCAACCCATGCCAGATCGGCGTCTCCGAATACTGGTCGATCAACCGATGGGCGGGATTGAACGAGGCGGCGGCGGACTGCGCCACATAGGCCAGGCGTTTGCCCCAGAGCTGCCGCTTCTCCGGCTCGCCCAGCTTCGCCAGGTCCTTGCCATCGAACATGATGGAGCCGGCCGTGATGCGGCAGCCCGGACGCGCATAGCCCATGGCCGCGAGGCCGAGCGTCGATTTGCCGGCGCCGGACTCGCCGATCAGGCCCAGCACCTCACCGCGATGGAGCGTGAGATCGAGTCCCTTGACGATCTCGTGCCACTTCTCATCGCTTTCGCCCTCGATGCGGAGGCCGCGGATCTGCAGCAGGACATCGCCCTTTTGACCGCCGCGGGACGGAGTTGCCGAGGTCATGGGCTTATCCCTTCAGGCCGCTGGTCTTGTGCAGGAACCAGTCGACGACGAAATTGACCGAGACGGTCAGGAGCGCGATGGCGCCGGCGGGCAGCAGCGGCGTGATGTTGCCGGAGATGATCAGGGTTGCGTTTTCCTTGACCATCGAGCCCCAATCGGCAGTCGGCGGCTGGATGCCCAGGCCGAGGAAGGACAGCGAGCTGATCGTCAGGAAGACGAAACAGAAGCGGAGGCCGAATTCCGCCACGAGCGGCGGCAGAATGTTGGGCAGCACTTCGCGCAGCATGATCCAGCCGAGCTTCTCTCCCTGCAGCTTCGCCGCCTCGACGAAATCCAACACGACGACGTTCATGGCGACCGCGCGGGTGACGCGGTAAACGCGGGTCGAATCCAGCACGGCGATGATCAGCACCAGGTTAATCAGCGACGGGCCGACGATCGACAGCAGCACCATGGCGAAGATGAGCTGCGGGATCGCCATTAAGACATCGATCGCACGGCCGAGGACTTGGTCCACCCAACCGCCCAGAACCGCCGACAGCAGACCCAAAACGCCGCCAATCGTGAACGACAGAGCCGTCGTCAGGATGGCGATGCCCAACGTATTGCGCGCGGCGAAGATGAGGCGGGAGAGGAAATCGCGCCCGAGCTGATCCGTGCCCAGCAGGGCATGCATGCTCCAGGGCTCGTTGCGCATGCCGATCAGCTCGGTCTCCGAGTACGGCGCGATGACCGGCGCGAAGATGGCGGCGAAGATATAGAGCGCAATGACGATGAGCCCGAACCACGCCGAGGGCGGCGCCCGACGCAATTCGCGCCACGCCGTGCTCATCAGGCTGCGGCGGACGATGATCGGCTGGTGTTCGGCGGAAGCGGTCGTTGCGTCGGTCATGCCCTTGCCCCCCGTTCCGCCCCTACCGCGGATGCAGCAGGCGCGGATTGGTGACGATCGACACGATATCGGCCGCCAGATTCAGCAGGATGTAGGTTGCCGCAAAGATCAGCGCGCAGCCCTGCACGACAGGTATGTCCTTGCGGATCACGGAATCGACCATGAGCTTGCCGATGCCGGGATAGACGAAAACGAACTCGACGACCACGACACCAACAACCAGGTAAGCGAGATTGATCGCGATGACATTGGCGATCGGCGCCCAGGCGTTCGGCAAGGCATGGCGGAAGATGATCCGGCGCGGCGAAATCCCCTTGAGCCGCGCCATTTCGATATAGGGGCTGGAGAGCAGGTTGATGATCGCTGCCCGCGTCATGCGCATCATATGGGCGACGATGACCAGCAGCAGAGTCAAGGCAGGCAGCGCACAACGGTAAACTCGCTCGAGGAACGGGGTGTCCGCATCGACTCTGGCGAGCGCCGGGAAGATGTGCCAATGACTGACGAAGAAGAGCATCAGGATATAGGCGAGGAAGAACTCGGGCGACGATATCGACGTCAGCGTCACCACATTGACGGTGCGGTCGAACAGGCTGTTACGGTACAGCGCCGCCAGCATGCCGAGAATGAGGGCCAGAGGCACTGCGAACACGGCCGTCATGACGGCGAGGAACAACGTGTTCTCCAGCCTGGGCGCGATCAGATCCGCGACGGCCCGGCGAACGCCACTCTGGCCCCCGGCGCCGGCGTACGATGTCCCGAAGTCGCCCTGCACGATGCCGCCAAGCCAGTCGACGTATCGCACGACAGGCGAGCGATCGAGGCCGATCTCCTCGCGAAAGGCTTTGACCGTGTCCGGCGTTGCCGCTTGCCCGAGAATTGACTGGGCGAAATCGCTCGGCAGAAGCGCCATCGCACCCGAGATGAGCGCGGAGACGACAATCAAGGTGACTATGCCGAGACCGAGTCTCTGCAGAACCGTTCGCAGAATTGCGTTCATGTGACCATGACCCTCTGCCCAATCTCTCAGGGGGGCGGGCACCCTGCCCGCCCCATCGAGCAGAGGTTTACGCGAACCACCAACGCTGCGGCAGCTTCATGCCGTCGACTTCCAGATTGGCAGCGACGTCGCCGTGCGCCAGGGCTTTCGAGTGCGCGCTGACGTAGTTGTTGAACATCAACACGATCAGGCCGCCATCATCATGCAGCAGCTGCTGCATTTCTTGATACATTCCAGCCCGTTTCTTGTCGTCGGTCTCCGCGCGGGCAGCCACCAAGAGCTCGTTGAACCGTGGATTCTTCCAATGTGTGTCATTCCACTTGGCATCCTTGGCATACGCCGTGGAGAACATCCAGTCGCAGGTCGGGCGGCCGTTCCAGTAGGAAGCGACCCACGGCTTCTTCAGCCATACGTCGTTCCAGTAGCTGTCATCCGGCTCGCGAACCACATTGATGTCGATGCCTGCTGCCTTGGCATGCGCCTGATACAGGACGCAGGCGTCGATGGCGCCGGCGAACGCCGTGTCGGCCGTGGAGAGGTCGACCTTCAGCGTCTCGTGGCCCGCCTTCTTCAGGTGGAACTTCGCCTTGTCAGGGTCATAGGTGAACTTCGGCTGCGGATCGAACGCGTACTTGACGGAGGGCGCGATCGGGTTGTCGTTGCCGGGCGTGCCATGGCCCAGGAACACCTTTTGCAGGATGTCTTCCCGGTTGACGGCGTATTTGAGCGCCATGCGGACGTCCACGTTGTCGAACGGCGGCGTGTCGACGAACATCGGCAGTACGTAGTGGCCGTATCCGGTCACCTCGAGGATCGTGTTGTCCCCGCTCGACGTGATGACATCCAGGGTCTTGAGATCGCAGCGATCTATGAAGTGGATCTCGCCCGTCGTCAGCGCGTTGGTGCGGGCCGTCGCGTCGGCGATGGTCTGCACTTCACAGTCATCCACCCAGACTGTGCCATAGTAGTTCGGATTGCGCTTCATCTTGAAGCTGACGCCTGGCTCGAAATGCTCCAGGATGAAGGCGCCGGTGCGGATACCGGACTGCCAATCGACACCGCCGCCATCCTTCGCCGGCATGATCGGCAAATGATAGTCGCTGGTGATGTAGGGGAAGTCGGCGCTCCCGCTCTTCAGGCTGAAGACCACCGTCTCCGGGCCGTCGGCCTTGATATCGGCGATCGGATCCAGGACGGACTTGGCCGCCGATTTCGATCCCTCGCCCATATGATGCCGGTAGGTCTCCAGAACGTCGTTCGAGGTGACGGTCTTGCCATTGTGGAAGGTGACGCCCTTGCGGAGCTTGAAGACCCAGGTCTTGGCGTCATCCGCCGGTTCGAAGGACTCTGCCAGATCGGGCGTGATGGTGCCTTTGGCATCGATCACCGCCAGCTGGTTGCCGGTGGAACCCCCGAGCAGTCCGGTGCAGTTGTCCGGGTAGGTTGCCGGATCCAGCGAGTCCGTAGTCGCGCCGGCGCCGACGCCGAGCTTCAGCGAACCGCCCTTCTTCGGCGTCGCCGCGATGCCTTCGCGCGCCAGCAGCGAGGTGGCGAGCGCGGTCGTGACGCCCAGCGCCGCGGCGCGGCCCATGAATTCGCGCCTGTTGATGCGGCCTTTCTTGATCTGCTGGGTCCAATAATCGAGTTCGTTCATTGCTGTCTCCCTGTGACTGCGGTCAGTGTTGCGATTGCGACTTTTCTTCTCGGCAGCGCGCGCCGGCGAACCAGCTGCAGCCGCTCTCGGCGCGAGCGCTGCGTTGCGCGACCGTATGCCATAGTAGCGCCGCGCCGAATGCGTTCAGAAGCGACGCGACGCAGTGCCGCACCGACACCCCGCCGGCGCGGGCGCCGCTTCTTCGGAAAGTCAGGTGTCGTCGCGGACAATGCCGTCCGCAGCGTCAGCGGGCGCGTCTTGCACCTCGTCTTATTGTGGCCGGACCCCAGCGGGTCTCCCGGACCGTCCCTGTTGCCGGGCAGTGTGCAGTCGGCGGCCACCGCCGTAAACTGGAAGAAATCTGTTTCATCGATTAAGATTTCCTTATGCGTACCGGTTTGCTCCGATTACCGCCGGCCAACAGCCTCGTCGCCTTCGAAGCGACGGCGCGCCATCTCAGCTTCAAGGACGCGGCGCGCGAGCTGCGGGTCACCAGCGCGGCGCTCAGCCGCCAGATCCGCATCCTCGAGGAAGACCTCGGTTGCCGCCTGTTCGAGCGGCTGCACCGCGCTATCCGGCTGACGGCCGATGGCCGCCGGCTGCACCAGGCGGCGACTGCCGGCCTCGGCGCCATCGCCGCCTGCGTGGGTGAATTGCGGGCGCCGGCCCGCACCGAGCAGGTCAGCATCGCCTCGAGCTTCGCCTTCGCCACGCTCTGGCTGATGCCGCGCATCGGCCGCTTCATTCTCGAACATCCAGACATCGAGCTGCGCTACGTGGTCGTGGAGACCGTCGGGGACAACCTCGAGGAGGAGGTCGACATCCGCTTCCGCTACGGCACCGGGAAGTGGCCGGGCTACACCGCCGACAAGCTCTACGCGGACGAGATCCTGGCGGTCTGCAGCCCCGCCTACCTCAAGCGGCGGCCGGTCTTGCGCACGCCCGCCGACCTCGTGGGCGAGCGGCTGATCCACCTCGAGAACGTCGATCCGCGCTGGGAGGATTGGTCCACTTGGTTCCGCGCGCT
>DATIXH010000346.1:0-17020 GCA_035518775.1 Candidatus Acidiferrum sp.
TGCTCGCGGCGACGGCGATCGACCTGGGCGCGCCGGGAAAGGATCCGATCTTCGGCTGGGGCCTGATCCAGGCCGCCAACCCATGCGGGACTGCGACCCAGTAGCCAGGTGCCCGCCACAACGCGGTGTCGCCCCCGCGAAGGCGGCTATTGGATTCGCAGGACCGCCGTGCGTCCTTCGACAGGCTCAGGATGAGGGAAAACCTTGGTGGCACCAAGAAAAGTCCTCATCCTGAGCCTGTCGAAGGACGCACGGCCGCAATCCCGGGCTGCTGCTCCTGCACTGGCCGGCACAATCGGGTGGGACGCCGTCGCCGCCGATCAGGGCGATACGACCAGCCGATAGCCGGCGTCATAGTCCTCGAGGGCGAGGAGCTCGGAATAGCGACGGTGCCACTCGCCCGTATCGAGGTCGCGGGCCAGTTTGCCCAGGCCGGCCTCGGCATCGCCGATCGCCCAAAAGGAAGAGATGCCTGAGCGAATTCGCGCATCGAGATAGGCCGCGGGCCTTCGCCAATAGGCGTACTGGAAGCCGTCCGTGCAATCGTGCGGCACCAGCACCGGCGAAATCCGCACATTGCCCAACCATCGCTCGTAGTCGGACATCCGCGGGGCTTGCGCCTCGTCCAACGCCGCGAGCTGCGGGAGATAGTCGGTCAACCAGGGCCGGTGCGACGGGTCGAACGTCAGCAGCACGATGGGGCCGCGAGTCACGCGGCGCATCTCGCGCAAGCCTGCCTCCTTGTCGGGCCAGTGATGAATGGTCAGGATCGCCATGGCGGCGTCGAAGCTCTTGTCGTCGAACGGCAGATCGTCGGCAGAGGCCTGGATCGCCTTCGCCGCAGAAGGACTGCGCTTGCGGATCATTTCGAGCGACGGTTCGACGGCGACCAGCTGTCGATCGGCGGGTTCGTAGGAGCCGGTTCCGGCGCCGACGTTGAGGATCGCCTGGGCAGCCCCGAGCGCCTGCTCGATGGCCTTCGCGATGCGGGGATCGGGCTTGCGAAGGTCTGCGTAGTTGATCCCGATGCTGTCATACAGCGCGCTCATCGCGTCAGCTTGCTGCAGTTCCCGAATGCCCGCAATGGGTCGGATCGCGACGTCAGCGGCCGGGCCGCGAACTATCTGCAACCGGCGCTTCGGCGCTATCGAACGCGGCATGGCCGCAGGTTTCACGCTTCTTTTCCGGAGAACGCAACGGTGGGATTACGGGCGCCGGGCATCCTCGCGCCATCGACAGGGGATGCGGACAGCGGCGGATTCGTCGCGACGTCTTGAAGCCGCTGCGACCAGGCAACTCGCCGGCGCCGGCAGAGTCGATAGGCAGAGTCGATAGCGGCGCGCGGCTTCATGGAGAGTCAACCCGATGGCTAGCACTTACATTCCTCCCGCGGCCTGCGACATCCAATTCCGCCGCACCGGGATCGTGAACCCCAACGGTTCGGTGGCGGGCGAGCTGCGTATCCGCGAGCAGAAGTGGCCGACGATGGAGCGCGGCGTGGACTACACCTTCGTCCGCAAGGGCGTGTACACGCTGCTGATGTGCACGAAGATCAGCGGCCGCCCCGTCAACTGCCTCTGCTTCAGCGACAGCCCCGCCATCAGCAGTCACCTCATTCACGACGCCAAGAACGACGACTACAAGCAGATCACGGGCTGTATCGCGCCCGGACGGGGCGCCGACCGCGACGGCGTCCATGGCTCGGCCGATGCCATGATCGACATCTTCGCCGCGCTCGGCGGATTCTTCATGTGGAAGAAGGTGGCGATCTTCGTCGAGAACAACATCCGGGGCGACGAGACGAAAGACGAGTGGATCAGGCGCCGCGAGGCCGAGGCCCGCCAGCGGCTGGCCGGCTGACACCGTGCTGCCCTGGGCGCCGAGCCCGCGCAGGCGGCTGGAGCGGCGCCGGAGGAGCTCGACCGTCGTCAGGAGCGCGGATCGATGAAGAATTGGTGAAGAATTGGGGGCAGATAAAAACGACGCGAGCAACTCTCATCTGACCGCATTCCTCAGGCCCGTTTCTCCATCGATGACCGGCACGCAGCGGGTCGCCGGTTGCCGGGCCGCAGGGCAGGCGCGATTTCGTCGCCGCCCACGACCCAATCTCTCATCGGCAACCGTGCGTCATCTAGCAATTGTAGACGCCGGCGGCGCACCGCCGCGCCGTCCTCCGCGTCACGCCGGCGACGCTCATCGGCGTAAGCGGGCGACCGACGACGGCTTCGGCGGTGGATATGATCGCGAGATCGCCGGGCGCCACGACATGCCCGCCTGCATCGAGACAAAGCGCGCCGGCAACCGCAATCGCCAGGGCGATCGCAATACGCTTCAACATGGCCATCATCTCCCGCTACTTCTTGGTGAAAACACTGGGCAACTCATCGGCGTCGGGAAACTCGCCGGGCTTCAGCTTGCGGGCGTCCGGCGGCGCCTTGAAGGCGAAATCGTCGGCTGCAACCTCGGCGCCCGTCTTCCAGTTCCGTACGTCGACGGTGTACTGCGGCCATCCCTTCACTTTCTTGGTCGTCACGACATAGCGGCAGGGATAGGGACGGTCGCCCTGGGCGATCCATATCTGCCAGTCCACCTCCTTCGTCCGAAAGGCCAGGTGATCGCATTCCACGCCCCGGATCACGCCGCTTCCGAGATCCTTCACGTTGGTGACGAGGGGCATGAGCTGACCATAGACGTCGGACATCAGCAGGTCCGCCCCGGACAGCGGCCGATGGAACTTATCGCGCAACACGTCGACCAGATTGTCGATCGTGCCGGGCACCTCGGCCTGGGCGTAGAGATTCTTCTCCTTGCCCAGCAGCGAGACGGTCTTGCCGTCAAAGACCAACTCGACATTGGCGAACCCGCCGGACCGCGTGGCGCGGATCTTGTCGGGGCGGTTCATCGTCACGGCCCCGGAGCTCGCGAACGCGATCTTCTGGCTTTCCGTCGATATGATCTCGAAGCTGGTGTCGAAATCGAACGATACAGCCTGCTGTGCGGCCATATAGTCCGACATCGCCTTGAAAAGCTGCTTGGCCTGCGCCTCATCGGCATGCACGCCTGGCGCGCCAATGATGATAGATACGGCTAGGGCAGCGCACGCTGCGGCGTTTGTCGCCGAACGCCCGAGGAATGCCTGGTGCATTTTTCAGCCTCCCTGCGGATGCTGTCGGCGGAATGGGAGTGCGCCGACGCAACCGAAGGTCTATCAGAGCGCGAGCATGCCCCGCTTGCCATTGGACTTTAGGCCAACCGCTCATCGGCGGCCGCAGCAGACATCCCGTAGTCGGCGCCGGTGACGCGGCCCCGCCCGCGTCCGCCGACGGACGGCCCACTGAAGTCTAGCCGCCGAGCCCGCGCAGGCGGCTGGAGCGGCGGCGGAGGAGCTCGACCGTCGTCAGGAGCGCGATCGAGAAAAGGACCAGGATGGTGGCGACCGCGAGGATCGTGGGGCTGATCTGTTCGCGGATGCCCGCCCACATCTGGCGCGGGATGATCTGCTGCTCGTAGCCCGCAAGGAAGATCACGACCACCACCTCGTCGCCGGGCTGGCGCTCCAGCTGCTGCGCCGTCTTGGTGAGCAGGCTGCGCGTGCCGGCGATCTCGTAGTTCAGGATCTGAGGGGGATCGAGGTTGAGAGACGTATTCGCGCTGGCGGCGGCTGCAATCTGGTTCGCCCTCAATATCGCCCTCTGGGTGATGCGGCTGCCGGACCTTGCGCAGTTCGGCTGGTCCGTTCTGCTCGGCATAGTGTTCTTCGCCGGCTTCTTTCTCTATCTTGGCCATAGGGATCGCCGGGAGTCGCGGCGCCCGGGCAAATGAGACGCGGGGACGAAGCCGATGGAAATGCATCAGGTCAGGTACTTCCTGGCCCTGGCGGGAACCAGGAACTTCACGAGGGCCGCGGAGCAGTGCCATGTGACGCAGCCGTCGCTCACGCGCGCCATCAAGATGCTCGAGGACGAACTCGGCGGCCCCCTCCTCCGGCGCGATCGCCAAAATACGAACCTGACCGACCTCGGCCAGGTGATGCTCCCGCAGCTCGAGCGCATGTGGACGAGCGTGGAATCCGTGAAGACGACGGCCGCGAGCCTTCTCAACCTCAGGGACGCACCTCTCAAGCTCGGCCTGATGTGCACGATCGGGCCGCTGCGGTTCGCGGGGTTCCTCTCCCGGTTCCGCTCGCAGCAACCGGGCATCCGGCTCAGCCTCATCGAGCGCAAGCCGAGCGACCTCGCGGCCGCGCTGCACGGCGGCGAACTCGACGTCGCCGTCATGGCGCAGGCGGCGCCGTTCGACGATCGCTTCAGAGTCGAGCCGCTGTACCCTGAGCGTTTTGCCGTGGGGTTTGCCCTCGGCCACCGCTTTCAGAAGATGGCAGCGGTGCGGATGGCGGACATGGACGGCGAGAGCTACCTGATCCGCGTGAATTGCGAGTATTTCGACCAGCTGAAGGCGGCGCGCGAAGCCTCCGGCGCCACGTTGCGCTACGCCTACAAGAGCGAACGCGAGGAATGGATCCAGGCGATGGCGGCAGCCGGGCTGGGCATCTGCTTCCTCCCCGTCTACTCGCCGGTCGTGGCGGGCTTGCTCAGCCGGCCGATCATCGAGCCGGAGGTGTCGCGCGAGGTATCGCTGGTGACGGTCGCCGGCCGCCGCCATACGCCAGCCCTGGCGACCTTCGTGCGGGCGCTCAAAGGCTACGCTTGGCCTGAGTTGGGAGACGCGCCGCAGCAGCGATCGCCGCTGGGTGCCGTAGGAGCGTGAGCGCACGGCGAGGCGCTGGCACCTGATCGACCTCGACGTTGGAAGACACACCCAGTTCGGCGAACACGGCAACATCGCGATGCTCCGAAAATTCAGCCTGCAGCGCGTGCGCAAACTGGTGGCGTCGCGCCGCGCCTGGAGCCGTCGGCTGGTGTTCTGGGGCGCCGCGCTGTCGGTGGGATTGATCGCTGTGGTTTTCGCCGAACTCAGCGACCGCGCCCAGGCGGGGTTCCGCCATGTCGTGACTGCAGCCCCTCTGCTGCCGCTGGCGCTGACGCCGGCGGGCTTCGCACTGTCCGCGTGGATCACGCGCCGCTACTTTCCGGGCTCCCAGGGCAGCGGCATTCCCCAGACCATGGCGGCGCGGGCGACATCCGACGAGCAGACGCGCAGGGCTTTGCTGTCGCTGCGGGTGGCCGGCGGCAAGATCGTGCTGACGCTGCTGGGCCTGCTGGTCGGCGCATCGGTCGGGCGCGAGGGCCCGACGGTGCAGGTCGGCGCGGCGATCATGCTGGCCGCCGGCACGCTCGTGGGCATGCGCCGCGGCGATGGCATGATCCTGGCCGGCGGCGCGGCGGGCGTCGCGGCCGCCTTCAACACGCCGCTCGCCGGAATCGTCTTCGCGATCGAGGAGCTGGCGCGCGGCTTCGAGCATCGGACCAGCGGCGTCGTGCTGACGGCGGTGATTCTCGCCGGCCTGGCGTCGCTGGCGATCCTGGGCAACTACAGCTACTTCGGAAACACGGAAGCCTCGCTCGTCGCATGGGAGTCCTGGCTGGCTGCCCCGATCAGCGGTGTCGCCGGCGGGCTTCTCGGTGCGGCCTTTACAGTCATCGTCGTGACGACCGTGCGGCGTCTGCCGGCGGCCGCCGGAGGGCTGTTCAAGCGCCACCCCTACGTCTTCGCGGCCGCTTGCGGCTTGGCCATGGCAGGCATCGGCGTCGTCTCCGGTGGCCTCGTCTACGGAACCGGCTATGGCGAGGCGCGCGCGGCCCTCGAAGGTTCCGCGGCCCTCCCCTGGTGGTATGGGCTTGCCAAACTGGCAGCGACGACGCTCGCCGCAGTCAGCGGCATTCCCGGCGGCATCTTCTCGCCCTCGCTGTCGGTCGGCGCCGGGCTGGGCGCCGCATTGGCCTGGTTGACGCCGGCGGCCCCGCAAGGCGCGGTCGTTCTGCTCGGCATGGTCGGGTATTTCGCCGGCGTCGTTCAGGCCCCGATCACGGCCTTCGTCATCGTCATGGAGATGACCAACAACCAGACGATGATCCTGCCGCTGATGACGGCGTCGCTGATCGGATACGGAGTCTCGCGCCTGCTCTGTCGGGAGCCGATCTACTATGCGCTGTCGCGGCAGTTCCTGCCGACAGGCACGCGCGAACCGGGCTCGGCCTAGTCGGCTCGCCACATGCGGGCGGCGCGCCCGGACAAGCCGGACGCACCGCCCTTGCAAACCCTCAAGGCTACATGCGCTCGGGCGCGTGCTCGGACGCGATCGCCTTCTGCAGGTTGTCGCCCTGGCGCAGCTTCTGCGCTTCGGATTCCAACATGCGGTTCTCCATCTGGATCTGCAGGTAGTGCCAGCCGAGCCAGAAGACGACGGCGATGATGACCATCAGCGTCTCCCATCCCACGAAGGGATAGATCGGGCCGATGTCCATGATGTTGCCGTTCCAGTCCGTAATGTTTCCGGTATTCATGGTGTCGTGCTCCCTTGTCTCGCGGTCACTCGGCGGGCGCCAGGCGGGCTTGCTCGAGCACGCCCTGAATTTCCCGATCCTCCTCGACCATGGTGTCGAAGACCTGATGGTCGAGGCCGGCGAGTTCGACCTCGCGCGGCACGCGCAGCAGGTTGAGCTGCTTCAGGATCCAGGACACGACGTAGCCCGGGATGAAGCCGAGGACCCAGAACATGATGATGGCGCCGATGAACTGGCCCCAGGGCGTGACCTTCGCCCAGGGCTGGTCATGGCCGAGGAGCGCATCCGGCGAGGACGGATAGCCCCACAGGACGAAGCCGGCCGCAACGACGCCGAGGAAGCCGGCATAGCCGTGCACGGCGACGGCGCCGACGGCGTCGTCGATCTTGAAGCGCCGCTCCTGCCAATAGTGCAGCTTGTAGATGATGACGACGATGATCGCCGAGATGATCAGCGCCTGGATCGGGTGGTAGAGGTCGTTGCCGGCCGAGCAGGCGATGACTCCGGCGAGGCCGCCGGAGAAGGTCCAGTAGGCGTCGGCCTTGGAGACGATGTAGCCGGCCATCAACCCGCCGCACAGCGACAGGATGAAGTTGAAGGTGATGGCGGAGAGCGTGGTCGGCTGCAGGTAGATGTTGGTCGCCGAGTAGAAGACGCCGTCGCCGGCCTGCACGTCGAAGATCGGGATGTTGCAGGCGGCGTAGAAGCCCCAGAAGCCCGTGTAGATCAGGAACAGACCGATGCACACCAGCCACACGTTCTGCGGCGGGATGTTGCGCGGCGTGCCGTCGGCGCGGAACTTGCCGATGCGCGGACCGAGGTTGATGAGGACGGCGAGGCAGGTGCCGCCGGCGATGGCATGCACCACGCCCGAGGCGTAGGCGTCGTGGTAGCCGAGCAGCTTCACCATCCAGCCGGCCGGATGCCAGCCCCAGGCCGCGTCGATGATCCAGGTGATCGAGCCCAGCAGGACCGCGATGATCCAGAAGGCACCCGACTTCACGCGCTCGATGATCGAGCCCGAGACGATCGAGGCCGTCGTCCAGGAGAACAGCAGGAAGGCACCCCAGAACACGCCGTTGAGGCGCGCCCACAGGGCCGTGTCGGCGGGTGTCAGGTTGGCGTTCACGGGCTTGCCGCCCATGTGTGCCGCCATCAGCTCGTTCCACGGCTCGGCGAAGTGCGAGGTGACGATGCCGCCGGTGATGCCGGGGCCGTTGACCATGGCCGAGTAGAACCACCAGCCGAACAGATAGAAGCTGACCCCGACCGTCGGGATCACCATCGTGTTCTTCAGCAGCGTCGCCAGATGGTTCTTGCGGCGGGACACGCCGACCTCGTAGGTGCAAAATCCTACGTGGATGAGAAACATGAAGACGATCGTGACCCAGTAGTAGAACTCCGTGAACAGCACGTTCAGTGCGCCTGCCAAGTCAGACATGTTCGCTTCCCTTCTTTCCCAGACTTCTCCTCGTGGCGGAGCAGGATGGGATCGCGGAGGGCCCCCGGCCGTGCGCTCCCACCTCCGCCGCCCTTGCTTGAAAGCGGCCGACGACGACCGGCCCGCGGCGCGCCCGCTCCATGGGCGCCTCGCGGTCGCGATTCCGCGTCATAAATTTTCTTTCCCCTGCGGAAACAATGACGTCGGCCGAACGCGCCATCGCCCGCCCCCCGCGAGCGACTACGCCTTGCGGTGACTCATGGCGAACTCTTCCTCCGGCGAGAGCACGAGCTTGTGCCGGCCGATGAACGCGAAGTAGAGGACGCCGAGGACGTACCAGACCACGGCGCCGTAGAGGCCGGGCCGATAGGCCTCGTTGAGGAACATCGCGATGAGACAGATCACGGCGATGAGCGTGCAGACGAGGGCGCCGGCGCTGCCCAGCGGGCTGCGATAGGGCCGCTCGATGCTGGGGAAATCGCGCCGCAGGATGTAGAAGGACAGCCCCTGCATGGCGTAGGAGATCACCGCGCCGAACACCGCAAGGTTCAGCAGGGCCGCGCCCACCGTCGTGCCCGGGAAGGCGTAGGTCATGAGCAGCGCCAAGCCGAGGCTGACGACGCCGCCGAGGATGAGCGCCACGTGCGGCGTCTTGCGCTCGCCGTGGGTCAGCGACATCCAGCGCGGGAAGTATCCGGCGCGGCTCAGCGAGTAGATGTTGCGGCCATAGGCGTAGATGATCGTGTGGAAGCTTGCGATCAGGCCGGCCACGGCCAGGAGCGCCAGCACCTTTGTCCCGAGCCCTTCGCCGAAGATCCCGATCAGGCCGTCGAGCAGCGGCTGCGCCGAGGCGCCCAGCACGGAGGCGCCGGGCGGCACGGCGGAATTGAACAGCAGGGTCAGGAACCCGAGGATGACGAGCGTGAGGATGCCCCACAGCAGGCCCTTGGGCATGTCCCGCTGCGGCGCATGGCTTTCCTCGGCCGCCAGCGGCAGCTGCTCGATCGCGAGCAGGAACCAGATGGCGAACGGCAGCGAGGCGAAAACGCCGGTCCAGCCGAACGGCATGAAGGGTCCGCCGCCGTCCGGCAGGGCGACGGCCGCGCCGTCGGGACCGATGCCGATGTTGAGGGCGAGCTTGCTGAAGTCGAAGGCCGACAGCGCCGCCAGGAAGAAGAACACCAGGATCGCCATCGCCAGGAAGGTGATGAAGATCGTGAACTTGAAGGACAGCTCCACGCCCCAGATGTTGAGGCCGACGAAGATGACGAACACGCCGACCCACCACACCCACTGCCATTCCGGCGGCGTGCCGAAGATCGACTGCAGGTAGGCGCCGACGGAGACGATGATCACACCGGGGGTGATCACGTACTCCATGTTCTCGCCGAGGCCGGTGAGGAAGCCGCCCCACGGCCCCATGGCAGTGCGGCCGAAGGAATAGGCGCCGCCGGTGTGGGGCAGCGCCGGCGCCATCTCGGCCAGGCTGTAGCAGAGACAGATGTACATGACCGAGACGATGAGCGTGGCGACGAACAGGCCGCCGAAGCCGCCGGTCGCCAGACCGTAGTTCCAGCCGAAGAAGTCGCCGGAGATGACGGCGCCGACCCCGAGCGCCCACAACGACCACACTCCGGCGAAACGCCGGAGGCCCCGCTTCTCGAAATACTCGGCGCCGACCTTTTCATAGGTCACGCCCTGCACGCTCTGCTGATCAGACATGATGATGTGTCCCCTGCTCTTCCCGACCGGGCGGTCGAGGGCGCCGATTGAGCGCGGCGCGCCATCCCCCTTCCGTCCGGTCTTCCCCGACTCCGGACTCGCGAGGAATCTACAGGATGCGGTTTCTGGCGGGCATGCGGGCATATCCCTAGGTAGATATCCCCTGGTAGCGGACCGAATTGCGGGCGATGGCTGCCCTGTCTAGGTTCGAGCCTCTAGTACTGACCTCAAGTCACTGACCCCTCGGTCCGCATGGACCGAGGGGATTTTCTTTGCCCCTTCCCGCCCGCAACCTTCGCGGTCCGGCCCCGAGAACCCGGTTCAGCACGCCACCGCCAACGGCTATGATGACGCCTCGGGTCCAGCTACCGCGGCGAGGCCGCCGCACAGGCTGCCGGGCCTGGGGAGGAGATGCCGCTGTGGCTTCCGCGGTCCGCTTTGCCCGCCTTCCGGCCCTGGCCACCATCGACCGGGGGGCGTGGGCGCACTTCGCCCTGACCGGCCTGGGTATCCTGGCGGCCTACCTGCTGCTCGACTTCCTCAGCTATGTGCGCTGGTTCGGGCCGTCGGGCATCGCGCCCTGGAATCCCGCCATCGGGATGAGCCTCGCCCTGCTGATCCTGGCCGACTGGCGCTACGCGCTCTGGCTGTTTCCGGCGGCGGTGCTCAGCGAGGCGCTGATCCGGCACGGCATCGAGGGGTGGGTGCCGCGTCTCGCCGTGGCGGCGGCGGTGACTGCGGTCTATGGCGGCGGCGCCGTGGTCTTCGGGCGGCTGCTCCGCGGCGACCCCCGGCTCGAGCGGCTGCGCGACCTGGTGGCGCTGTTCGTCACGGCGGCGGGGGCAAGCGCCGCCATGGCCTGCGCCGAGGCCGGCCTCCTCGTGTTCTTTGGCGAGGCGGAGGGCGCAGCCGCCTGGCTCAGCCTGATCCGGCTGTGGGTCGGCGACATGATCGGCATCGCCGTCATCACGCCGCTGATCCTGCGCCTCGCGACGTCGTTCGCTCGAGGCCGAGACCGCGACCCGGAAAGAATTCCCGCGGAGGGGCCGCTCGTCGGCATCGGCATCCTGATCTGCGCCTGCACATGGATCGTGTTCGGGCTCGAGAGCACGGACGAGTTCAAGTGGTTCTACCTGATGTTCCTCCCGGTGGTGGCGGCCGCGCTCCGCTACGGCCTGAACGGCGCCTGCCTGGCGCTTGCGGTGGCGCAGCTCGCCGTCATACTGACGATGCAGTGGCGCAACTATGCGGCGTGGTCGCTCATGGAGTTCCAGCTGCTCATGCTGATCCTGACGCTGACGGGCCTGCTGACCGGCGTGGTCGTGAGCGAGCGCTTCCGGGCCGAGGCGGCCTTCCGGCGCAGCGAGATGCGGCTGCGCGAGAAGCAGGCCGAGCTCGTGCACGTCTCCCGCCTGAAGCTGCTGGGCGAGATGGGGACGGCGGTGGCGCACGAACTGAACCAGCCGATCACGGCGGCGCGCGCCTATGTGCGCGCCGGCGAACGGCTGGCGACGGCCGGCGGCAGCGCCGCGCAGCCGGCGATCGACGCCCTGCTGCAGGCGATCACGCAGCTCGACCTTGCCGGCAGCATCCTGAACCGCATCCGCGGCATGCTGAGCCAGGGCGTACGACGCAGCGAGGTCATCGAGCTCAGGGCCGCCATCGAGGAGGCGGTGGCGCTGGCGCGCTTCGAGGCGACGCGGGCGCGCGTGCGCATCGTGACGGACTTCGGCTCTGCTCCGGTGACGGTGACCTCCGATCCCATCCAGGTCGAGCAGGTGCTACTGAACCTCTTCCGCAACAGCTTCGATGCGCTCGCCAGGATCGAGGGCGAGGAGCGGATCGTGCATGTCGGCGTGGAGACCGCGGCCGAGGGGAGCCAGGTGGAGGTGAGCGTGCGCGACAACGGCCCGGGCATTCCCGCCGACGTCGCCGACAGCCTGTTCAAGCCGTTCAACACGACCAAGCCGGAGGGGCTGGGCCTCGGGCTCGTGCTCTGCCGCTCGCTCGTGGAGTCCTGGGGCGGGCGGCTGTGGCTCGCCCGCACCGGCCCGAGTGGCACGGAATTCCGCTTCAGCTGGCCCTGCCATGCAGTCGCCCAAAGCCAGCGTGCGTGACGCCACCTCCCGTGAGGGGCCTGTCTTCATCATCGACGACGAGCCGGCGGTGCTCGACGCGCTGCGGCTCATGCTGGGCACCTTCGGCTATGCCTGCCGTACGTTCCTGTCGGCCGAGGAGTTTCTGGCCGCGGTAGCGCCGGACGCGCTCGGTTGCGTCATCGCCGACGTGCGATTGCCCGGCATGAGCGGCCTCGATCTGCAGAAGGAGCTGGCCCGACGCGGCCATGCGCTGCCGATGATCTTCATCACCGCGCACGGCGACATCCGCATGGCGGTGGCGGCCGTGAAGGCCGGGGCCGTCGACTTCTTCGAGAAGCCGATCGACGATGCGCTCCTGGTCGACAGCCTGCGCCAGGCCCTCCTGCGCGAAGATGCCGAGCGCGCCGCCCGCGGCCGCGCCGGCGAACTGGCGGTGCGGCTGCAGCGGCTGACGGCGCGCGAGAGAGAGGTCATGGCGCTGGTGATCGAAGGGTTCTCGAATGCCGCGATCGGCGACCGCCTCGGCATCAGCCCGCGCACGGTCGAGCACTACCGCGCCAGCGTCATGGAGAAGATGCAGGCACGCAACCTCTCGGACCTCGTGCGGACGAGCATGCTCATCGACCTGCACCGCGAGCGCGACGCGGGGAACGGGAACGGCGGCGCAGCGGCGGCGCGCGACGGCTGACGCCGCCGGTCGGAGCGTCAGCGCGCGGCGCGCGCCGGTGCAGGCGCTAGCCTGCCAAGCCCGCGCGCTGCATCAGTTCGGCGGTGGCGTGGGCGCGCTCGATGGTGTGGAGGATCTCGGCGCTGGCGACCTCCTTGAAGCGCGGGTCGCGCAGCGAGTGTTCGTGCAGCTTGAGGATGACGCCCTCGGCGGCGTCGACCTCGCGCACGGCCGCATAGGCTTCGTCGAGCCAAGTGCGGACTTCGGTCGAGAGGGGGTCGAGACGCACCAGATCGGGCGTCGACCGGCGGAGACGGTCGAGTTGACGACGGGCCATGGTTGCAATCTCCCTCGGTTTTTTTGCGGCGCGATTGTGCCACGGGACCGTCATAGTGCAAGGGCGAACAAGGGGCCAAATGCCGCGGGCCTGCTGTTTGTCGCGCGGGAATTGTCGCGCCCGGAACGGGACGGGTCGCGCGCGGGGGGCTGGCGCGCTATGCTGTTTTCTAGGATCGGCGCGCGACGGCAAGGGCTAGGGAGCGAGCAATGGTGAAGCTGGCGGCGGGTATGGGGCGGTTGGGCACGGAGTCGGCGTTCGAGGTGCTGGCGCGCGCCAAGGCGCTGGAGGCGCAGGGGCGCTCGATCATCAATCTCGGCATCGGGCAACCGGATTTCCGCACCCCCGACCACATCGTCGAGGCGGCCGTCAAGGCGCTGCACGACGGGCATCACGGCTACACGCCGGCCAACGGCATCCTGCCGCTGCGCGAGGCGGTCGTGGCCGACCTGCAGCGGCGACACCAGGTGACCGTCCATCCCGACCAGATCGTCGTCGTGCCCGGCGGCAAGGTGACGATGTTCTTCGCCACGCTGATGTTCGGCGAGGCGGGGACCGAGATCATCTATCCGAACCCCGGCTTCCCGATCTACGAGTCCGTGATCAAGTTCACGGGCGCGACGCCGGTGCCGCTGCCGCTGCTCGAGAAGGACGGCTTCGGCTTCAGCGCCGAGGCCGTGCTGTCGCGCATCACGCCGAAGACGCGCCTCATCATCCTCAATAGCCCGGCCAATCCGACGGGCGGGACCAGCTCGAAGGACGAGATCGAGAAGCTGGTGAAGGGGCTCGAGAAGCATCCGGACGTCGCCATCCTCAGCGACGAGATCTACAGCGAGATGCTCTATGGCGGGCGCGTGCACACCAGCCTGCTCCAGTACGAGTCCCTGCGCGACCGCGTCATCATGCTCGACGGCTGGAGCAAGACCTACGCCATGACCGGCTGGCGCATGGGCTACGCGGTATGGCCGAAGGCGCTGGCCGAGCACGCCACGCGGCTCGCCATCAACTGCCACTCCTGCGTGAACGCGGCGGCGCAGTGGGCGGGCATCGCCGCCCTGCAGGGGCCGAAGGACGACGTCGCCAAGATGATGAAGGCGTTCGACGAGCGGCGCGGCATCATCGTGCGCGAGCTGAACACCATCCCGGGATTCTCCTGCGTCGATCCGAGCGGCGCGTTCTACGCCTTCCCCAACATCGGCAAGACCGGATTCCCAGCCAAGAAGCTGGAGCTGGCGCTGCTCGAAGAGGTGGGCGTGGCCGTGATCGCCGGCACGAGCTTCGGCTCCTACGGCGAGGGCTATCTCCGCTTCTCCTACGCCAACAGCGTTGACAACATCCTGGCGGCCTGCGAGCGCATCCGCAGCTGGCTGCAGCAGAAAAAAGTGGCGTAACGCCGCAGGCCTGTGAGAAACATTGCTTAACGGGGTCGTCTCGTGGTTTAGTAGTCACTTCAAGGAGTGGGCCTAAGCCACTGCAAGCGCTAGGCCGTGGGCGACTGCCATTGTTGGGGGAGACATCAGGCATGTCGAAGGGTGGATTGAATATCGTCGTTTCTGACGGCAGCACGCATGAGCGCGCGGCGGCTGTCGTGGGCAACACGGTCGCGGGGCTGGCCGGCATCGGTGCCGTCGCGGTGGTGGCCATGGGCTTCGCCCAGCCGGCGCACGCCCAGAGCTTCCAGGAACAAGTCGATGAGATCGTCTTTCCTGACGGCTGCGGCAGCAGCGGACCACCAGGAGGAGGGTGCGGCTCAGTTGGCGCTGCCGGCGGTGTCGGCGGGCAGGTGGAAGTGCAGCAGGGCGGCTTGCCGCCGAGCGTCCAGCAGCGGATGCGCGAAGCCCAGTGCGAGGCCGACAAGAACGCCAGCTGCGTGCAGCCGGGCGGCGCCGCGGCCGACACGATGCCGTTCGAGGGCCTCAACCTGTTCGTCTCTACCGACTATCAGAAGAAGCTCTATGACGGCGCGGCCGAGGCCGATTTCGACTCGGACCGCGCCGGCTTCACCGTCGGCCTGGACAGCCCGATGAGCTGGGGCCTGATCGGCGGCGCCCTCAACTACAACTACACCAACGGCGACTTCCGCCATAACGGCGGCGATTTCCAGCAGAATTCCTTCGGCGGCCTGCTCTACGGGTCGTACTATCCCAGCGACTCCAGCTTCATCGACGGCGTGATCGGCCTGGCCGGCAAGGGCTACGACCTCGACCGCACGGTCGTGGCGAACGGCAACGTTCTCGACGCCAAGGCAAAGGGCGATACACTCGGCTTCGAATTCCAGAGCAGCGTCAGCGGCGGCTACGACTTCAGCTTCGACAACTTCACCATCGGCCCGCGCGCGGGCATCCACTATCTCCGCACCGAACTCAGCGACTTCTCGGAAAGCGGCACCCCCATGGCCCTGCACTATGAGGACCAGGTCGAGGACTCGCTGACCACGACCGTCGGCTTCCAGGGGTCGGTCGCCATCAGCACCAGCTTCGGTGTCGTGGTGCCGCAGGTGAACGCCGAATATGTGCACGAGTTCCTGAACGATCGCCGCAACGTCCATGCAACGGACACCGCGGGTACGAGCTTCACGTTCCAGACCGATCCGCCCGACCGCGACTACTTCAACGTCGGCGGCGGCGTGGTGTTCGTGCTGCCCGACGGCATCTCGCCCTTCCTCAACTACACGGCCGAGGTGGCCAATCGGTTCGAGGAAGTCCACACCGTCACTGCCGGCGTGCGGCTGGAGATGTAGCGGCGCATCAGCCGCCGTTCTGCCCGCTTCGAATCCGGTTGCCGCCCGATTTCTGGGCAGGCTGATGAATTTCTGTGCAGGGTCCGCCGGCTGTCTCCGGACTCGCCTGCGGCCGCCGACAGCAGCATAATGGATTCAGGTCGTTAGCCGCACGGGCTGACTGGCATAGGGATTGCATCAAGGAGCGTGACCGCTTCGCGGGCCGGTGCCCGCGGGCTGGTTGCCGCCCGCGGGAGGAGAAACCGACGCCCATGAAGAAGATCGAAGCCATCATCAAGCCGTTCAAGCTCGACGACGTGAAGGAGGCCCTGCACGAGGTCGGAATCAAGGGCATCACGGTGACGGAGGCCAAGGGCTTCGGCCGCCAGAAGGGCCATACCGAGCTCTATCGCGGCGCCGAATACGTGGTCGACTTCCTGCCCAAGGTGAAGCTGGAGATCGTGCTGGAGGACAACCAGGTGGAACGCGCCTGCGAGGCCATCCAGCAGGCCGCCCGCACCGGCCGCATCGGCGACGGCAAGATCTTCGTCTCAACGGTCGAGGAAGTCATCCGCATCCGCACCGGCGAACGCGGGCCGGACGCCTTGTAGGGGCGACCGGCAGGTCGCCCGTCCGCACCGCGGGCGACCTGCCGGTCGCCCCTACGAACCCAACATCGAAACGAAGGAAACAAGAACCATGGCTGATGCTAACGACGTAAAGAAGGTGCTGGCGACGATCAAGGAGAAGGAGGTCAAGTATGTCGACTTCCGCTTCACCGATCCGCGCGGCAAGTGGCAGCACCTGGCGCATACCGTCGCCACGGTCGACGAGGAGCTGCTGACCGAGGGCGTGATGTTCGACGGCTCGTCGATCGCCGGCTGGAAGGCGATCAACGAATCCGACATGACGCTGATGCCGGACTGCAAGACCGCCGTGCTCGACCCCTTCGCGGCGCAGACCTCGCTGGTGATCTTCTGCGACGTCTACGAGCCGCTCACGGGACAGCCCTATGCGCGCGACCCGCGCTCGATCGCCAAGCACGCCGAGGCGCATCTGAAGACCACGGGCATCGGCGACACCGCCTTCTTCGGACCGGAGGCCGAGTTCTTCGTGTTCGACGACGTGCGCTACGAAGTCTCGATGAACCGCTGCTTCTACGAGTTCGACTCCGACGAAGGCCCGTACGTCACCGGCAGGCAGATGGAGCAGGGCAACCACGGCCACCGGCCCCCGATCAAGGGCGGCTACTTCCCGGTGCCGCCGGTCGACGCCGCCTCCGACCTGCGCGCGGAGATGACGACGACCATGGCCAACATGGGCCTGGAGATGGAGAAGCATCACCACGAGGTGGCGCCCAGCCAGCACGAGCTGGGCCTCAAGTTCTCCACGCTCGTGAAGTGCGCCGACAACATGCAGATCTACAAGTACGTCGTGCACAACGTGGCGCATTCCTACGGCAAGACGGCGACTTTCATGCCGAAGCCGGTGAAGGGCGACAACGGCTCGGGCATGCATTGCCACCAGTCGATCTGGAAGGGCGGCAAGCCGCTGTTCGCGGGCTCGGGCTA
>DATIXH010000347.1:0-27965 GCA_035518775.1 Candidatus Acidiferrum sp.
CAAGTAGATCGGCTTGCCTGGCAGTGGCACTGGCGGCGGCATCACGTCATTCTCCCCACTTGCCCCCGAAAACGGCGTCTATTACCAACTCCAGGCATCGTCAAGTTTACGTCTGGATCACCGTTGTCGTCCATGCGCCGCTCCGCCCTCCCCGGATGGCCGCTTGGGGTCACACTCTGCCGAATGGCTGATCTCCGCGCCGCGTCGGATTTGCCTCCGATAGCGGTCATGCCTCGCGCCTGTGAGTACTTCCGGGTGGTGCCAATTGCGGAAGTTTAGGCAGCTGCCATTTCGCTTGTCCGAGGGGTCGCTTGAGACAAAAATGTCATGTCACAGGTGGAGCAACGAATGGCCAAATTCTCAACCATTCTCGGAACGGTCGGCAATACGCCCGTCGTGAGAATCAACAGGCTGGCGCCCGCGGGCGTCAATCTCTTCGTCAAGATCGAAGCCTTCAATCCTTTGGGGTCCGTCAAGGATCGACTGGCGCTGGGCGTGATCGAGGCGGGCGAACAGTCTGGGCAGCTCAAGCCAGGACAAACCGTCATCGAGGCAACAAGCGGCAACACCGGTATTGGGCTCGCGATGGTGTGCGCCCAGAAGGGCTACCCGTTGGTGGTGACAATGGCAGAGCAGTTCAGCGTCGAGCGACGTAAGCTCATGCGCTTCCTCGGAGCCAAGGTCGTGCTAACTCCGGCAGCAGGGCGCGCCGTGGCAATGGTGACCAAGGCTGCCGAGCTTGCCAATAGGCACGGGTGGTTCCTGACCCGCCAGTTTGAGAATGAGGCCAATGCCGACGTCCATTCGCGCACGACCGCGCGGGAGATCATCGCCGACTTCAAGGACGAGAAACTCGACTATTGGGTGACGGGATACGGCACCGGCGGAACGCTGAAAGGCGTCTCGCGGGTGTTTGCAAAGGAGATGCCTCATACGAAGATCATTGTTTGTGAGCCCGAAGATGCGCAGCTTCTGGGCAGCGGAGTCGAGCAGGCCCGCAATGCCGACGGATCAGCCGCATCGCCACACCCGGCGTTCAAGCCGCATCCCATGCAAGGTTGGACGCCCGATTTCATCCCGAAACTGACCGCAGATGCCGTGCAGATGAAGGTCATCGACCGCATCATCCCGATCCCGGGCGCTGAGGCGATCCGCTATGCCGGAGAGCTGGCGCGCAAGGAAGGCATCTTCGTGGGCATCACCGCCGGTGCCACGTTTGCCGGAGCCTTGCGCGTATGCTCGGAGGCTCCAAAGAATGCAAACATCCTTTGCATGCTGCCGGATACAGGCGAACGCTATCTGAGCACGCCGCTATTTGCCGACGTGCCAGCCGACATGACCCCAGAAGAGCTGGAGATCTCACGATCAACGCCGAGTGCGCAGTTTGCCGCGTGAGCGACCACCTGGAACGAAGCAATCTTCTCCGCTCGGCGGTGCGGTCTGCCCAATCGGCCACATCCGCTTAGCGTCGGCTCTACCTTCGCTTCGCTGCCGTGCCAGCGAAGCGGCCTCCCCACTCATTCCGGCACCCCCACCAGACGCAACCCTGCTGCGTGGCGGTCCATGACGTCGCTTTTGAACACCATGGCCTCACGCACCGCTCGGATTGTCAGGTTCGGATACGCGCACAACAATTCCCTCGTTCGCTCCAGGGCTTCGTCCATTCTGCCAGCTTCGACCAGCGCCGGTATGAGCGTGCGATGAAGCCACACGGCGTGGGGACGCTCCGCCAAGCCACGAAGGAACCACTCCACCGCCAGTGCCGACGCCCCGGCGATGAAATGCGCACATCCGATGCCAAAGTAACAGGTGAAGACCATCGGATCGAACGGGCTGAGACGAAGCGCCTGCTCAAACTGCGCGACCGCCGCTTCCGCCTTGCTGGAGTAGAGAGAGAGCCAGCCGCTTCTATTCCAAGCGAAGGCCGAGTTCGGATCGATCACAAGCGCCCTCTTGAGCAGCATGCCCGCAGTCGCAATGTTGCGAACGACAGTGTGGGCCGCTGCCAGAACCGCCAGGACAAACGGGTCTTCTCCACTCAGCTCCGCCGCGCGCTCCGCCAATCTCAGCGCCTCTCGCTTGTCCGCCTCTGGCGTTGAGCTCCAGTTGTAGACGGCGCGTTGCGCATGGCACCAGGCCAACAGCGACAGCGCCTGGGGATATTCCGGATCGAGCTCAAGCGCCTTCTCCAGGAGTTCGGTCGCACTTGCATTCCCCTCGCGGGCCAGCGCCCACACATGCGGCAGAGCCTGCATGACTAGATCATAGGTCTTGAGGTCGCTCGGTCGCTTGCGCCGCGCTCGTTCGATCTCCGCCATCTGGATGGATGGTTGAATGGCTCCGACTACGCGCGCGGTGATATTATCCTGCAGGTCGAATACCTCGGCAATGTTACCCTTGAAGCTCTCAGCCCAGATGTGACGGGCGTTCTCTGTCTCGATCAGCTGCGCGGCAATACGGAGGTGGTTGCCTGCGCGGCGTACACTGCCTTCCAGAACATAGCGCACACCAAGCTCACGTCCGACCTGCTGAACATTGAATGACTTGCCCCTGTAGGCGAAAGCCGAGTTGCGCGCGATCACGAAAAATCCCCGAATACGCGCGAGCGCAGCGGTGATCTCTTCAACGATGCCGTCGGCAAAATACGACTGCTCCGGGTCCGACGACATGTTATCGAAGGGCAGGATGGCGATGGAGGGCTTGTCTGGCAAAGATAAGGCTGGGCGCGGCGAAGCTGGAGGATGGTCAAGGATCGCCCGGTACACCCGGACCGGCCGGTCGATGTTCTTGAGCGTGTGCTGGCCGGTGTCTTCGAAGTGCAAATCGAGACGATTGCCGATGTGATCGTGAGCCATCGCGGACACGGCGATGCCTCCAGGCGGCGCAATTCCTTCGAGGCGAGCCGCCACATTAACCCCATCGCCAAAGATATCCTCTGCCTCGACGATGATGTCACCGACATTGACCCCGATCCGCAGCCAGATTGCCTGGTCGTCGGGCAGGCCGACATTGCGGCCTTGCATGGCTTGCTGGATATCGACCGCGCACGCCACTGCATTCACGACGCTTGGAAATTCCACGAGCAGACCGTCACCGGTGAGCTTTACGATCCGGCCATTATGCTCGGCAATCTTCGGATCGATGAGTTCGGCCCTGTGGGCCTTCAGTGCCTCAAGCGTTCCAGCCTCGTCCTGCTCAATCAGCCGGCTGTAGCCAACCACGTCGGCGGCGAGAATCGCAGCAAGGCGGCGTTGGGCGCGTTCGTCTGCCACGTGATGGATCGCCTTCGGAGATGCAAAGTTCTAAATTGTATTGGCGCTCTCTTCAGAAGTCCACCAGCGCGACTTCCGCTCGGGGTCCAAACGCCGTCCTGGGCGACCGGCGCGCCGACGTCCGGTCTTACCCTTTTGGCAGGCTCCAGTCGTCGCCATTGACCCTGACCAGTGCCGCAAGCTCTCCGGTCACAAGTGCGTGTAGCAGCAGCTTTTCTGCTTCGTCGACATTCTCACAGTGGCGGTAGTAGTTGACGGGTAGTTCGCCACTCCCATGGTTCTTAAGCTCGGCCATGGCCCGCTGTTTCTCCCCAGGATGCAGGGCCGCCTGGATCTCCGTGGCGGCGTCGGGTATCGCAATACGGCCCTTCGGCGCGAATATCGCGGCCTTTTCGTTGAGAGTGCTTTCGCGATCGATCCACGCGATGAACAGGTGCCGGAGCGGGGTCGGGATCGGAAAGCCGTGTCGCTCGCAGAAATGCCAAGCTGCACTCAGTTTTATCGCCAACGATTCGATAAACAGGCGAGGCTGCGAGCCCTCGTCCGGCAACGGCCCCTCGGCAACCAAGCGGCAGGCGTCGCCATCGGCGCCGGTCCCGAACAGATCAAGTGCCCGGTCTGCTTCGGGCCATTTATCGACAGCAAGCGTCTCGACGATTTCCTTGGGCGTGATAAGTACAAATTCCGGAGACAGGTCGAGGCTGCCATCGGCTTGCACAGCCAGCCGAGGATACTCATCCGGCAACATGCGATGCCTATGGAGATGGAGGTTCCAACCAAGGCAACCCGACGGAAACCAGCTGGTTAGGGCGTCCCGATACAGCTGACGTAGGTTATCTTCGATTGTGCGGGCATGCGCCGCATCGGCGCCAATAACACAAGCTAAGTCCAGAAAAGTAATGGCTGGTTCAGCCGCCATTGCGCCCTCCGCGTCAGCGCCCGCAAGGTTCAGTCGGCGCGGCGGCCCGGAGCGGGTACCGGGTGTTCGGGGATCAGCCTAGCCGCGCCAGCACCGATTATGAGCCGATTCGCGCGGAACGTGATCCAGCAGAAGGTTATGGGTGTCCGCCTATGGGCCGGATCCGGACTCTACCCTGAGAAGGCGGCTAGGTCCGAGTCTCTAACCGGGCGGTAGCAATCGGCGTACCGACGAGAAGATCGAGCTGATCGCCAACCTCAGCCCGGACGAGGTTTGCGAGAGGTATCGCAGTGCCCATTGATGTCGACATCCCTCTGATCGATCGCCACTGCCACGGCTTGGTGCCGCGCAACCTGACGCGCCGCGAATTCAAGAAGCTGATCTTCGAGAGCTTCGTCGATGCGCCCCCCGGCACCAGCCATTTCGATGCGCCGTTCGGCCTGGCGATCCGCGCCCACTGCGCGCCGCTGCTCGATCTCGAACCTTTCCCCGACCCCGACGCCTGTATCGAGCGCCGCGCCAGGCTCGGCGTGGCCGAAGTCAACAAGCGCTTCGTGAAGGCCGGCACCCACGGCCTGCTGCTGATCGACACCGGCTTTCGCGCCGACGACTTCCTGACGCCCGACGGCGTCACCAGCCTCACGGGTGTGCCGTCGCGCGAAGTCCTGCGTATCGAGGCGGCGGCCGAGCGCGGGGGCCGCAGCGACGTTTCCGCCGGCCACGGCGGATTGATATGAATCAAGGCGGTTTCCCGCGGGCTGCGCTTGTCTGAACAAGTGAGGGGGACCGATCTGTTGTTGGCAGCCCCCGCCTGTCGGGGACCTAGCCCATGTTCGCTCATCCGACCCACGGGTACCTGATCGCCGTCATGGCCGGCCTCACCGCGGCCGCCCTGGCGGCCGACCCGGCCCGCGCCGGCGACTGGGACGAGCGCTATACGCAGGAAGCGCCGCGGATCGCTCCCTATCAGGACCGCGTGCAACGCATCGGTGATGATCTGCACCTGCAGCTCCTGAATGGCCGGGAGGTTCTGCTCACCAACCCGCCGGGCTATTGCCAGCATCCCGACGCCTGCCCCCCGGTCTACACCTTTGACGGTTTCATCGCCGCCGCCGGCGCCTACCTGGTCGAGGTCGCCTATTGGGAAGGCGGCGCCTTCATGCTGGTCGATGCGCGGGCAGGCGCCCGCACCCTGATTGTCGACCGCCCGCACCTGGACGGCAGCGGCCGCCGATTTGTCGCCATACTCGACAGCGAGGAGCAGGGCCATGCCATCGAGATTTGGCGACTCGATCCCGCCGGCCCACAACGTGAGTTCGCCGTCGACTCGCGGGATTCCTACCGCTTCGTCGCCTGGCACGGTTCCGACGACGTCGAGCTCAGCGCTCGCGATCCGGACGGCCACCGCCGCACCGAGATCCACCTCGTGCGCGGCCAGACTGGCTGGCACATCTTAGGACCACTCACCCACCTGCCCATAACCAGCGACGCCGCCAATTCTTGCAGGCTCGAGCCGGTGCGCCAAGCCGTCGATAGCATGTCCTGATTCTTTTCACTCACGGCAGGAAGGTCGGCTTTCTCAGTGAAGCCGGACATTCCTGCACCGCCATCTTGAAGCTTAGGCTGTTGTTAGGCTCGTGCGCCCCATGGCTGATGCGACGAAAGACCAGAAAAGAACAGCTTGGCTCTGGTGGTTTCCGCCGGCCCGTTGGCTGGCTGAATACCACTCTGCCTGGCTGCCCGGCGATGTCGTTGCCGGGATAACCTTGGCGGCCTACGCAATTCCGGTTTCCCTCGCTTATGCAGGGCTTGCGGGCTTGCCGCCGCAAGTCGGCGTCTACGGCTATCTGCTGGGTGGTCTGGGCTACGCTCTGCTCGGATCTTCGCGTCAGCTCGCCATCGGACCGACCTCCGCCATCTCGCTCATGATTGCCGGAACGGTGGGGGCGATGGCCGAGGGGGACCCGCAGCGTTACGCGCAGATTGCCAGCCTCACCGCCTTTACGGTGGCGGGGCTATGCCTAATCGCTTGGCTGCTGCGATTGAGCGTGCTTGTGAAGCTGATCAGCGACAGCATTCTCGTGGGGTTCAAGGCCGGCGCCGGCCTGACCATCGCCATGACTCAGTTGCCCAGCCTGTTCGGCGTGAAGGGCGGTGGCCATAACTTTTTCGAGCGGGTCTTCCTGTTTGCCGGGCAGCTCGGTCAGACGCACTTGATCGTTCTCGTCATCGGGGTGGTCGCGATCGGGCTTCTCGTAATGGGCGAACGGCTGCTGCCCGGAAAACCGGTCGCGCTTGGAGTTGTCGCCCTTTCGATTGCCGCTGCGACGCTACTGGGGCTTCCGGCGCTCGAGGTGCCGACGACGGGAGAAATTCCGCCGGGCTTGCCCACTTTTGCCGGCCCGGCTCTCCGGTTGACCGATGTCGAGGGAATAGCTCCGCTGGCTGCGGGCTGTCTGCTGCTGGCCTATATCGAAGGCGTATCCGCTGCCCGCACCTTTGCTGCGAAGCATGGTTACGCTCTCGATCCCAGGCAAGAGCTTCTCGGCATCGGCGCGGCCAATCTCGCGGCCGCGATAGGACACGGTTATCCCGTCGCCGGGGGCCTCTCGCAATCGGCGGTGAACGACAAGGCGGGCGCGCGCACAGCGCTGGCGCTTGTCTTTGCCTCCATCACGCTCGCGTTGTGCCTGCTCTTCCTTACAGGCCTGTTGGAAAACCTCCCGAAAGCGGTGCTGGCAGCAGTCGTTTTGACAGCCGTGTATGGGTTGGTGGATGTTCCCCGATTGCTCTACATGTTGCGCGTGAGCCGGCTGGACTTCTTGGCCGCGATGATCGCTCTGGCGGGTGTTCTGCTTTTGGGAATACTTCAGGGCATTCTGCTTGCTGCATTGGCCTCCGTCCTGCTGTTGCTGGCTCGCGCGTCGCGCCCGCACGTCGCGTTTCTCGGCCGTATTCCCGGCACCAACAATTACTCCGATCTTGACCGCCATCCCGAGAACGAGCCGCTGCCCGGCGTGATCGTCTTTCGTCCGGAAGCGTCGCTGGTTTACGTCAACGCCGAGTCTGTTATGGAATCGGTGCTGAACCGTCTTCGTGAAGCTGCGCCGTCCGCCGTCCGTCTGGCCATCTGCGATCTTTCCGCGGCGCCGTACATCGACCTGGCTGGCTCGCGCATGCTGCACGAGCTGCACGCCGAGCTGACCGGTCGCAGCGTTGCTCTACGCATCGTCGGGGCCCATGGAACGGCGCGCGATTTGTTGCGAGCCGATGGCCTCGAGGACAAAGTTGGAGGGCTCGAACGCACCGCGACGCTCGACAAATTGATCCGCGCCGATGTCGTTTAGGAGAGTCCGCTCTCCTGGGAGAGCCACTCCATGAAGACTGTTGACATCATCTACCGCTATGAAGCTGACCATTTAAGGCCAAGTGAGCGGCCACTCGACGCTGCGGCCGCGAAGCAGCGGATGGACGATGGCAACCAGGCGTTTGCGGCCCTCCTGGCAAGCCTAGTCTAGCCCGCCGATTGCGCCCGCTCCGTATACGCAGAACTTCATGTCAGGCCGAGCTTCGCAGCCAAGCCGATGCGCTGCAATTTGCCCGTGGCGCCCTTTGGGATCTCCGCCATGAACAGAATTTTGCGCGGCACTTTGAAGTCCGCGAGCTTGCCGCCGACGAAGTCGCGCAACTCTGGCTCGGTCGCGTTCTGTCCCTCTTTCAGCACCACCAGGGCCGCCACTTCTTCACCAAGCTTCGGGTGTGGCATGCCGAAGGTGACGACCTGCGACACCGCCGGGTGGTCCATCAGCGCTTCATCGACCTCCCGCGGCGCGATCTTCTCGCCACCGCGGTTGATGATCTCCTTTAGGCGCCCGGTAATGCTGATATAGCCCTCGACATCCATCACGCCCTGGTCGCCGGTGCGGAACCAGCCTCTGGTGAAGGCCTCTGCATTGGCTTTCGGATTGTTGGCGTAGCCCGAGGTCACGTTAGGCCCCTTAATTACAATTTCGCCTGTCGCGCCGCGGGGCAGCAGGTTGCCTTCCTGGTCCATGATCGCCATGTCCGGCCCCGCGGCGATGCCGACCGTGCCGGGCTTGCGCGGGAGCGGCGGCAGCGGGTTGCTCGCCATCTGATGCGTCGCCTCGGTCATGCCATAGGCTTCTATCACCGGGCAGCGGAACGTGTCCTCGAGCTGCTTCATGATCTGCGGCGGCAGCGACGAGGACGAGGAGCGGATGAAGCGCAGCCTACTGGCAGCGACAATCTCCTGGTTACGCTCGGCGCGGGAGAGGATCGCCTGATGCATGGTCGGCACCGCCGAATACCAGGTCGGCCTAGCCTCATCGAGCCAGCCAAAGAATCTGAGCGCATTGAACCCGCCTCCCGGGCAGAACACGCTGGCCTCGGCATACAGCGACGAAGAGAGCGCCCCGATCAGGCCGTGGATGTGGAAGAGCGGCATGATAACTAGGCTGCGATCGGTCGACGTCAGCGAGAGCGTGGTCGCGATATGCTTCGCCGAGGCGGCGAGATTGCTGTGCCGCAGTGGCACGATCTTCGGCCGGGAGGTCGTACCCGAGGTGTGGAGCACCAGCGCCACATGCTCCGGCGCCGGATGCGCCGAGCCAGCATTGCCAAACGACACTGAAAGACTGAAGGCTCCCGCCGGCCCGGCATCGTCCGGCAGCAGCTCGATCACACGGACCCCGCGCCTTGCCGCGACCACGCGCGCCGGCGAGTCGGGCCCGGCATGGATCATCAGCGCCTTGGCATTAAGATCGGCCAAATAAAAATCGAACTCATCTTCGCGATAGCCGGGATTGAGCGGCGCGGCGGTCGCCCAGCACGCAACCGCAAGGAAAGCGGCCGCATTTTCGGGGCCATTCGGCATGACGATGCCGACTGCATCCTCGGCACCGACGCCGACCAAGCGCAACGCCCCGCCGACCTTGTCCACCAGTGTCATCAGCTCGCCGCGATTCATCGGCCGGCGGCCCGGCGCGCCGATGGCCTCAAGCTTGGCATCGCCGCGCCGCAATAGCTCGGCAACCGTCGTGATATCCGTCATCGGTGATCCTCTCTCACGCGCGGCTCAATAGCCGAGCGCGCATCGCTAGAAACTATTCGGCTGCCGCCGCGGCGCCGAGCAGGCCCTCGCGCACCGCTTCGATATGGCGGCGCATCAGATCCTCTGCCTGTGCGGGATCGCGGCCGGCGATGGCACCGACATAGGCGCGGTGGTGTGCGCAATAGGCAGCGTGGCGCGCCGGGGTGAGCGCCACCTGGCGCAACGCGCTCCACTTCGCCTGTCTGCGCATCGCGTTGAAGGCATCGAAGATGGAGAGCAACAACCCGTTGTGCGCGGCCTCGGCGACCGCGCGATGCAAGCGCCCATCCCAAAGCTCCCAGGTCTTGGCATCGTGCGCCACCTCGCTCTTCTTCAATAGGCGCTGCATCTGCTCAATCTCCGCGTCGGTCGCGCGCAGCGCGGCCATCCTCGCCAGCAACGGCTCGATCAGCAGCCGGGCCTCCAGCGCCTCGCTCGGGCTGGTATGCGATGTGATCATCGTGAGCGCCGTCGGGAGCGGTGTCGGGCGATTGCCGACGAAGGTGCCCTGGCCGACGTGCCGCCAGATGCGCCCCTCTGCCTCCAACACCTCCAGGCCTTCGCGCAGCGCGCTGCGGCTGAGCTTCAGCATGGTTGCAAGCTCGCGTTCCGGTGGCAGCTGACTGCCCTGGGCAAATTCCGGCTGCTCAAGCAGTGCCGCGAGGCTGTTCAGTGCACGATCCCGACGACTCATTTTGATACCATTGATCCATTGGTCTCAAAACGCGCTTTTGTTGACACACGAACACTGCAAATGCAAGCGTGTCATCCGTAAGTCAAATCTAAACCAATTCACATTGGTATCAACTGAGCCCCGGGAGGCACCATGATCGACACACGTTTAACCCAGCGCGTCGCCGCCGCCGTCACCTTTGCCGGCATCGCCCTCATCGGCAGCCATACCTTCGCGCAGGACATCAAGGCGCCGGATTCAATCGTGAAGGCCGGCAAGATTGTCTATTGCACCGATATCAGCGCCCCGCCGCTCAGCTATTTCGATGAGAACAATCAGCCGATCGGCTCGGACATCGATTTTGGCCAGGACATCGCCAAGCGCTTCGGCGTGAAGGCCGAGTTCGCCAATACGCCGTTCGACGGCATCATCCCTGCGCTCCAGGCTAAGCAATGCGACGCCATCATCTCGGAACTGTTCGATAAGCCGAAACGCCGCGAGGTGGTCGACTTCGTGGACTATATGTATTCCGGCCAGCAGTTACTGGTCGAGAAAGGCAACCCAAAGAACATCAAGAGCCTCGAAGATCTCTCCGGCGTGAAGATCGCGGCCCAGAACGGCACGACCATCCAGAGCCTGGTTGAGGAACAGAATAAGAAGTTCGCCGCCGCCGGCAAGCCGCCGGCCGATCTGGTGATCTTCCCGAAGGACACCGACGCACTGCAGGCTCTGCAAATTCACCAGGTCGATGTCTACGGCACTACCGTGGAAAGTGCCGGCTTTTACTTGCTGAAGGCGCCCGACGCGTTCGAAGTGGCCGGCGAACCCTTTGCGAAAATCGTGGCCGGCATCGCGACCCGCAAAGACGACACGGAGCTCCATGAAGCGATCCAGAAAGCATTCGACGCGATCAAGGCCGATGGCACCGCGCTCAATATTTTGAAGAAGTGGCATATAGAGGGCAGCGTGCTTTAAAGTCCCACTATGCAATTCAGCTGGGATATCTTCACGCAGCATCTATTCGAGCCGAGCTCGTTCTTTCTGCACGGGCTCTGGCTCACCCTTTCCATCAGCGCTATCTCGCAGAGCATCGGCACCGCCCTAGGCGTTGCCGGTGCTCTGGGCACGCAATCGCGCTTCCGCGGCGTCCGCATCGTGGTGGCGTTTTACATCTGGCTGTTCCGCGGCACGCCACTGCTAGTGCAGATCGTGTTCGTCTATACCGCCCTTGCGGCCGCCAACATCTTCCGCTTCCAGGACATGGATCTCGGTTTCGTGGTTATCCCCGGCAACATCCAGGCGGGCATTTTCGCGCTGAGCCTCAACGAAGGCGCCTATATGACTGAGATCGTGCGTGCAGGCATCCTATCCATCGACCATGGCCAGACGGAAGCCGCGAAGTCGCTCGGCATGACCTATTTCAAGCTGATGCGGCGCATCATCTTGCCGCAGGCGGCGCGGGTGATCATCCCGCCGCTGGGCAATGAGTTCAATGCCATGCTGAAGAATACGACTTTGCTCAGCGTGATCGGTGTGCCGGAGATGATGCAGGTGACCGAGACTCAGATCTCGGCGACCTTCCGCTCCTTCGAGTTGCTGAGCGTAATTGCACTCTATTACCTGACCCTCACCACACTGTGGGGCTTTGCACAACGCGCCCTCGACCGACGCTTCGGCGAAGCCAAGGGCAGCCGTGCGCAGAACGAAAGCATGGTCGGTCGATTGCGCCGGCTCCTGATGCCGAGCCGGGATGTGTTGCGATGAGCGAGACCGCCGGGATGTGATGCGATGAGTGAGAACATTGTCGAAGCAACCAACGTCGAGAAATGGTTCGGCAACCATCAGGTGCTGAAGAACGTCTCCATGACAGTGAAGCGCGGCGAGGTTGTCGTGATCGTCGGCCCGTCTGGCTCCGGCAAAACCACCTTCATTCGCTGCGTCAATCATCTGGAGAAAATCCAGAAGGGCCGCATCCTGGTGAACGGCCATCTGATCGGCTATCGCGAGCGCAACGGGCAATTGATTGAGGATGCCGAGCGCAATATCGCGCGCCAGCGCCGCGATATCGGCATGGTTTTCCAGCGGTTCAACCTGTTTCCGCATCTGACCGCCCTCGGCAATATCATTGAGGCACCCATCCAGGTCCGGGGCGTGCCAAAGGACGAGGCGATTGCCACCGCCGGTGCATTACTCGCCCGCGTCGGCCTCGCCGAGAAAGCCAACTCGTACCCGGCGCAACTCTCAGGCGGCCAGCAACAGCGCGTCGCCATCGCTCGCGCGCTCGCCATGAAGCCAATCCTCATGCTGTTTGACGAGGCGACCAGCGCCCTTGACCCCGAGATGATCGGCGAGGTGCTGGAGGTGATGAAGGAACTTGCCCGTGACGGCATGACTATGATCGCGGTGACGCATGAGATGGGTTTCGCCCGCGAGGTCGCCGACCGCGTCATCATGATGGATGACGGCAAGATCGTCGAAGACACGCCGCCCGACCGGTTCTTCACCACCCCGCGTTCCGAGCGTAGCAAGGCCTTCCTCGCCCGCATCCTGCATTAGCTCTTCCAGTTGAAGACGTAGGGCGTCAGCACTCTGCTCAACATCGACGACAATCCAAAGCGACGGAGCATGGCGTCAAAGAGCGAAGGAGATCCAATGGCGAATGAAACTGACACCCCCGTCGCGCTCATCACCGGGGCGTCGCGCGGCATTGGCCGCGCGACCGCGGAGACTCTCCTAAGAGAGGGGTATGATGTTCATGCCACATTCATCAGTCGCCGGGACTCGGCTGAAAGCCTGTTCAACGTCGCCAATGCGCTTGGCCGCAAACTGACACTACATCAATACGACGCGGCTTCCCGCGAAAGCCAGGATCTTCTAATCCAGCACCTGTCGAAGACAAAGCTCCGAGCCATCGTGCACAACGCCGGCGTGGTACGGTTTGAGCGCTTCACCGATTATGACCAGAATATTTGGGATCAGACGTTCGAGATAAATCTCAACTCGGCTCTGCGGTTGACCCTCGGACTTCAGAACCGGCTGTCATCCGGCGCTTCTATTGTGCTGGTAGCCTCCACCGACGCGTTCGTCGGATCCTACGCAAGCATGGCCTACGCCGCCTCTAAGACAGCGATGACAAATCTGACCCGCAGTCTCGCTTGCAACTTCGGCCCGCGAAACATTCGTGCAAACGCTGTTGCCCCGGGCTGGATAAGTACGGACATGACAACGGCAGCGTCCTCCGGTTCATCGTCTGTTACTCCGCTTGGGCGCGACGGCAGACCTGACGAGGTCGCCAACGCGATCGCGTTCCTGCTGTCGGACCGCGCAAGTTTCATCACGGGTACTACGTTGGTAGTTGATGGCGGCTATACCTCGTCGGACCCAATCATGCTGAATGAAGCACGCGAAATTGTTGGATAGCGCTCGTTGCGAAAGGAATGTCCCTACTGAAAACTAGATTCGGGCGTAGCGGTGATGCAATCCGCCGACCTTGGGTTCGGCAATGATGCGACCAAATCGCTCAATTGGCCGGCCGATCGGCGCATCCTTGACTAGCGACAGGTGCGTGCGAGACTCGTTGTAGTAGCTGGCATACATCGCCACAATCCGGCGAAGGTGCGTCTCGCCGAGCACAATCACTTGGTCAGTGCATTCGAGCCGTACCGAGCCGATCAAACGCTCTGCGTAGGCGTTTTGCCAGGGCGACCGCGGCGCGGTTGGTCGATCCCGGACCCCGAGCGCACGCAGACGTCGCCTCACGACGTGGCCATAGACGGCGTCTCGATCGCGCACCAGATATCTGGGCGCTGTGTCCCACGGGAAGGCCTCGGTCATCTGCCGAGCAACCCAGTCAGCCGTCGGATGCGCCGTTATGGCGTGGTGAACGAGCTCCCTTCGGCCCCTACAGAGCTTTCGCTGACGGCAGCCATCGCGGCGGACCAGTTTGCGCGTGAGGCCTGTCCGCTAAAGAGCTCGCAGGCGCGCTGCTCTCCATGATGGCCAGGAGCCCATCGAGCTCCAAATTAGAGGCCGGATACATTGATGCAAGACCGCTCACCGCCAACTCGACGAACCCTCTTGCAACGCACCGCCGGACCATACATTGGTTCACACAGAGACTATCTGGCCACGTCCGCAGAAAGGCAGGTAATCCCCAGCTAGCGGACGTCTCGTCTTCGTTCGCGTGGAGTTTGAAGCCGGATGTGCAAACCCGTTGTACGCTATCTCTGTTTGCCCCGGAGCTTTACGACCTTTGCTGCCGGTTTGCCGGCCATCGCGGCGGCGATCCGCCGGCCAATGGCTTCATTGGCGACCTTCACCGGGTCATGATCCAAGTGCGCATATCTCGCAGTCGTCTGCGGCTGCGAATGGCCCAGAAGCTTGCCAATCATCGGTAACCCCATGCCAGACCCAGCGCCGACGCTGGCAAAACTATGACGTAGATCGTGCAGGCGAACATCGTCGAGCCCGGCCGTCTTGCGGATGCGTCGCCACGGTTTTTCCAAATTGACCAGATGCGCCCCCGTCTTGCCGCCGACGATCACATATGGATTGCCTGTCACGCGCGGAAGGGCGTCTAGAACGGCACGGGCCGGAGCGGACAGGTGGATCGTCTTGGCGCCGCTCTTGCTGTCCGGCAGGCGGGCGATGCCCTTGTCCAGGTCGATCCATTGCCACCGGAGCGTGAGGACTTCCGTCATGCGGGCACCGGTGAAGATCAGCAGCCGCACCGCCGCTACCTGATAGAGTTTTGCAGGATCGGCTTCGGCCGCCACCAGCGCGTCACCGAGGCGGGTCAATTCATTGGGCCTCAGGAAGCGTTCCCGTGGGCGCTCAGCGTACTTTTCTAGTCCCTGGCATGGATTATCCCCAGCCAGCGGGAAACCGTTGCGGTGGCCCCAGCCGAGTATCTTGGACAGCAGGGTCACGGTCCTGTTGGCGGTCACCCGAGTGGGTCGCAGCTTGTAATGCAGGGTGCCGACATGCACAGCCGTCAGGTCGGGGACGCGGACGGCGCCCAGCTCCGGCAGGATCAGCCGATCGATGAGGGCGCGATAGGTCTGCTCGGTGCGCGGCTTCTTTTTGGCGACGTGAATTTCGAGGAACTGTTCCGCCAGCCGGCGGACGGTTTGTGTCGGGTCGAGCTTCTTTTCATCAGCGGGATTGGCGCCCTCGACGACGCGCCCCAGGATACGCAGCGCCTCTTGCCGGGCCGTGTCCACCGTCCAGGGCGAGCCGTACTTGCCGATGGTGTAGCGCCGTTTGGGCGCCGCTCGGCCGCTGCCCTGCCGATATTGCACGAAGAATGTCTTGCTGCCGCCGGGCGACACTTTCAGGCCAAAACCGATCACCTTCCGGTCGAACATGAGCTTAGTCGCCAACCGGCCCTTGCGCATGGCCGGTTTCGCCGCGTCGATCCTGCCCTTGGTCAGTCCTTGCGCTGCCATTATCGCCCCCTTACGCCAGCACCCACCGAGTACCCACGGCACTAGGTAGTCATGGCGGGATGTGACGGCAAGAGGATGCTGGAAATATCTGCTTTTCTGCGCTCCTGACGATTTCTGGCGGCTTGAGCGAAGCTTGAACTGCAGTTTCCTAAACCGTAGGTCGGGTGTTCGAGTCACCCCGGGGACGCCACTCCAGCACAAGACTGGGCGCCAAATTGGTCCGGCATCACTGAGCGGTTCGGCCGGCAATTTGGCCTTTTCCCCGCTGATGCGGTGTCGGTACCATCGACACTAAACTCGTCGACGATCGACCGAAGGGTCATCGCAGAGCATTCTAAGTTGCAGGGCCCCTCTCGCCATGCGGGAGGGGCCCTAACGAGTCTCGACTAATCGAAAGCACCGAAGATGTCGTCGAGAAAGCCGCGGCGGCGGCGACCGTCATCGCGGCCGTGTCGACCCCGACGGTCGCCGTCGTCATCGTCGTCCCGGTCGCGGCCACGCCTGCCATCACGTTCATCGTCGTCGTCGCGACCGCGGGTGCGATCGACTGCGGTACGCGCCTCGGCCGCCGAGCGCTCGACGATCTTGTCAAGCTCACCACGGTCGAGCCAGACGCCACGGCATTTCGCGCAATAGTCGATCTCGATTCCTTGGCGATCGGCCATCACCAGGTCGCTCTCAGCGCAGGATGGGCATTTCATGTGGCACCTCCTTTGGATTGAGATTCGGGTTTAGCAGGTTGTTGCGGGCTACCGGGCACCCAACCGGTGAAAGCCGGCGCGGGCACGGGTGGCTTCATCTTGGTCTTGATCAACGACAGCACGATCGAGCCGCCGATGAGCGTTCCGGTGGTGGCCAGAGCAATCTCGGTGGGCATGACCTTCTCGCCGAAGATGCCGTTTAGGATCATCTTCGCGCCCACCACGCAGAGCACCAGCGACAGGCCGTATTTCAGGTAGTGGAAGCGGTGGATCACGCCGGCGAGCGCGAAATAGAGCGCGCGCAGCCCGAGGATCGCGAACACGTTTGCGGTAAGGACAATGAAGGGCTCCTGGGTGATGGCGAAGATGGCCGGGATTGAGTCGACCGCGAACACAAGGTCGGTGAACTCGATGATGATCAGCGCCAGAAACAGGGGCGTGGCCCACAGCGCGCCCTCCTTCCGGATAAAGAATTTCTGCCCGTCATACTCGTTCGTCACGCGCAGGTGGCGGCGCGTGAAGGCAATGATCCGATTGTTCGCCAGATCCGGCTCGACGTTGATGCTGAGCAGCATCTTGATGCCGGTTAAGACCAGGAACGCGCCGAACAGCAGCACGATCCAGTGCACGGTCGAGATCAGCGCCGCCCCCGCCGCGATCAAGAGGCCACGCATGATGAGCGCGCCCAGGATGCCCCAGAACAGTACGCGGTGCTGGTACTGCGGCGGCACGGCGAAATGGGTGAAGATGAGGACGAAGACGAAGACGTTATCGAGGCTGAGTGACTTCTCGATCAGATAGCCGGTCAGGAACTCGTAGCCGGCTTGCTCCCCAAGCAAATGGAACACGCCGACGTTGAAGATGCCGGCTAGCACCACGTAGAGGAAGCTGAGGAGGAGCGCTTCGCGAACCGACACCGTCTTCGGCCTGCGATGCAACACGCCAAGATCGAAGGCGAGAAGCAGCAGGACGAAACCGATGAAGCCGAGCCAAAACCAGATCGTGATGACCATCGGACCCTCCAGATGCGCCAACGCCAGTTCGCGGCGTCGAGGCAGGTGGAACAGTCCGACATCGCAGCCGACGGAGCGATCGACTGCCAGAGGGGCCCGGACCCACGAGCCAAGGCGGCTCGTAGGAGGCTAGGTTGGAAACGACCCGCGGGGTTTCAAGGGGGATGGACCGTTAGGCGCCGAATATAGGCAGCGACCGATCAGGTATCAGCGACCATATGACCTACCCGACGTCAGTAGACGGCTGCGCGCGTCGAGCTTCCACCCGGAGGACGCAAGCCATAGCGGACGAACGGGCCCGCGGGCCATCATGTCGCGGATCGGGCGGGGCACATCGCCCTTCTGTTTCGCGACCATTGCGATCCATGCTGCGACATTCTCTTTGTTAACCGGCAAATCGAAAATTGCCCCGGTGCGGATCGACTGATCACGCGGACAGGCATTCGTCCTCACCGCAGCAGGTCCACCTCTCCTGAAGGGAGGCGACTCCACGACGAGTGACCCCACATTCTCAAAGCCGGTTTTTAAGGCTCGATAATCTGATCTCTGATCGCAAAGCGCGCCAGATCGGGCAGAGAGCCAAGCTCGAGTTTTCGCATGATGGCTTCAGGCAAGGGATGCCGCAGAGAGCCTGGACGATGTCCAGCCTGGTCGACCATCCGGACCGGCAGCAAGCTCCCGATATTTGTGCGATATCTAGGATGAGGCGCCCGTACGCGCACGGGGCTACAGAACGGACGATGCCGCATTTTCCGCGAGTAGCCCGAGCATCAGGTGGACCACGGTAGGGCCCTTGAAATCAAGGGCTGCTACGAGAAGTTCCTGAGCCGAATTGTTGCCGGGCACCAGCGAGGACCACGCCAAGGACGAACCCACCGCCCAACCGGGCACCAATCGTGCCCAGCCGCGACGAGAAAAACAATCATACTTCAGTGCCCAGTTTCATCCAGCATAGGACGCCACTCTCACAAGCAACCAGCTATACCGCGCCCGCGTTGCTTGCTCACGCGGGCATGGCGACGCCGAGGTCCGAGAGCCGGCTGCGCAGGTCGGCCATGATGCCGGTCAGCTCTTGTTCGGTGCGGGCTTCGGCGCGCGCCACCAGCACGGCCTGGGTGTTGGAGGCGCGGAGCAGCCACCAGCCGCCGTCCTTCGCGATCCGGATGCCGTCGGTATCGTCGTACGTGGCGCCTTCGGCCGCCAGCCGATCGCGCAATTGGTCGACGATGGCGAACTTGCGCTCGTCCGGGCAGTCGATCCGGATCTCCGGCGTGCTGGCGAGCGTCGGCAGCTCGTCGCGCAGCTCGGCCAGCGAGCGGCCGGCCTGAACGATGGAGCGCAGGAGGCGGACGGCGGCGAAGAGTGCATCGTCGTAGCCGTAGTAGCCATCGGCGAAGAAGATGTGCCCGCTCATCTCGCCGGCGAGGGGCGCGCCGGTCTCGGCCATCTTGGTCTTGATGAGGGAGTGGCCGGTCTTCCACATGAGCGGGCGCCCGCCGAGGGCCGCGATGGTGTCGAACAGCGCCTGGCTCGCCTTCACGTCGGCGATGATGGTGGCGCCTGGGCGCGCCTGCAGCACGTCACGCGCCAGGATCGCCAGCAGCTGATCGCCCCAGATGATCCGCCCGCGTGCGTCGACGGCGCCGATGCGGTCGCCGTCGCCGTCGAAGGCGATGCCGAGATCGAGGCGCTGCTCCGCGACCTGCCCCTGCAGCTGCACGAGGTTGCGCGGCTCCGTGGGGTCGGGATGGTGGGCGGGGAAGCGGCCGTCGATCGTCTCGTTCATCAGGACGTGGCGGCCGGGGAGCTTGAGCGTGAGGCGCCGCACGATCTCGCCGGCGGCGCCGTTGCCGGGATCCCAGGCGACGGCGAGCGAGGAGACGTCGGCGCCCGCGAGCCCTTGCAGCAGGCGGCCGACATAGGCGTTCTGCAGGTCCACCGTCTCGACGGCGCCGCGCCGCTGCGGCGTCCCGGCCTCGGCGGCGACGCGGCCGAGCTCGCGGATCATCTCGCCGAAGAAGGGCCGGCGGCCGATCATCATCTTGAAGCCGTTGTGGCTCGGCGGGTTGTGCGAGCCCGTCACCATGACGGCGGCGTCGACATCCAGGACATTGGCGGCGAAGTACAGCATCGGCGTCGGCCCCAGGCCGATGCGGACGCCGTCGCCGCCGGCGCGCCGGATGCCATCGACGACGGCCTCCTCGAGCTCCGGCGAGCTCAGGCGGCCGTCGCGGCCGACGCAGATGCGCGGCGCCCTGCGACAGTTGCGCGCGGCCATGAGGGTGAAGGCGCGGCCGAGCGCCGCTGCATCCGCGGCGGCCAGGGTCTCGCCGACGATGCCGCGGACATCGTATTCACGCAGGATCGATGGATGGAAGCGATGGCCGGTGGAGGTCACGTCGGGTTCCCCTCGCAATGGCCGGCTCGGCGACCGACCCAGCAGAGTTGGTCATCGCCCGGCGGCTTGTCCAGGTCATACGAGGTCGGCGCTCATACGGACGACCTGATCGCCTCGGCCGGATATCAGGAGCGATTTTCCGACGACTCCGCGGCTGAATTCAGCGATAACCTGTTGCTGCCCGCCCGCGCCGCGCGCGACTGACGGGGCCGGACTACGATGGAGAGGACGACGATGCGGATACTCGTCACGGGCGGCGCCGGCTACATCGGGAGCCATGTCGTGCTCGCGCTCCGCGACACGGGCTATCCCGTGGTCGTCATCGACGACCTGTCGACGGGCAGCACGAGCCTGCTGCCCGCCGGCGTCGCGTTCGTGCGCGGCGACGCCGGCGACGAACGGACGATCGCCGGCGTCATCGATCGGCATGGCGTCAACGCCGTGATGCATTTCGCGGGCAGCGTCGTCGTGTCGGAGTCCGTGCGAAATCCGCTCAAGTACTATCGCAACAACACCTGCGCCAGCGGCAGCCTCATCGCCGCCTGCGTCCGCAAGGGGATAAGGCACGTCGTGTTCTCCTCGACGGCCGCCGTTTACGGCGCGCCGGCCGTCATTCCCGTCCCCGAGGACGCACCCCTGGCGCCGATCAATCCCTACGGCGCGTCGAAGCTGATGGTCGAATGGATGCTGCGCGACGCCGGCGCCGCCCATGATCTGACCTACGCGACGCTGCGATACTTCAATGTCGCCGGCGCCGACCCGCGCGGCCGCGCCGGGCAGCTGTCGCCGAAGGCGACGCACCTCCTGAAGGTCGCCTGCGAGGCGGCCGTCGGGCGGCGCAGCCACATCGACGTCTTCGGCGAGGACTACGCGACGCCCGACCGCACCTGCATCCGCGACTACATCCACGTCTCCGATCTCGCGGACGCGCATGTCAAGGCGCTCGAGTATCTGGCGGCGGGAGGTCCGAGTCGCGCGTTCAACTGCGGCTGCGGGCGCGGCTATTCGGTCCTCGAGGTCCTGGAACAGGTCCAGAGACGGACGAAGACGCGCCTCGATGTCAGGCGCGCACCGCGTCGGCCCGGCGATCCGCCCGTGCTCGTCGCCGACGCCGGCCGGTTGCGCCGGACTCTCGATTGGAAGCCCCGCCTCGACAGCCTCGACGCGATCGTGCGCACGGCCCTGGACTGGGAGCAGAGATGCGCGGCGGGACAGGCCCTGGCGTCGGCCTCCTAGGCGTCACTCTCGGCTCCGCGAGGAGCGGTCAGAGGTTGTTCGGATTGCCCGCAACGATCGTGCGCTTGGCGTGCTGCTCGCCGGCCGCAAAGTCGTATGCGCCATCCTGCTCTCGTGTCACCGCGACACAACTCTTGTAGTCGTGGCTCGGGAAGACGACGCAGAGCCGGTCGCCATCGACCTGCCATGTTCCCAGATATTCCTCGTCCGCGTCCTCGATTTCCCGCCCGCGGATGGATCCATCGGGAGCGTAGTATTCTGAGAATTTGGGGCCTTTGACCGTGTTGCCCGAGACCAGGGCCCGGATCTCCGCGCCCGTAAGCGCGCCGACGCCTTGCGTCGGAGCGGGCGAGAAATACCGGAAACCGGCGACCCCGCCGGCGGCGAGCGCAAGAGCGAGGATGATGAACGCCAGGGTCGTGCGCGATGCCGCCATATCGTCTTCTCTGCCGCCAAGCCGCATATTCTCCTGTGACTAATACGACACATCGGCATCAAAAGCGCGCGAAAGGAGAATTTAATCTTGAATTCCGTTTCGACTTGCGTCATAAGCGCGGCCCTTCGCTCAGCCCCGTGCGCGGGCTCGTGAGGCACCGGCTGGCGCGATGCGCAGTGCGTATTCGTGTTCCGCTGAACGAAGGATGGTGGTCGCTAGCTCAGAGGCAGAGCGCCGGGGAGACCCGGAGGCACCGGTTCGAGTCCGGTCGATCACGCAAGAAGAGGATAGCTCAGATGGTTAGAGCAGATGCCTGATAAGCATCCAGTCGCGGGTTCGACTCCCGCTCCGACGCTCCGGTTCAGCCTGTTACGCTGAATTCCACTGTAGGGAACCGGACGCGCGCTTCAGTCGCGGTCCGGTCGCCTGGCCGAAAGGCCTTCCGTCCGAACTGAGACACCGTGAGACCGGCCCTGCGCCGCGGCGGATATCGCCTGCGCGGGTCGCCGGGTCCACCCTTCGAGCGTCAGGCTCCGGTCTGGCGACAGGAGAGGTGTGCCCGCCGTCCCGCCTCGCTCAAGCCCCGGTCCGCCGCTCCCGCGGGAAGAACGCGTCCGGGACCCGTGTCCTCCAGATGAACCTGCTCCGCGGCTCTGTCGCGGGGCCAAGGAAAGGAGACGTGTCTTGAGTCGTTTTCTGCTGATGCTGCGCGTGACGGTGAAGGACGGCGAGCGTGCCCTCCTGCTGCGCAACGGCCGCTACGAGCGGGCGCTCGGTCCCGGCCGCCACCGTCTGTTCGATCCGAAGCGCGAGCTGACGGTCGAGAGCTTCAAGGTCGTGCAGGCCGAGTTCTCGGCCGAGCGCTACGCCGTGATCAAGGCGGAGCGGCCGGAGATGGCGGCTGCGCTGTTCGAGGCGGTGGAGACGCGGGCCAACGAGCTCGCCATCGTCAGCCTCGACGGCCGTCCGACGCACCTGGTCGGCCCGTGGAAGCTGCGCGTGTTCTGGAAGGTGGCGACGGCTGTGACGGTCGAGCGCATCGACACGGCCAGCGACCCGACGGTCGACCCGCGCCACCTGGCGCTGATCGACCGCGCGCACAACCCGTTCGCGGCCGAGACGGTGGTCGAGAACCACGAGGCCGGCCTGCTCTATGTCGAGGGCCGGCTGGTGGAGCGGCTGGCGCCGGGCCGTCACACCTACTGGACGGTGAACCGCAAGGTCGAGGTGAAGCGCCTGGATCTGCGCCCGCAGGCGGTCGAGATCACGGCCCAGGAGATGCTGACCAAGGATCGCATCGCCCTGCGCGTGACCCTGACGGCGCTGCGCCGCATCACCGATCCCGAGCGCGCGGTCGCTGCGGTCGTGGACGTGGATGCGTGGCTGTACCGCCTGGTGCAGTTCGCCATCCGCGAGGCGGTGGCGGCCCGCACGCTCGACGAGGTGCTCTCGGCCAAGAGCGTGCTCGACGCGGAGCTGCGCAGCTTCGTGCGCGAGCGCCTGGGCGAGACCGGCATCGAGGTGACGGAGCTCGGCGTGAAGGACGTGATCCTGCCCGGCGAGATCCGCGAGCTCGTGAACAAGGTGGTGGAGGCGGAGCGGACGGCGAAGGCCAACCTGATCCGCCGCCAGGAGGAGACCGCGGCGACGCGTTCGCTCCTCAACACCGCCAAGCTGATGGAGGAGAACCCGCTCCTCCTGCGGCTGAAGGAGCTCGAGAGCCTCGAGCGGCTGGTGGAGAAGGTGGGCCGCATCGATCTCCACGCCGGCGAGGGCGCAGGCCTCGATGCGCTGCTCAGCAAGCTGGTGCGCCTGAAGGCGGACGAGCCGGCATGAGGGCGGCGTGAGGGCGGTACAGCGGAGAGGCCGCGTCGAGGAGACGCGGCCTTTTTCGTGCCGGTGTCAGGCGGCTTCGGCCGCCGGGAGATAGATCGTCACGGTCGTGCCCTTGCCGGGCGCGCTCACGAGCGTGACATAGCCGCCGGACTGGCGGGCGAACCCCTCGACGGTGCTGAGGCCCAGCCCCCTGCCCTTGCCGCCGCGCTTGGTCGAGAAGAAGGGATCGAAGGCGCGGCGCGCCACGTCAGGCGTCATGCCCGTACCGGTGTCGGTGACGGCAAACGCGATGTAGAGACCGGGCGCGACGTCCACCAGCTGCTGCGCCTGCGCTTCGGCGATGCGCGCACTCCCCGCCTCGAGCAGCAGGCGGCCGCCCTCGGGCATCGCGTCGCGGGCGTTGCTTGCCAGAGCCATGGCCGCCACCTCGAGCGCCGCGGGATCGGCCAGCGCCGGCCGCAGGCCGCCGGCACAGGCCAGCTCGACCGCGATGGCGCCGCCGAGCGTGCCGCGCAACCGCTCGGAAAGTCCCGCGACGAAGCGCTCGACTTCGATGGGTTGCGGCCGTAGCGGCAGCCGCCGCGCCACCGCGAGAAGACGGCGGGTCAGGTCCGCGGCGCGCTGGGCGGCCTCGGCGATCAAGGTTGCCATCTCGTGGGTCGGCGTGCCCGCCTCGAGCTTGGCCGTGAGCATCTCGCTGTTGCCGAGGATGGTCATCAGCAGGTTGTTGAAGTCGTGCGCCACGCCGCCGGCGAGCTGGACGACCGCCTGCGTCTTCTCGGCCTGCCGCAGCTGCTCGTCCCGCGCCGCGCGCGCGGCCTCGTCAGGGCTGTCGGAACCGGTCGTCATCCCGTTCGGGACGTCTCTGCGGGGGCGGCGGAACCCGCGACCGCGCGCTTCACCTCGTCGCGCAGGCGGTCGTCGGCGAGGTAGCCCAGATTGGCTTCGCGCAGCTTGGCGCCGGATTCGTCGTAGAGGAACGGCAGAACGGCGTAGCGCCGGCCGCGCGTCACCGGGAGCGCCTCGTGCATGAGCGAGCAGGAGAAGACGATGGCCCCGCCGCTCGGCGCCCGGTAGCTCTCGCGCCCGAACTCCGGGAAGCAGAGGTCGCCGCCGTCGTAGTCCTCGGCGTTGAGGTTGATGGTCACGGCGAAGCGGCGATGCGCCGTGCCCTTGGTGGTGTTGTCGCGATGCGGCCGGAAGTAGCCGCCCTCGCCGGCGTCGTAGCAGGCGACGATGTAGCGCTCGATGTAGCTGACGCGGAACTGGAAGGCCTTGCGCACCTCCGGCACCAGACGGCGCTCGATGCGGATGCGGATGCCCTGGCGCGCGGCGGCGTCCTCGATCACGTAGTCGCGCCGGCGCTTGCGGCCGTAGTCGATGACGCCGACGGTCTTGCCCGCGGCGTCGGAGGTCATGTAGCCGCTATCCTCGCCGCCGTGGCGATCGTAGAGCGCCATCAGTTCGCGGCAGAACTCGGGCTCGAACAGCTGCGGCACCAGCAGGACCGGGGCGCCGGCCCGGGCGGGCCGCACGCCGCCCAGCGGCGGCAGACGGCCGATAAGGTCGAGCAGATGCTGGGCGTGGGCAGCCGGATCGGCGATCGGCAGCACCGCCAGCACCCGCAGCGCGGGATCGAGGAGGAAGGTGGTCGGCTGGTAGCGCGAGGCCTCGGCCGTGGCCGCCGGCTCGCTGCAGACGCCGTAGCGGGCGCCGATCTTGAGGCCGAAGTCCCACAGCAGCCGGAAGCCGGGAATGCGCTCCTCGACCCGCTTCTCCTGCCCGTCGGCGGGATCGGCGCCGACGCCGAAGAAGGAGGCGTGGCCGTCGTCGAAGACGTCGCCGCGCTGGCGGAGCGCCGCCAGCATCTGGGCAATGGCCGGGTTGCCGGCCGAGCCGTAGAAGCAGAGGGCGATATAGCGCCCAGCCACAGAGTCGAAGTGGTAGCGCGGGTTGTTCGGCGACGGCGCGATGAACCAGGGGGCGGGGTCGCCGGGGGTCAGGCGGGCGGTCGTCATGCCGGCCGACGATACCACATTTCGCCGGCCGCACGGGGTCGGCCCGATGGCGCACCAGATCCGAGCGATGGACCCCATGCCAAGCGGGGACGAACCGCCGGGAAGGAAGATTCACCACCGAGACACAGAGGACATAGAGAAGGGAGATTGCCCGCTTACGCGGGCCGGGCGTCTTCCGTTTGAGCGAAGGACCCCATGCCCAGCGGAGGGGATCCGACCGTGCGGTTTGTCGGGGGTTTGTAGGGGGGCCTCCGCGTGGGCGCCCTCTATCCAGCGATCAGCCCGAAAGGGGCGACCACATGGGGTCGCCCCTACACCATGAGGCGAATCGGAGCGAAGGACCCCATGCCCAGCGGGAGCACAACCCCAACCCCAGGCATAGCACCCTCGCGTAACTGGGGCGCGGTCTTGTTGCGGATACACGATGTCAAAGATCGACCGGCCAAGCCGAGTGGGCCCGGCTCAGCCAGATGCCAAATATGTGAACGAAGATGGAACATATCAAGCTCCCCGCTAAGGCTCCAGCACGCAGTTGACGGCCAGTTCCGGCATCGTCGCCTCATTGGGCAGGGCGATGGCGAGGGCGGCGAGCGTGGCGATGGTTTCGGGCGGCGTCATGGACGCAGACGGGAAATTGGCGTCGGCCGTCATGTCGGTGGCGACGTAGCCGGGGCAGATCGCGGTGGCGCGGATGCCATGCGGCCAGCCGCTGTGGCGGACGCCGCGGATGAGGGCGACCAGGGCGAACTTGCTCATGGCATAGCCGGTCATGGTGGCGCCCTTCACGCGCTTGCCGGACATCGAGGCGATGCCGACGATGCGGCCCGCGCCGGTCGCCTTGAGGTGGGGGAAGGCGGCGTGGATCAGGCGCCACGGGCCCTTCGCATTGACATCCCACATGGCGTCGAGGTCGGCCTCGGTGCCGGTCTCGATATCGGCATCGAGGGCGATGCCGGCGTTGGCGACGACGGCGTCGATCCGCCCGAAGCGGGCCATCGTGGCGGCGACCCAGTCCTGGGCGCTCTTGGCCGTGCGCGCGTCATATGTCGCGACCAGCAGGCGATCGGCCTCCATGCCGCGGGCCGCCTCGTCGGCGGCGGGCGACGGCCGCATGCCCAGGCTCAGGCGATAGCCGTCGTCATAGAGACGGCGCGCGATCGCCCGGCCGATGCCGCGGCTGGCGCCGGAAATCATCACCACCCGTTCTAGTGCGGACAGCATTGCGACGGTCCTCCTGGTTTCCTGGGCCGCGAAGCGCGCTCGAGATCCGCGCAGTCTACGCGCAGCCGCCGGCAGTTCCAGGCGCCATTGAACTTGGCGGCGCAATCGGCTTTGCTCGGCGCCGCCATGCAACCGCTCGACAACTTTCCCGTGGCGGCGCGGCGACGCATCCGCGGCGTCCTCGCCGACATCGACGATACCCTCACCACCGACGGCAAGCTGACGGCCGACGCCTATGGCGCGCTCGAGCGGCTGCAGGCGGCGGGGTTCCTGGTGGTGCCCATCACCGGCCGGCCGGCCGGCTGGTGCGACCACATCGCGCGCATGTGGCCGGTCGACGCGGTGGTGGGCGAGAACGGTGCGTTCTATTTCCGCTACGACGCGGCGGCGCGCAAGCTGGTGAAGCGGTTCCTGGTACCGGCCGAGGAGCGGGCCGCCAATCGCCGGCGGCTGGAGGCGGTGCGCGACCGCATCCTGGCGGCGGTGCCGGGCGCGGCCCTGGCCTCGGACCAGCTCTATCGCGAGGCCGATCTGGCCATCGATTTCCGCGAGGACGTGGCGGAGCTGCCGCCCGCCGCGATCGACCGCATCGTCTCGCTGTTCGGCGAGGCCGGCGCGACCGCCAAGGTCAGCTCCATCCACGTCAACGGCTGGTTCGGCAGCTACGACAAGCTGGGCATGACGCGCATCCTGCTGCAGGAATGCTTCGGCATCGATCTCGACGCGCGACGCGACGAGTTCGTGTTCGCCGGCGATTCCCCCAACGATGCGCCGATGTTCGCGTTCTTCCCGAACGCGGTCGGAGTCGCGAATGTCACCGACTTCGCAGATCGTCTGAGCGCCCTGCCCGCCTATGTCACGCGCAGCCGCTGCGGCGCCGGCTTCGTCGAACTGGCGGACGCGCTGATCGCGGCGCGCGCCGCGTAGGACTGAAATCCCGTTGGCTGATATGGCCCCCACCCTGACCCTCCCCCACTTCGTGGAGGAGGGGACTCGATCTTTCGGGCTGTCCGTTTGACCACACCGGGCCGCACCGGCTTTCTCGCCGCCGAGGGGTATGAGCAGCAGCTGCGGGAGGAGCTGGGCGAGGATCGGGTCGTGGCGGCGCATGGGCGGCTGCTGCTGGTCGAGGGCGAGGCGCCGCCGGCGGCGTGGGCGGCGAACGTCTGGCATGATCCGCAGACAATCGCCGTCGCCTCGATCGCCGATGCCGCCAAGAAGCTGCGCGCGCTGCAGCGCAACTGGGCGCTCTATGCCTGCCGGCTGCATCGGCGGGCCCGGCTGATCCAGGAGCAGCTGCCGCATGTGAGCGCGAAGCCGCTGGTCTTTCCGCAGCCGGCGCCGACGGCGCCGCTGGGCTCGTGGACGCTGCTCGACGAGGCCACCCTCCTGGCGGCGCCGCACTGCTCGAGCCCCTTCCCCAACGGCGAGGCGCAGTTCGTCGAGGACAAGACGGCGCCCCCCAACCGGGCCTATCTGAAGCTCTGGGAGGCCCTGACCGTGCTCGGCCGCCATCCCGGGCCGGGCGAGCGCTGCCTCGATCTCGGCAGCAGCCCCGGCGGCTGGACCTGGGTCCTGCAGTCCCTCGGCGCCCGCGTGGTCAGCGTGGACAAGGCGCCGCTGGCGCCGGAGATCGCCGCCTTGGCGGGGGTGGAATTCCGGCAGGCGAGCGCCTTCGCGCTCGA
>DATIXH010000348.1:0-8239 GCA_035518775.1 Candidatus Acidiferrum sp.
CGAGCCGAAAGTGCTGGCCGTCGAGGATCGATTCGATCCGGTCGCCCTGTCGGGGACCGGCAATGCGCGCTTCGCGGAGCGACTGGCCTATCAGGTGGCGACCTGCCAGTGGCTGCCGAGCGCATCCGCGGCGCACCAGCATGCCGAGCAGGCGACCTCCGCGATTGCCGCGCTCAAGGAGCTGGCGCCGGCCAACGCCGTCGAGGCCATGCTGGCGACGCATATGGTGTCCACCCATAACGCCAGCCTGGATCTCCTGCAGCGCGCCCTGGCGGACATCCAATCGGCGCGCATGGCCGAGGAGCGCATTCGGCAATATGTGCGGCTCTCCGAGGTGTTCCTGAAGCAACTCGACCGCTTCCAGCGCCAGCGCGGCCGCCAGCGGCAGACCATCCGCATCGAGCATGTGCGCGTCGTGGAGGACGGCAAGGTGATGGTGCGCCAGGAGGAGGAGCGGGAGCGCGCGGGGTGATGCCGACGAGCGGCGAAGACGACACGGCGCCGCGCTGCGGCGCCCGCCTGCGCACCGGCGGCCGCTGCCCGCTGCCGCCCGCCGCCGGCAAGCGCCGCTGCTTCCAGCACGGCGGCGCCCGCGGCATCGGCGCGCCCAAGGGCAGCCGCCGCAATTGGCGCGACGGGTTCTACAGCGCGGAGATGAAGGCGGAGCGGCGGCGGATCAACGGGTTCATACGGGAGTGTTTGCAGGCGCTGCGGGAGATCGATGAGAGATGTTGAAATCAGCTTGGCTATGCGCCGCTCCGGTCGTCACATCGTTCATTTGGTGGACGTGCTGACGCGCTGAGGGGCGGTTGTCTGACCCCCAGATACGACTTGCTTTCAAGAAACGTCGATACCGGCGCGATCTCGTGACTACGGCACAAACTTGATCCTTTCCTCGGGGAATTCGCGCTTGCTGCGCGCGCGCCACTCTGCGTAGTTCCGTCGTCCAACGTAGAATTCGCGCCCGCGCCATGCGGCGGCGTTCCGCTCGATCGCCTTCTTGATCGAGGGTACTCGCAATGCGGCGGGCGGATGGGTCGCGAAGTAGTCGTCCAGTGACTTCGCGAGCGCGCCGCCGAGCTCGCCTGCCACGGTCTGCGAGTTCGATTCCGCTGGCGTGCTCTGCGATTCCTCGTCCGCTTTCCGGTCCGCCTCAAGCGCACCCAGGCGTTCGTAGACGGCGATAGCCGCACGAGGGTTGTATCCGGCTTTGGCGGCCAGGATCACGCCATTGGTGTCGGCCTCGAGTTCCTGATCCTCGCTGAATCCGAGCTGAACGAGACGGTAGCCGATGCTGACGATGCCGGCGATATCGTCGCCGGCTATCCGGCGGGCAGCCAGCTCGTATTGCAGACGCTCGACGCAATGCTTGAGATCGACATGGCTGATCTCATGGCCGAGCACGGCCGCGAGCTCGGCCTCAGACTGCGCGAATTTCAGCATGCCCGTTGTCACGTAGATCCGGCCTCCGGGGAGGGCGAATGCGTTCGGATCCGGCGAGTCAACCAGGCGAAACACGTAGTTGATCCGCTTTCGCTCGGCGAATGGCACCAGTGCCTGGCCCACATCGCTTACATAGTCGGCTTGCTCGGAAAGGACAGGCTGGCCGTAGTCTGCCGTAACCTCTTTGTCGATCTCTTCGCCAATCTCCATCTCCCGCGCCGGAGAGATTTGTGTAATCGTCAGGCCGAAGCGGTCGACATCGCGGATGATGCTCGACCAAATCTCGACAACCGCGTCGAAGCTGATGCTCTCCTTGTCGGGGTGCATCACCAGGGCGACGCCTCCGATGCCGAGCATCAGGCAGACAAGGGCGAGGGCGATCTTTCGGCGTGTTCGCAGGAGCATGTGGCTGCCTCTTCAGAGATACCGCTTCAACTGGTCTCGGTATCGCGTGTAGACGAACGATGCCGTAACCAGGATGGTGCCCAGCACGATGAACGAGAAGATCCGGTAGATCGTCTCGATGCCGCTCAAATCGATGACGACGACCTTGAACAGGCATGCCCCGAGCAGGCCGAGGCCGCATAGCCGCAACGCGCGTTCCGCCAGCCCGAAGCCCGCGACCAGCAGGATCAGCCCTTGCGCGGTCCAGACAATCGTCAGCAGATTTCCTTTGATGGTGTAGTAAAGCAGGGAGGCGAGCAGGATGCTCCCGAGAAGCGACATGACGAAGCGCGACTTCGCGTCGAAGAGGGCGACATAGGTACGAAACCCGGCCGCACTATCCACCCCCACGAGGTGCGCCCTCTGCGTCCGCCACAGCAAACCGGCAGCGAACAGGCTCGCAATCACGGGAACCGTCGTGGCGACGCGTTCCGAAATGCCGTAGTAGCTGCCGGTCAGGTAGAGGTTGGTGTTCCAGCTGCGCAGAAAGGCCGCTATGGCGAGGAGATAGCTCTGTATCCGGAAGTCGCGATCCTCGATTTTCACCCCGGCCACCAGGCCCAGGATGGACAGCGCGGACCAGGCGATCACCGCATGCGCGCGATCGAACTCGAAACGCGCAAGAACGGCGAGACCAAAGGCCGCAGCATAGAGATAGACGGGTGCGACACGCTCCTCCAGCCGGGCGATCGAGCTAGGCAAGCGCGACGTTCGCGCCGCGAAGTTGCGGTAGTAGAGGAGTGCGATCACAGGTACGACCGTCAGCAGTCGGATCGAGAATCCGAACGCCCGGCCGATCGACGTGAAGTTGGCGAGGAACAGTCGGCCGAAGGCCGCCGCTGCCAGCACTTGGCTTTGCAGAACGAGCGGGGAGAGTTGCAGAGCGCTCCCGATCTCGTAGAGCGCAAGGGCGAGCGCCGCCCATGCAAGCGCGACCGCCGGAGGGTCGATCTCCTTCCAGAGCAAGAGGGCAAGAAGGCCGGTCGCCACGTGACTCGCCGACGGATGCAGCCGGGCCTCCAGCGCGGTCGTGGCCGCCTGCGTGGCCGGCTGCAACAGCCGCCAGTATATGTAGAATCCCGTCGCAACCACGGGAAGCACGACGAGCCAACGCGACGGCAGTGTGCCGGCCGCGAGTGCGAGGACGCCATCCAGATTGACGAGCAGCAGCGCCGCGACCGCGATAGCATACAGCACGTAGCCCTGGGCGCGCCGATGCGGCTGCCCCAGCCAGATGCCCAACTGGAAAAGGACGAAGCCACCGCCAGCCCAGGCCAGGCCGACGTAGCCGCGCGCCACTTCCTGCCACAGCAGGCCTGCAAGCAGGGCAATAGCGCCGTACCCGACAGCCCGGGCGAAGACCCGCTCATCCGCGCCCGCCAGCCCGCGACCCGAGACCGCCAGTATTCGCTCGAGGAGGAGCAGGCTGCCGATGATCGGTACCACTGTGACCCAGCGAAGAATGCGGAGCCCGGTTGGCTCGACATACAGCTGCCGCAGGATCTCAAGTATCTTTTGCCGGTCGGCTCCCCCGATACCGCCGAGATCATAGATGCCGTGAAGCGCGAGGACGTTGAACGCCAGTCCGAAGAACAGCGCGGCGCCGGCCAGCATGCAGCCGCCGAATCGGAAGGTCGGCTCCGGCAGTCGGAAGCCCACGGCCAGTGCGACCGCCGCTTCCGCCAGCAGCGCCACTGCTAGCCATTCCGCAGGAATCCAGAGCGATCGGACGGCAAGTGTCGCGGCAACCGCGGCGCCGACGACTGCGAGCCCGCCATCGACAAGGTGCAGGACGGGCCAGCCATACCGGCGCATCAGCCCGCTCTTGACTGCATAGGCAACCGTGCCCGCGCCGGCCAGCACGTAGAGATGGTCGGGAAATTGCTCCCATGTTTGATGGGCCGAAAGCGCGAAGAAGCCCAGCGTGTTCGCAAGGTTCAGGGCCAGGCCGAGCTGCTGGCTCGGCCTCTCCGGCGCCGGCCTGCGCAGATCGCAGGACGCAAACAGCAGCCAATAGAACGTCAGAGCGCCTTGGCTCAGCCAGAATACCTGCGTCGACGTGAGGCCTTCGGGGGGCTCTGACCATACCAGCCAGATCAGGTGGGTAAGGTAGGTCGCGATGACTCCGGAGACGCCGAGCGTCGGCCAGGCCGCGCGCCGGAGGATGGCCACCAGCGAGGCGGCGAGGACTGCTTCGGCGCCCAGGCTGTAGATTGTGAGCGGGCTGATATCGATCGCCAGGAAGCCGAGAAGAAGGGTGAGGGCGGTCGCGATCTCCGATTTGTACCGCAGTGAGTGGGCGATCATAGCGCCGGCGACGATGGAGAGCACCGCCAGCCCCGCCACCGGATCGTCGATGATTTTGGCGGCCTCGACGCTGTAGGCCGCGAAAGCGGTGAAATAGAGCAAGGCCCAGCCGCCGCCGACCAGCGAGCGCGCGATGATGGCGTAGCCGCGCCGCCATTCGAGCCAGGTGCCGCCCAGCACCAGCGCGGCGCCGACGCCCGATCCCAGGAGCACCTTGCCGGTTGGCCCCATGTAGTCGAGGGCGAAGTTGAGCAGGAGCGCCATGCCGACGATCAGCACCGCGACCCCGATCTTGTTGAGCCACCGGCCGCCGATCAGCATTTCCAGCTCTGCCTCGCCGCTGGCGGCCCTGACCCCTGCCACTAGGCGTTGCACCAGCTGCCGGGCCGTGCGTGATCGGATAGCGGCTGCCTCGGGCGGCGACTCGCGGGATGCGGCTGGCGTGAGTGCGAATGCCGGGTGCACGGCGACCGGCGTCGCGGAGACGATAGGGGCGGCGGATGCCGGTTCGGTAGCCTGCGGCGTCGGCAGGCCCAGCGCCGACCGCAGATCGGTAAACTCGCGGTGCAATGCTCCGACCTCGCCGCCGAGCGCGTCCAAGGTCGATCGGATTCGCCTCAGCCGCCGTCGCCACACCAACCAGCGTACGAAGGCGATGACGACCCAGAGCGGAAAGAAGATCGCAAATAGCTCAAGGATGATGAATAGGGGGTCGAAGAAGAACACGCCCCGGTCCCCTATCGGTCTGGCGCCAGCGGTGCCGTGCCGACGCCCGGCGCGTTCGACTCGGTCGCGGGCTCTAGCGTCAAGCCGACCTTGGCCATTTCTTGATCGATGCCGGGCTTGAGGGTCCGTGCGGTCGCGAGGTCGACCTGCGCCTGCGCTGTGAGGCCCTTTCTCAAATATGCCACCGCCCTGCCGTACAGGGCCTCGACATGCAGCGGCTCGAGTAGAAGAGCGGCCGTATAGTCCGCTATCGCCCGGTCGAGATCGCCGGCGCGAAGATAGGCAAAGCCGCGGCTATCGAACGTGTTCGCAACGTTCGGCTTCAGCTGGAGGGATTTGTCGCAGTCCGGAATTGCCCGCTCGGTCTGCCCGAGGACGGCAAGATAGTAGCAGCGGTCGTTGTAGGTGACAGGATCGTTTGGATCGAGCCGGATCGCGCTGTCGTAGTCGGCAACCGCCAGGTCAAAGAGCGTCATCCTGGCATAGGTGGAGGCGCGCGCGGCATAGGCTGCCGGATCGTCGGGCTTCAGTTCGATCGCCCGGCTATAGTCGCGCAGCGCCTCTTCAAACTGGCCCAAATTCCTGTAGGCATCGCCCCGCCTTTGGTAGGCGCTCGTGTATTCGGCATAGATCCTGATCGCAGCGTCGTAGTCCTGTATCGCCCGGCCGTACTGGCCTTTCAGGACATAGGTGTTGGCGCGATTGAAGTAGGCGGTGTCAAAGTCTGGGTCGAGTTCGATGGCCCGGTCGTAGTCCTGAATGGCCCGGTCATAGTCGCCCTTGTCTCTGTAGGCGTCGCCCCGCCTGCGATAGGCAGCGGCATATTCGGGCGAGATCTTGATGGCGGCTTCGTAGTCCTGGATCGCTCGGTCGTACTCGCCTTTCAGGAGGTACGCGATGCCGCGACTGACGTACGCGAAGTCATAGTTCGGATCGAGCTCGATCGCCTTGTCATAATCCTGGATCGCCCGATCATACTCTTTCTTTTCCCTGAAGGCGTCGCCCCGCCTGCGGTATGCGGCCGTATATGTGGGCTCGATCTTGATCGCGGCGTCGTAGTCCTCGATCGCGCGGTCGTACTCGCCTTTCAGAAAATAAGTGATGCCGCGATTGAAGTAAGCAGCCGTATAACTCGAGTCGAACCCGATGGCCGTGTCATAGTCCCTGATGGCGCGGTCATAGTCCTTCTCTTCTCGGTATGCGTCGCCGCGTCTGCGATATGCTCCGACGTATCCGGAGTCGAGCCCGATGATCGTGTCGTAGTCCTGAACGGCTAGCTCGTACTCGTCCTTTTCGTAGTAGCTGATCCCCCGCCCAAAGTACGCGTCGGTGTAGCTCGCATTGAGTCCGAGGGCCCTGTCGTAGTCCTGAATCGCCAGGTCGAACTCACTCTTGGCGCGACGCACGTCCCCCCGGCTGCAGTAGAAGCGGGGATCGCTCTGATCCCACTCGATTGCCGCGCTGAACTCGGCGATGGCGTCGTCGTATCGGTGGTTCTCGAGATAGCTGCCGCCTTGAGCGTAGTGTACCTCAGCCGCCATATGCCGGATCTCTCGCCGCCCGATTCCGCCGACCGGCCTTTCCGCGGCCAAGGCGCGTGCTGCAGCGCTGTCGGGATAGCTCGATGCGATCTCGTCGAGCTTGACGAGTGCTGCTGACAACAGCCGGATCCGCTCGGCGGGATCCGTGGCAGCATCGGCCTGCCGAACGAGGTGGTATGCCTCGCCGAATACGTGATCAGCTGATGCGTCGTTCTTTCCGCATCCAGCCACCAGCAAGGCCGCCAGCAGCCAAGCAGTCTGCCATCGGAGAGGCATGACTTGTCCCACCTCGGGAGGTCCTGGGCCACGAATGCCCAGGGAAGATCCTCAACAAAAGCATTGCTGCAAAAGGAAGGGGTCTCCTTGACCTGCATCAACGATAGCATTCGCACCAATTCCGGCAGACTAATTGTCGTGGGCCACGGGGCGAGCATGTCGTGTCCGGCGCGACCGCAACAAAAACATCCCTTCGCCCCGAAGGAACTTTTTCAATTGGGCTCTTGCCTCTGCTTCGCATCAATTTGACGCGTCGACACGATCGCAATACGTCCGTCGAGCCGGCGCTGATCCCTTGCGCAAAGGCGGCGGCCGTGGCTAAGCAGGGTTGCTTTGAAGGTGCCACATTCGAGTTGGAGTCCCTGAGTTCACGTCGGAAGTGCAACACCCTGCTAGGGTGGTGTTGCGATGGGGACCTTCTATGACCAGCTCGGCGCTGCTGAGCGGAAGACGATTGGCTGGCTGCATGCAGCCGGCCAATCGGTTCGGGCGATTGCGCGGACGTTTGGCGCCTGCTCCCAGCACGATCAGCCGGGAGCTGCGCCGCAACAGTCAGCCGACGCGACGCTGGCCTTGCGGCCACTATGACGGCTCACGGGCCCAGACGTTGACCGAGCGCCGATGACGCTGGGATGTGCGCCACAGCTGGCGCGCCAAACGGCGTTGCGGGCGATCGTCGGCAAGATTGGCGTCAGGCGCGCATGGCCTTGCCGTCGGGATCGTATGGCGAGGGCCGAATCACGCGTGCGCCGCGCTCCACCCCGACGACGTGGACGCGCAGCTCCGTCCCCGGGACCGCCAGGCGCGGCTCGATCAGCGCCATGGCCAGAGACTTGCCGAGGCGTTGGCCGTAGCCGCCCGACGTGACATAGCCGACGCGCCGCCCCTCCGACCAGACGGGCTCGTAGCCGCTGGCGTCGGCGTCGAGCGCATCGACCTCCAGGGTCGCGAGCACGCGCTCCGGTCCCTTGCCGTTACGCTCGGCGAGCGCGACAGCGCGGCCGATGAAATCGGCCTTCTGCCAGTCGATCCAGCGGTCGAGGCCGGTCATGCGCGGCGTGTATTGCTGGCGGAACTCCGCTGACCAGATGCCGAAGCTCTTCTCCAGGCGCAGGCTGAGGAGCGCGTTGTAGCCGTATTCGCGCACACCCAGGTCCTTGCCGGCCTCGAGCAGGGTCTGGCGCAGCTTGTTATGGGCGGCGGTCGGGCAGTTGAGCTCGTAGCCGAGTTCGCCGACGACGGAGAGGCGGCCGACGCGGGCGCGGATCAGGCCGATGTCCAGCGGCCGGCAGGCGAGGAAGGGGAAGGCGGCGTTGCTCACGTCCGCATCGGTGACGCGCTCGAGCAAGGCGCGGGACTTGGGGCCGGAGAGGCTGAAGCCGACGATGGAGTCGGAGATGTCGCGCACGGTGACGCCGTCGGCGAGATGGTCGTTGAACCAGCGCATGTGCCACTGGCGCAGATAGTAGGAGCCCATGATCCACCAGCTGCCGTCGCCCCAG
>DATIXH010000349.1:0-4983 GCA_035518775.1 Candidatus Acidiferrum sp.
GCGCGCGATAAGTTGCTGCGCGGCGTCGACATTCTCGCCAACGCGGTCAAGGTGACGCTGGGGCCGAAGGGCCGCAACGTCGTTATCGACAAGTCGTTCGGCGCCCCCCGGATCACCAAGGACGGCGTCACCGTCGCCAAGGAGATCGAGCTCGCAGACAAGTTCGAGAACATGGGCGCACAGATGGTGAAGGAGGTCGCCTCCAAGACAAGCGACCAGGCCGGTGACGGCACCACCACCGCGACCGTGCTGGCTCAAGCAATCGTCCGCGAGGGTTCCAAAGCCGTTGCCGCCGGCATGAACCCGATGGACCTGAAGCGCGGTATCGACCTCGCCGTCGAGGCAGTCGTCGAGGACGTGAAGAAGCGCTCCAAGAAGGTCTCCACCAACGAGGAGATCGCGCAGGTCGGCACCATCTCCGCCAATGGCGACAAAGAGATCGGCGAGATGATCGCGAAGGCGATGCAGAAAGTCGGCAACGAGGGCGTGATCACGGTCGAGGAGGCGAAGAGCCTCGAGACCGAGCTCGACGTCGTCGAGGGCATGCAGTTCGACCGCGGCTACATCTCACCCTACTTCGTCACCAACGCCGAGAAGATGGTGACGGAGCTCGAGGACGTTTACATCCTGCTGCACGAGAAGAAGCTCTCGGGCCTGCAGGCGATGTTGCCGCTCCTCGAGGCGGTGGTGCAGAGCGGGAAGCCGCTCCTCATCGTCGCCGAGGACGTCGAGGGCGAGGCGCTCGCGACGCTCGTCGTCAACAAGCTCCGCGGCGGCCTCAAGGTCGCGGCGGTGAAGGCGCCGGGCTTCGGGGATCGCCGCAAGGCGATGCTCGAGGACATCGCGGTGCTGACGGGCGGCCAGCTCATCTCCGAGGATTTGGGGATCAAGCTCGAGAACGTCACGCTCGACATGCTCGGCAAGGCGCGCCGCGTGCGGATCGACAAGGAGAACAGCACGATCATCGACGGCGCGGGCAAGAAGAAGGACATCGAGGGCCGGATCGGCCAGATCAAGGCGCAGATCGAGGAGACCACTTCCGACTACGACCGCGAGAAGCTGCAGGAGCGGCTTGCGAAGCTCGCGGGCGGCGTGGCCGTGATCCGGGTCGGCGGCGCGACCGAGGTCGAGGTGAAGGAGCGCAAGGATCGCGTTGATGACGCGATGCACGCGACCCGCGCCGCGGTCGAGGAAGGTGTCGTCGCCGGCGGCGGCTCGGCGCTCCTTTACGCAACCAAGGCGCTCGCGAAGCTCAAGCCCACGAACCACGACCAGCAGGTCGGCGTTGACATCGTGCGGCGCGCGATCCAGATGCCGGCACGGCAGATTGCCGAGAACGCCGGCACCGACGGCTCGATCGTCATCGGCAAGCTCCTCGAGAGCAACGACGCCGGCTATGGCTTCGACGCGCAGAGCGGCGAGTACGTGAACATGCTGAAGGCCGGCATCATCGATCCCACCAAGGTCGTGCGCCTGGCGCTTCAGGACGCGGCCTCCGTCGCGGGTCTTCTCATCACCACCGAGGCGATGGTGGCGGAGAAGCCCGAGAAGAAAGCCCCGGCGATGCCGGGCGGGCACGATCACGGCGGCATGGATTTCTAATCCACCCGCCGATACCGGAGTTGAGAGAGCCGCGGTTCGCCGCGGCTCTTTTTTTCAGAGTGTCATGAACCGCGCGCGCGCGGCGCGCTCGATTGCGACGGCGACCAGCGGATCGATCTTGAGGCGGTCGCGCAGCATCTCCAGGAGGCGGAGCTCCTCCTGCGAGGCCTCGCCGTCGCTCGCGATCACGTCGCAGGCGAGCGCGTAGGCCGTCTCGCAGAGGCGCGGCGGCAAGGCCGACTTGATCTCCCTGATCGCGACGTCGAGCCCATCATCCCTCTGCACGAGATCGGCGCACGCGGAGAGCGTCTTGGTGAGCCGCGAGTTGTCATAGTCGGAGAAAATCGGCAGGTGATTCACGGCATCGCCGATGATGTGGACCTCGGCGTCGCTCATGCCGGTGTCGGCGGCCGACGCCAGCACCATCGTGTAAATCAGCGCCGAATGATGGTCGAGCATAGACCCGCTCCTGCCCCGTTCGCCCTCGTGCGGGCGCAGTAGAAGGCCGTCCATGGCCCCGCTTGTCAATGCAACATTTGCTGAGGTCAGGCCCGCGGCGCAAGGAAGGCCCGCGTCTTCTCTACGGCCTCGGCAAGGCCGATTCGCTCGACCGCAACCCCCTCGGGAAAGGCGCCGAGGAGGCGCGAGGGCAGCCGCGAATCCAGGAGCGTGAAGACGCCGGTGTCGCCGGCGCGCCGCACGAGACGCCCGAAGGCCTGGCGAAGGCGGAGCCGCGTGATCCGGTCGTCGTAACGCGCGCCGCCGAACTCGCGCCGGCGCGCCTTGTGCAGGATGTCGGGCCGCGGCCAAGGCACGCGATCGAAGACGATGAGGCGGAGCGAGCGCCCGGGCACGTCGACGCCGTCGCGGACGGCGTCCGTCCCAAGGAGGCACGCATCCTCCTCGGCGCGGAAGATGTCGACGAGCGTCGAGGTGTCCATGGCGTCGACATGCTGCGCCAGCAGCGGGATGCCGGCCTCGTCGAGGTCGCCGGCGATGCGCTTGTAGACCTGGCGCAGCCGCGTGATCGCCGTGAACAGGCCGAGCCCGCCGCCACCCGCCGCCAGGAACAGCACGCGATAAGCGGCGGCGACCTGGTCGAGATCGTCCTTGCGCACGTCCGTCACGATGAACACGCGGGTCTGCTTCGGGTAGTCGAACGGCGAGCTGACCAGGGCGCGCACGGCGGCGTTGGGCAAGTGCTTGGCGCCCGTGCGGGCCTCGGCGGCGTCCCAGTCGGCGCCTATGTCGCCACTCCCGTCCATCAGCGTAGCCGAGGTGATCAGCAGGCCGTGGGCCGGCACCGCCACGGCGCCGGCGAAGGGGATCGTCGGATCGACCCAATGGCGATGCATGCCGACGTCGATGTCGCGTCCTTCGATGCGCTCTACCGCGAACCAGTCGACATGCTCGGGCGGCGTCTCCTTGCCCAGGGTCTGCAGCATGGAGCGCCAGCCCGCGACCTCGACTTCCGAGCGCCGCCGTAGGCCGCGCACCATGGCCTCGATGCGCAGCCGCGTCGGCGTCTCCAGTTCGTCGGCGGCGTCGCTGAGGCGCTTGGCCAGGCGCTGCACCAGTTGGTTCAGCGGCTTCTGCAGCTTGGCGAGGGCGCGGTCGAGCTCGGCCGACGCCTCCAATAGCCCGGGCACCGGCGGGTTGACCTCGGTTTCCAGCCCGTAGGGTCCGCCGGAATGCTGCGCCCGCGCATAGACCTGCTGGCGCACGCGGGCGAGGAAGGCCTCGGCGGCGCCGCTCGGCGCGTTGTCGACGAGGCGTTGGTGCCAGGCTTCGGCCGGCAGCACGTGGGCGGCGCGCAGCGCCTGCGTCAACGCTTCTTGGGCGACGTCGTCGCCGGCCACGAGATCCTCGATCCGGCGCTTGAGGCCGCGCGCACGGCTGCCGGGCCGGCCGCCTTCGGCGCCCAGCAGCCAGTGCCGAAGGTCCGATGTCTCCTGACCGCTCAGCAGGCCGGAGAAGGCACTGTCGGCCGCGTCGAAGACATGATGGCCCTCGTCGAAGACGTAGCGCGTCGGCGTGGCGGCATTGCCGGACTCGTCGAGTGTTCCGCCGAGGGCGGCCTGGATCATCACCAGGGCATGATTGGCGATCACGATCTCAGCCCGCCGCGCCCGCCGGATGCTGCGCTCGATGAAGCACTTGTGATAGTGCGTGCAGGCCGAATAGACGCACTCACCGCGCCGGTCGGCGAGCCCGATCGAACGGCTGCGGCCGATGAGATCGGGCAGCCAGCCCGGGAAGTCGCCGCCGGTCATGTCGCCGTCGCGCGTCGCCTGGGCCCAGCGCGCCATCAGGCCGAGCGCCACTGCGTCCTGCGGCCGCATCAGCACGGCGCGCGCGGCGTCTTCGAGGTTCAGCAGGCAGAGGTAGTTCTCGCGGCCCTTGCGGACGACCACCTTCAGCGTCTTCGCCACGGGGTCGGGATAGAGCCGGTCGAGCTCGCCATCGATCTGGTGCTGCAGGTTGCGCGTGTAGGTGGAGATCCAGACCGCGCCGCCGTTCTTCTCGGCCCACAGCCCGGCGGGTGCGATATAGCCGAGCGTCTTGCCGACTCCGGTGCCGGCCTCGGCCAGCACGAAGTTGGGCTCGCCCTCGCGATCACGCGGCCGGAACGCCGCGCTCGCTGCCGAGGCGTAGTCGGCCTGTTGGGGCCGGGTCTCGGCGCGCGGGCCCAAGAGACCGCTGAGGCGCCGCCGCGCCTCCAGGGGCTCGACCGGAACATTGCCCGACGGCGGCTCCGGCGCATGCTCCGACCATTCCGGCAGGTCGTCCCAAACCGATAGGCTGGCGACCATGTGGCGGCGCTGATTGTCCGCGGTCGGCAGCCCGAGCGCTGCCAGCACGACCGGGCCCCAGGGCCAGCCGCCGCGCGCCATCGCCCAAGCGACGGCGCGGATGCGCGCACCCGGCTGCTCGGCCAGCTCGGAGAGCAGCGCGCGCGCGGCCGCATGCAGCGTGGCAGCCTCGTCGTCGAGGTCGGCCGGACGCGGCAGGTCGAGCGCCTGCGCCAGCCCGCGCGGCGTCGGCAGGCAGAATCGGGCCGGCCGCACGAAGGCGAACAGCTCCAGCAGGTCGAAGGCGGGAAAGCGCTCGACGCCGAGCCGCCGCGCTGTAGCAGGCGCGTGGCAGAGAATCGGCGGCCGGCTGACCACCCAGGCCGCAGCTTCACCTGGCGAAACCCGCGTGAACTCGCCCGACGGCGACAGCCAAGCCACCTCGCGGAGGCCTGCGACGAGCACGGGCACGTTGGGCAGGCGGACGACCGGTTCGACTGGGCGCTGCTGCATGGCGAATAGCATACAAGGTCGATGGCGGTTGCAACCATCCGGCATTGCCGCAGACTTCGGGCGCTGTTCTCATGGC
>DATIXH010000350.1:0-8810 GCA_035518775.1 Candidatus Acidiferrum sp.
GCGCGATGTTAGCAGGCAAACGGTCCAGACGCCGAGGCCGATATTGTCGCGCGGCGGCAATCCGGAAAGCGCAGGCCGACGATAGAAGTCCCGTACGCTCTCGGGCAGGCCCGGGCCTTGATCGCGCACGATCAGAGTCACACCCCGATCGTCGGCATGCACCTCCAGCTCGACCGCGCCTCCCGGAGGCGAGGCGACGCAGGCATTGAGCAGGAGATTGAGCGCGATCTGCCGCACGGCGCCGCCGTCGATGGCCATTTCGCCGGGGAGGCTGTTCGTCCACCGCAAGGTGGCCTGGCGGCGAGCGATCTCGTGCTGAATCAGAAATTGCAGGTCGTCGATCTCGCCATGCGTCAGCCTCGATGACCGCGATTCCTGCTTGTATGAGGTGAGCGTCGCCCGCACGACGTTACGGATACCCGTGAGACCGCGCTCGAGAAGGTCGAGGGAGCGCTGCCTTACCTGCACGTCCTGCCCGTGCTTGCGCAAGGTATCAACGAGGTTCAGCATGCCGCCGAGCGGATTGTTCACTTCATGCGCCATGCCCGAGGCGAGCTTGCCCAGCATGGCCACCTTCTCTTCCTCTGCCAGCCGCGCGGTCAGATCGGCGCGCTCGCGCAATGCCGCCGCCATGGCGTTGAAGCTCGCGAACAGGCGGCCGAATTCCGTACCCTGGTCGGCGACATGCTGAGCCGGGACGGGGACGACCGCGCCGTCGCGGACCTGGTCGACATAGGAGGTGAGCAGCGAGATTGGCCGAACCATGCGGCGCGCCAGCCAATATCCCACCGCCGCGAACAACAGCGTGATCGCGCCGTTGCCCAGGATCAGCGTCAGCAGGACTTCGCGGCGCACGCGCAGGAGATCGCTGATGTCGATTTCGGCGATGATGCTGCCGAGATCGATGTCCTCCTGCCGGATGACGCGGGAGACCCAGGCGACGCCTGCTGTCTCGTCGAGTACGGGCCGCCCGCTCGAACCGATGCGTTCGACGAGGCTCGCCGGGACCGGCTCGCCGACGGGAAAACGCTTCGGATCGGAGGCCGCGAGAACGGACATGTCTTTCAGCGTCACCACCGCGTAGCGCGCCTTCACGCCGGTGTAGCGGTCGCGCGCGCGATCGAGGATGTCGAAGGTCTCCCAGATGTCGCGCCGGGTGACGTAAGGCAACACAGCCGTCGAGAGGCCGTCGAGATAGGAATCCGTCAGCTCCTGCAGATGCGTCTCCTGCTCCTGCGCCAGGCGCTGCAGCACGATGTTCGACATGACGATGGAGATCGCCACCATCAGGCCCGCTACGAGCATCGGGACCTTCAGCTGCAGCGGCCAGTTCGTCGGCTTGAGGCGATCGAGGGTCATGCCTGCGCCAATACGACGCGGTATTTCTGTGCGATGCCCTCGAACAGGCTCATATCGCCAGGTGTGAAGCCATCGAGGCGCAGCGTTGCCAGCAGCTCACGGCCCTCGGCGGTCGTGTTCATGGTCACTAGCGCGTTCCTGATCGCAATCACAATATCGGTGCCGGCGAGCCGTGCGTTGCAGGCGACCGGCGGAAACCCCAGTAGCTCTGACTTGCGTACGATGCGAGTCCGCTCCGTCATCGCCGGTTCGATCTCGCGGACCACCTCCCAGACATAACCGTCGACGCTTCCAGACTGGGCGAGGCCGGCGGCGACGGCGCGGATCACGTTGCGATGGCCATAGGTGAAGAAGAAACGGCTGAAAAAGGTCTCGGGCCTCTCGTTCATGGTCGTGAGCAGATACCGCGTGACCAGGAAGCCGGAATTGCTGTCCGGGTCGGAGAAGGCGTGCACATAGCCGCGCATATCCGCAAGGGAAGCCACGGGGTCATCGGCGCTCGCGATGATGTATGAGCGGTACAGCGGCTGGCCCTGCCAGACGGGCACGGCGACCAACGCCAACTGGTCCGCATGCTGCACGAGCGGAAAGCCGCAGATCCAGGCGGCGTCGAGCTGCTCGGACAGCAGCATGGCCGTGATCTCCTGGTAGGTCCGACGCTTGACCAGGCTCACCGGGCGTCTGAGACGGTCGGCCAGGTACGACTCCAGCGCAGCCAGGAGCTTGATGTCGGAATCGAGGAAGACCGGGGTGAGGCCAAAATAGACCGGCGACTGCGCCCGCAGCGGCCGCGCCGCGGATGCGGCAGCGAGGCTGGCTACGCCCGCTACTGCTTGCCGGCGCGTGAAGGCTGATCTGGCAGAGAATGACTTTGGCAAGAGCAAGCGCCGCGCCATCCGGCGTCGCGTCTGCATCGATCTCCTCCCTGTGAACCCAGGCCTGCCGGTGGCGCCCGGGAGCGCTGCTTTTCTTTTCTGAAAGTCTAAGTCCGGCGCTCAGGATGCGCAACCGGGCTCGCGCGGAATGCTTGACTTTTATCGCGTAAGTTCCTATGATGTTCTTGTTGGCAGATACGGTGTCTGCTGGCTCGATTCTTGACATCGTGTATCGATCAATCCGCAGATTGAGGCCTCTATTGTCAGAGAATGTGATAACTCAACACCATGGCCAACGAAACATGGTTGTTACGCAAAATACGATAGCTTTAAATTTCGAGTTTTCGCGTTCGACCCCTCTTGCTTCCACCGGCGGCCGTCCAGCGGCGCCGCTAGACATGGGGTCGATCGCTCGCCGCCCCCGGCTCGGCGCCGGTCGGTCGGCATGATGCGGCCGGGGTGACTCACCCGCGCGCCAGCCAGGGCAGGGCGCCGAGGCCGTTGGTCAGAATCTGCACGCCGAGACAGAGCAGGATGAAGGCGGAGAGGCGCAGGAAGATGTCGGTGCCGGATTCGCCGAGCAGGCGCAGCACGCGCTCGGCGAACCGGTAGCAGAGGTAGATCGCGGCCGCCACGACCAGGGTCGCCGCCAGCGCGCCGATGCCGAGGGGCAGCAGCTCGTGCGCGGCCGCGCCCTTGTTGCCGAGGGTGATGGCGACCGAGATGGTGCCGGGGCCGACGGTGAGCGGCATGGTCAGCGGGAAGAAGGCGTGGCGCAGCATGGCCTCCTCGCCGACCGGCGACTGGCGCTCGCGGCTCTCGGTGTCGTCGCCCTGCTGCAGCAGGCGCCAACCGGCGGCCATCACCACCAGCCCGCCGGCGATCTGCACGGCCGGTACGGTCAGGCCGAAGAAGGCCAGGATGTGCGAGCCGACGAACAGCGACACCACCATCAGCGCGAAGCCGTAGAGGGCGATGAGCCAGGCGAGCCTGGCGCGGGTCGCGGCCGAGCTGCCGGCCGTGAGGCGCAGGAAGATCGGCGCCATGCCCAGCGGGTTCACGATCGGCAGCAGGCCGACGAAGACCGTGAGGAAGCTGGTGGTCAGCAGGCTCAGCGAATCCGGCATGGCGGCTCAGGGGGCGGCGCTCACCCCACATGCTCGGCGAAGAACGCCAGCGTGCGGTCGCGCGCGCGATCGGCGCTGGCGGCGTCGTAGTCCTTGCGCTCGTCGCAGTTGAAGCCGTGGCCGGCCGGATAGGTGTGGACGGGCACCTTCGGCGCGGCGGCGCGGATGCGGTCGACCACGGAGGCGGGGATATGCTGATCAAGCTCGCCGAAATGCAGCATGACCGGAACCTTCGGCTTCTCGTTCAGCAGGTTGGCGATGTCGCCGCCGTAGTAGCCGACGCCCGCGGCCACGGGCAGGCGGCAGGCCGCCAGCCAGACGATGTTGCCGCCCCAGCAATAGCCGACGATGCCGACCTTGCCGAACTGCTGCAGCTGCGCGCCGGCGGCGGCGGTGTCGCGCATGGCCTCCTCGTAGCCGAGGCGCTGGCGCACGGCGCGGCCCTTGGCGATGCCGGCCTCGTCGTAGCCGACGTCGACCTTGCGCTCGACGCGGTCGAACAGCGCCGGCGCCAGCGCGGCGTAGCCCGCGGCCGCGAAGCGGTCCGTGACCGCGCGCATATGGTGGTTGACGCCAAAGATCTCCTGGACCACGACGATGCCGCCGCGCGGCTTGCCCGCGGGCGTCGCGAGATAGGCGTCGAACTCATGCTTGTCGGAGGCGGTCAGCTTGATCCAGTTGCCCATGGCGGCGTCCTCCCGTGCGGGTTGTCGGAGAGCGGCGGCAACCATAGCCACAAAAGGCGGAGGGTCCAACCGCGCCGCCGCGACGGCCGATCAGCTCCGCCGTTTCACCTCCGGATAGAACTGCGGCGCCTCCCGGCGGTCGAACATGCCGTAGTCCCTGACCACGCGAACCCGGCGGTGGCGCAGGGATTGCGCGTCCGGGAGCGAAGCCGGCTTCCAGGCGCTGGCAGCACCGGCATCGTGCCAGGACGCCAGCAGCAGGATCTTGCCGGCGTTGTAGATGCTCTCGAACAGCTCGTGCTCCACGAGGCCGCCGGCCGACGATGCGAGGCCGAGGGAATCTGCGAGGTCGGGGTCGGCGCCGCCGCCCGGCGTGACCTCCGTGATGGTGACGGCCTTGGCGGCGCCGACCTCCGTTTCGTCGAGGCGCTGCTGCGCGAGGCTGACGCCCGAGGGCGGCGGCCGCGTGTCGGCCGTCACCTCGCCGACCCGCAGGTGATAGTCCTGGAACACCTCGAAGCGGCCCCGCTGCTGGGCGCCGTGGTGCTCGCCCTGGCTGCGCCAGCGCACCACGGCCTTCTCGTCGCGCCACGTCGAGAGCGAGAGGAGCCGGCCCTCCGTCCGCTTGCTGCGGAAGCGGTCGTTGTCAAGGAAGCCGTCGATGGCCTCGAGCTTCGGCTTCAGCTGCTTGGCGAGCGCGAGGTACTCGTCCCAGCGCTCCGCCTTTGGCTGCACTTCGAAGATCACGACGAACATGGGGCCTCCTTTCGCGACTATGGAGCGGGCGCCTGATCGCCGCCCTGCAGGAACGCGATGCTCTCGCGATAGAGGGCATAGCGCATTTTCTCCAGATGCATCAGGTGGGTGGCGTGGCCGATCTTGATGTCGCGCTTGCTCGGCGCAGCGAAGCCGTCGAACAGCCAGCGCGCGTCGGTGTCTGGGATCACTCCGTCCCATTCGCCGCGTATGATCGCGACCGGCGCCCGCAGACCGGCGGGATCATAGGGGAACGCGCCGTGCCAGGCGTGGCGGATGTCGTTGAATGGGCCGGTCGGCACCCTGACGCCGGCGGGATCGCGCGTGCGGCTGCCGGGATCGCTGTCGAGATAGCGCTCGCCCCACTCGTCGAAATGCGCGCGCGACAGCACGGGCGGCTCGTCGGCCGGGACGTGCTCGATGAAGCGCGACCACTGGTCGGCGAGGGTGACGATCCGCCAGGCCGGCGCCTGCGGCGGCTCGTCGCTGCCGGGCGGGATGCGGCGCGCGATCGGGCCGAACAGGACGACCCGGTCGACGAGATCCGGATGGGTGCTGGCGAAGAGCCCGGTCGGCAGCGAGCCCCAGGAATGCGCGATCAGCGCGAGGCGGGCTTGACCGCACTGCGCGAGGATGAACCGCGCGCCGGCCGCGAGCTGCTCCGCGGCATCGGTGGCGCGGCACAGCGCTGCGTTCGCCTCCGGCGGCTCGTCCATCTCGGGGTAGCGGTCGGACGATCCGAAGCCGTGGAAATCCAGCCCCCAGACGTCGAATCCGGCAGCGCAGAGGGCGTCGCGCCAGGAATAGCCGTCGAAGCGGTGGGCGATAGAGAGAGCAGAGGGGAAGGTGCCGCCATGGACGTAGAGCACGGGGCGGGCGTCCCCTGCAGTTCGGCGGACCGGTTCCAACCGGCGCAGGAACAGCTGGAGGCCGCGGCGCGGACTGGCGATGCGGAAATGCTGCTCGCGCGGATCGAGCTTCGGAGCGGGAATCGCGTTCATGCGTCACCTCCTGGTCAACGATCCATTTAGGCAGAAGTTGCGGCCGATACACTTCGTTGGCGGCGGAACTATCGGGCCGGAGGCAGCCGACCGGGTGGGCACCGCGCGCCCTGGACGCGCGGGGGAATTCGTGGCGGAATGGCGCCCGCGGGAGAGGCGGGGGACTCACGAACTATGAAGACGCATACGCAAGTGGTGGTGATCGGCGGCGGTGTGGTCGGGTGCAGCGTGCTCTACCATCTGACCAAGGCCGGCTGGCGCGACGTCGTTCTGGTGGAGCGCGACCAGCTGACGTCAGGCTCGACCTGGCATGCCGCCGGCGGTTTCCATACACTGAACGGCGATCCCAACGTCGCCAAGCTGCAGGGCTACACCATCGGGCTCTATGACGAGCTGGAGAAGATCTCCGGCCAGTCCTGCGGCTTGCACCGCTCGGGCGGCCTGCTGCTGGCGGACACGCCGGCGCGCATGGAGTGGCTGAAGATGGCCCATGCGCGGGCCCGCTATCTCGGCCTCGAGACGGCGCTGCTGGACGCGCGCGAAGCCAAGAAGCTGATGCCGCTGCTGGAGGAGAAATACTTTGTCGGCGCCATGCTCGATGCGGCCGACGGCAATCTCGATCCCTCTGGCACGACCCATGCCTATGCGAAGTCGGCGCGCATCGCCGGCGCCGAGATCTATCTGCAGACGCGGGTGGATGAACTGAAGCCGCGCAGCGACGGCACCTGGGACGTCATCACCGCCAAGGGCAACATCCACGCCGAGCATGTCGTGAACTGCGGCGGGCTGTGGGCGCGCGAGGTCGGACGCATGGTCGGGCTCGAGCTGCCGGTGCTCGCGATGGAGCACATGTATCTGGTGACCGAAGAGATGCCGGAGGTGGTGGCTTTCAACAAGGAGAAGGGGCACGAGCTGCCGCACGCCATCGATTTCAAGGCCGAGATCTATATGCGCCAGGAGCGCAGCGGCATGGTGCTGGGCACCTATGAGAAGGCCTGCGTGCCCTGGCAGCCGAACGTGACGCCGTGGGATTTCGGCACCGAGCTGTTGACGCCCGACCTCGACCGCATCGCGCCGTCCCTTGAGCTGGGCTTCCAGCATTTCCCGGCCATGGGGAAGGCCGGCATCAAGCGCGTGATCAACGGGCCCTTCACCTTCTCGCCCGACGGCAACCCGCTGGTCGGGCCGGTGCAGGGGCTGCGCAACTTCTGGTGTGCCTGCGCGGTGATGGCCGGGTTCAGCCAGGGCGGCGGCGTCGGCCTCGCGCTGTCGCAATGGATGGTGAACGGCGATCCCGGCTTCGACGTCTGGGCCATGGACATCGCGCGCTTCGGCGAATGGGCGACGCGCAGCTACACCAATGAGAAGGTGCGCGAGAACTATTCGCGCCGCTTCTCGATCCGCTTCCCCAACGAGGAGCTGCCGGCGGCGCGGCCGCAGCAGACGACCTCGCTCTACGATCTCATGATTTCGCAGGGCGCGGTGATGGGCGACAGCTGGGGGCTGGAGACGCCGCTGTGGTTCGCGCCCGAGGGCGTTGAGCCGAAGGACATCGTGTCGTTCCACCGCTCCAACGACTTCCCGCATGTGAAGGCGGAATGCCTGGGCGTGCGCAACGGCGTGGGCGTGACGGAGATCGCCAACTTCGCGAAGTACGAGTTCACCGGGCCGGGGGCGGAGGCCTATCTCTCGCGCCTCATGACCAACAAGATGCCGCGCACGGGACGCCTGATCCTGACACCCATGCTGAATCCGGCGGGCAAGCTGATCGGCGACTTCACGATCGCGAAGGTGTCGGACGAACGCTTCCTGATGTGGGGCTCGTCGCAGGCGCAGAAATACCATATGCGCTGGTTCGAGAGGCAGCTGCCAGCCGATGGCTCGGTGCGCGTGCGGCGCTTCGACATGGGGCTGGTCGGGCTCTCGATCGCCGGGCCGAAGGCGCGCGATGTGCTGCAGAAGCTGGCCGATACCGACGTCTCGGCGAAGGCCTTCAAGTTCCTCGACCATCGCAGCATGGACGTGGCCAACGTGCCCGTGATGATCAACCGCGTCACCTACACCGGCGATCTCGGCTACGAGATCTGGGTGACGCCGGAATATCAGCGGCGGCTCTATCAGGAGATCATGGCGGCGGGGAAGGAATTCGGCATCGTGAATTTCGGGATGCGGGCGCTGCTCTCGCTGCGCCTCGAGAAGAACTTCCCGACCTGGTATCGCGAGCTGCGGCCGATCTACGGCCCGTTCGAGGCGGCGCTCGACCGCTTCGTCGATCTCGGCAAGAACGACTTCATCGGCCGCGACGCCGCGATGAAGGAGAAGCAGGAGGGCGGCAAGCTGCGGCGTGTCAGCATGGTGGTCGACGCCGCCGACGCCGACGTGCTCGGAGACGAGCCGATCTGGCACGGCGGCAAGGTGGTAGGCTGGGTAACTTCCGGCGGCTATGCGCATTACGTCGACAAATCGATGGCCCAGGGCTATGTGCCGCGCGAGTTGGCGCCGGATACGGGCAAGGGCTCGTTCGAGATCGAGATCATCGGCGACCGGCGGCGCGCCACCATCATCACCGAGCCGCCGTTCGATCCGCAGGCACAGCGGATGCGGATGTAGCGAGCGTCGGCGTTTCCCATGAAGTACTCGGCCTTCGCGCTCGCGCGACACGCGCTCACCGGCCATGAGCATTGGCCGCGGGCCTGGCGCGCGGCGGCTCCGCGCAAGAGCTACGACGTCGTGATCGTCGGCGGCGGCGGACATGGGCTGGCGACGGCCTACTACCTCGCCGCCAATCATGGCATCCGAAATGTCGCGGTGATCGAGAAGGGCTATATCGGCTCCGGCAATGTCGGGCGCAACACCACCATCGTGCGCTCGAACTACATGATCGGCGGCAACACCGCGTTCTTCGAATTCTCGCTGCAGCTGTGGGAGGGATTGTCGCACGCCCTCAACTTCAACGTCATGCTGTCGCAGCGCGGGCAGATCGTGTTCGCCCACGGTCCGGGCCAG
>DATIXH010000351.1:0-6018 GCA_035518775.1 Candidatus Acidiferrum sp.
GTCTTCAAGCCGCATCCGCACGTCTATTGGCTGGCCGTCGCGCGGCTCGGCGTGGCGGCGCGGCGCATCTGCTTCGTCAGCTCGAACGGCTGGGACGTCGCCGGCGCGGCGCATTTCGGCTTCCGCGCCGTCTGGATCAACCGGGCGCGCGAGCCGCGCGAGCGGCTGCCGGCAGGACCGGAAATCGAGCTTGGCGATCTCGTCGAATTGCCGCAACGTGTGGCCCGCTCCTGAGGGATGGAAAGCATGAACATGACGACATCACCCCTGCCCGATCTCGCTGCTGTCGAGGCCGCGGCCGCGCGCCTGGCGGGCCAGGCGGTGGAGACGCCGCTGCTCGAATCGCACGACCTCAATGCGCGGGCGGGCGGCCGCGTGTTCATCAAACCGGAGACGCTCCAGCGCACGGGATCGTTCAAGTTCCGCGGCGCCTTCAACAAGATCAGCCAGATCCCGCGCGACGCGAAGGGCGGCGTGGTGGCGTTCTCGTCCGGCAATCACGCGCAGGGCGTGGCGGCGGCGGCGCAGATCCGCGGGCTGCCGGCCGTGATCGTCATGCCGTCCGACGCGCCGGCCATGAAGATCGCGAACACCCGGGCCTACGGCGCCGAGGTGATCCTCTATGACCGCCATCGCGAGGATCGCGAGCAGATCGGAGCGCGGCTGGCAGCGGAGCGCGGAGCCGTGCTGGTGCGGCCCTATGACGATCCCGACGTGATCGCGGGGCAAGGCACCATCGGGCTGGAGATCGCGCGCCAGTGCAAGGCCAAAGGCGTGGCGCCCGAGATCGTGCTCTGCCCTGCCGGCGGCGGTGGCCTGATCGCCGGCTGCGCGACGGCGCTTACGACGCTGTTGCCAGAGGTGAAAATCTACGCCGCCGAGCCCGCGGGGTTCGACGATACCGCGCGCTCGCTCGCCGCCCACAAGCGCGTGAGCAACGAGCCCGGCAAGAGCACGATCTGCGATGCGCTGATGGCGGCCACGCCGGGCGAGCTGACCTTCGCCATCAACGACCGGCTGCTGGCGGGCGGATTCGCGGTGAGTGACCAGGACGTGCAGACTGCCATGGCCTATGCGTTCGGCAGACTGAAGCTGGTGATCGAGCCGGGCGGCGCGGTCGCGCTCGCGGCGGCGCTGGCCGGCAAGATCGGCCTGCGCGGGCGCACGGCCGTGGTCGTGTGTTCCGGCGGCAACGTCGATCCCGCCACCTTCTGCGCGGCGATCGGCGCGTCGGGTTAAGCCAAACGTCGCAACTGGCTGCATGCTGAATGTTGTCACCCCCGCGAAAGCGGGGTCCAGAGCAAGCGACGAAGCGGTCCCCCTGGACCCCCGCTTTCGCGGGGGTGACAACACAATTGTAGGGCTTCGGCAGCGAGTTCTGCTTGGGCCGGGATGCTGAAAAACGGCACCGGGGCGGACCAGCGGTCCGCCCCGGTGACGGATTGTCGCAGGGCGCCTATTCGGCGGCGGCGGAGTGCGATGCGCTCGAGCCGGCGCTTTCCTTCTTGGTCGAGCCGGCGCGGTTCTCGTGGCCGATTTGCGAGGAGTCGATGCGCCGGCACTGGCCTTCGAAGAAGGCGCCGGGTTCGATCGACAGGGTCTGATGCAGGACGTCGCCGACGACCTTGGCGGTCTTCGCCAACGTCACCGTCGTGCCCTTGATCTGGCCGTTCACCGAGCCGCAGATGCGGACGGCCTCGCCGGAGATGGCGCCGCGCACGTCAGCACCCTCGCCAACGGTGATCGAGCGGCTGACCACGTCGCCCTCGATGGTGCCGTCGATCTGGATGTCGCCGTTGCAGATCAGGTCGCCCTTGATCTTGAGATCCGGGCTGATGATCGACGGCGCCACCGCGCGTGCTGCAGCGGCGGCAGCAGTTCGCGACGTGTCCGCCGCCGGAGCCGGGCTCGGCGTCGCCGCCGGCGTCGATGTCGATTTGCTATCCTTTGAAAACATACTTGCCTGCCTCCATGAAGTTCATGGGATCCTGGGGTTTACCGTTGACCTGCACCTCATAGTGCAGATGGGGTCCGGTCGAGCGGCCGGAGTTGCCGAGCTTGCCTACTTCCTGTCGAAATTCCACTTTCTGACCGACCTTTACCGTGATCGCCTTGAGGTGCGCATAGCGGGTGTGGATTCCGAGGCCATGATCGATCTCGACCACCCGACCATAGTCCCGCATCCAGCCGGCGTAAATAACTGTTCCGGGCGCCGTCGCCAAGACCGACGTGCCCGGCTCGTTCTTGAGGTCGAGCCCGTCATGCTGGGCGCGCTGGCCGGTGAAGGGATCGATGCGCACGCCGAAGCCGCTCATGAGCTGATAGCTGTCGAGCGGCGCGGCCAGCGGCAGATTGCGCAGGACCAGCTGCAGCTGCTCCCAGCGCCCGACCTCGCCGTCGAGCTTCTGGATGCTCGCCAGCATCGTGCGCTCTTCCGTGCTGCGCAGCGAGCGCGCGACCGGGATGAAGGGACCGCCCTCGCCGTTCACCTTCACGGCGGCGGCATCGAGCAGGCCGTCGATGTCGAGGCCGGTCATGATGATGGTCTTCTCGATCTGCGCCACGGTCATGTGGGCGCGATCGGTGAGGTTCTGCACGATGGTCTGCTGGGTCTGCTGCATGCTGGACATGCGGCCTTCGAGGAAGGCGACCTGGGCGCTCAGCCCGTTGCGCGCCGCCCGCAGCGCGTTGCGGTCGTCGGCGATCAGCGCGACGGTGCGCTGCATGCCGCGGATGGTCTGGCTCAGCTGCGCCTTCTCGCCGGTGGCCATCGAGAGATCGGCCGACAGCTCGGCGATTCGCTGGTCGAGCTCGCGGCGCGCGCCGGCATCCTCGGCCGCCGCGACGTTCATGCCGGCGATCTGCGCGCGCTGTTGCGCCACCTGGTCCGACAGCGCGGCCGCGTGCCCCTGCGTCGAATCCAGGGCGGCCTGCGACTCCTGCCAGGCATCGGCGTAGTAGTCGCGGGCCGTGGCCGCGCGACGCCACGAGCCGTCGAGCGTGGCGACCTCGGTGCGCAGCACCGTCACCGCATCGCTCAGCGCGGCGACCTGCTCGTGCTGCATCGCCAGCGCGGAGGCGGTCGACTGCAGGGCAAGGGCGTAGCGATCGCGCGCCGCGGCGGCGCGGGCGCGGTCGGCATCGAGCGCGCTCACATGATTCTCGATGGTGGCCAACTGCTGCCCGAGCGCCCGATTGTTCGAGGTGATCGCCGCGAGACTCGCCGTCGTCTCCGCCAGCGTCTGCACCACCGGGTCGGCGGCCGATGACGTTGACGCGACGCCGTCAGCGGCGGGGTGAGTCGACGCCGGCGCTGCCCGGCCCGCACGGCCCTTCACGAGATCGAGCAGGAAGGTCTGCTGGCTGTTCAACGCCGCCGCCATCTCGGCGAAGCGGGCGCGCGAGGCGGCCACCTGCGCGCGCAGTTCCGCGTAGGCCGCTTCGGCATCGTGGCGCTGGGTACTTTGCTGGCCGAGGAGGAAGCCGCCGACCACGAGGCCGGTCGTGCTCGCCAGGGTCCATCCGGCGAACCCGGTGACGATGGCCGCGGCCGCCATCTGCTGGCGGCGCGAAACTTTCACATATCTGACCCGGCCGTCCGCCCGCAGGAAGATCTCACGGGGCACGAAGGCCCGATCCAAAACGTCCACGAATTGTCGCCGGAGTATCCCCGTTCGTCCCCGCATCACACCCCCCGGTCACTTTCAATGGACGCGGCAAGCCGCGCCTGTGACTGTGAACCACACGCGATCGCCTGCTGTGCGACCTGCTCCACCCCGCCATGTTTTCTAACCTCCGCCGCCTCCCCGACGGCCGGAGGAATCTCTTAAGACTTCGCCGCGGTGATGACCGCGGTTCTCAGAAGTCAAAAACCGTAAACAGCGCCCTCCGACAATGCAAGACTATTTTTCGGCCGCGGGCGAACCAATGGCGCGCGCCATGGTCACGCGGACGCGCCGGTGGGCGGACGGACTATGACAAAATTCTTCTCGACGTAGCCGATGATGCGCGCCACCGACTCCTCGACCGAGAGACGGTCGGTATCGACGGTGAGCTCGGCCGCCTCCGGCGCTTCATACGGTGCGGAGATGCCCGTGAACTCCGGAATCTCGCCGCGGCGCGCCTTCTTGTAGAGGCCCTTGGGATCGCGCTTCTCGCAGGTGCCGAGATCGGCATGGATGTAGATCTCGTGGAAGCGGTCGCCGGCGGCGGCGCGCGCGCGCCTGCGATCGGCCCGGTAGGGCGAGATGAAGGAGGTGATGGTGATGAGGCCGGCGTCGGCGAAGAGCGCGGCGACCTCGCCGACCCTGCGGATGTTCTCGGCGCGGTCCTCGGGCGAGAAGCCGAGATTCGCGTTCAGGCCCTGACGCACATTGTCGCCGTCGAGCACGTAGACGTTGTAGCCGCGGCGGAACAACTCCTGTTCGACCGCCATCGCCAGGGTCGACTTGCCGGCGCCGGAGAGGCCGGTGAACCAGAGCACGCCGCCGCGATGGCCGTTGTGGGCGGCGCGCTGTTCGGCCCCGATGCGGTGGCTCTCGGTGCGCAGATTGCTCGACTTGACCGTGAGGGCGCCGCGCTGATTCGGGTAGCCCTTCATGTCGATGACGCCGCCGGCGACGATGTTGACGCCGTCGCTGAGCACGAAGCGGCCGGTGCGGGGCAGCTCCTGCGCCTCGTCGAGCGCGAGAATCGCGCGCGTGCGCAGGATGACGTCGGCGACGCCGTGGCGCGGCAGGGCATCGGCCTGCGCGCTGTCGCTGAGGCTCTCGGTATCGTAGAGCCGCTCGATCTTCTGCACGGTCGTGCGGACGTTGCGGGTGGCGATGCGCAGGCGGTAGTCCTGGCCGACGCGCAGCGGCTCGTGGCCGAGCCAGACCAGGCGGGCGCGGAACACGTTGGTCTCGATCGGCGGATGGTCCTCGAGGCTGGCGATGGCGCCGCGCTCGACGAACAGCTGCTCGTCGAGCGTGAAGCCGACGGACTGGCCGGCCTGCGCCTCCGTGGTCGCGACCGGGACGTTCCAGCCCTCGATGGTGGCGACGCGCGCGGTCTTGTTGCTGGGCGAGAACAGCAGGCGGTCGCCGACGCGCAGGCGGCCGGTCTCGATGCGGCCGACCAGTATGCGGCGGTCGTCGAACTTGTAGATGTCCTGGATCGGCAGGCGCAGCGGCAGCTCGGTCGGCCGCGCGGTCGGGCGCAGGCTGGCGAGCGCCTCCATGACGGTCGGACCGTCGTACCAGGGCATGGTCGGCGCCCGCGCCGCGATGTTGTCGCCGTTGCGCGCGGAGACCGGGATGACGAAGCGGGCGCCGAAGCCGATGCCGTCGAGATACTTGGTGTAGGCGTCGCGAATCTCGTCGTAGCGCGCCTTGGAATGACCGACCATGTCCATCTTGTTGACGATGACGGCGACCTGGCGGATGCCGAGGAGGTGCAGCAGGAAGCCGTGGAAACGCGACTGCTGCTGGATGCCCTGGCCGGCGTCGATCAGCACGAGCGCGGCGTCGGCGCTCGACGCGCCCGTGATCATGTTCTTGATGAACTCGCGGTGGCCGGGCGCGTCGATGATGACGTAGTCGCGCGGCGGCGTGCGCAGCCAGATCTGCGCGGTGTCGATGGTGATGCCCTGGTCGCGCTCGGCCTGGAAGGCATCCATGAGGAAGGCCCACTCGAAGGGCATGCCGCGGCGCTCGCACATCGCCTTGATGGCCTCGAGCTTGCCCTCGGGCAGCGATCCCGTGTCGTGGATGAGGCGGCCGACCAGGGTCGACTTGCCGTGATCGACATGGCCGACGATGACGATGCGCAGCTGGTCGCGGACCGCCGCGGGCGCGTATTCGGAGCGCGGCATCACATGTAGCCCTCGGCGCGCAAGCGCTCGAAGGCGTCCTCGGTCTCGCGGTCCATGGCGCGGCCGGCGCGCTCCGCGGTCTTGGTCGTCTCGAGCTCGGCGATGACCTCGTCGAGGGTCGAGGCGTTGCTGTCGATCGGGAAGGTGATGTCCTCGTCGCCAAG
>DATIXH010000352.1:0-12611 GCA_035518775.1 Candidatus Acidiferrum sp.
AACCAGCATGGCGAGGTTCAGGTCATCGGCGGCGTCAACGAGAAGATCGAAGGCTTCTTCGACAGTTGCGCGGCGCGCGAGCTGACGGGAGAGCAGGGCGTGCTGATCCCCGCCGCCAACGTTCAGCATCTGATGCTCCGCCGTGACGTGGTCGAGGCGGCCGGCGCCGGCCGCTTCCATGTCTACGCGGTCCACTCGATCGACGAAGGGATCGAGCTGCTGACCGGTGTTTCTGCCGGCGAGCGGATGGCGAATGGGCTGTTCCCCGAGGGCACGGTCAATCGACGCGTCGAGGACCGATTGATAGATCTGGCTGATCGCCGCCGACGGTTCGGCGCGATGCCGGCGACGGGGCATGACACATGAGCGACGTTTCGGCCCTCGTCGGGTTTCGACGCATTCTCGTCGCTCTCGATGCCTCGCGGGAGAGCCAGGTCGCGCTTGCGGCAGCCGTCGGACTCGCCAGGCAGCTCGACGCCGAGCTGATGGGTCTGTTCATCGAGGATATCGATCTGCTGAACCTCGCCGCATTGCCGTTTTCCCGGGAGATTCCGGTGCTGTCGCTTTCCGGTCGCGACCTCGATCTCGCAAGGACGGAGCGGGAGCTACGCTTCAGGGCAGCGGCGGCACGGCGCGATCTCGCCGCAATGGCCGACAGATTTCACCTGCCATGGAGTTTTCGCGTCAGCCGCGGACATGTCGACACCGAGTTGTTGAACGCCGCGCAGGAAGCCGACCTCATTGCCGTGGGCAAGGGCGCGCGGCCCATCAGTGCAAGGGCCTGGCTCGGCAGCACCGGCCGTGCCATCGTGACAGGAGCGGCGCAGTCCGTATTGTTCGCGGCAAGAGTCGACAGTCCGGCCGATGCGCCTGTGGCCATCCTGTACGAAAAGGGTGGCAGGTCGGCCGCCATTGCCTTCGCGGCCCGCTTGGCCGAGCGTGATCGCAGGCGCCTGATCATCTTCGTGCTTGGCGACTCGGAGTCTGCACTCGTTCAACAGGAGATTTCGGTCAACAGGCAATTGCGCGCGCTCGGCGCGAGCGCCGCGATCCTGCCCATGCGGCCGTCGGAGCCGACGAGTCTGTGGCAGGCGCTGCAAGCCAAGTCGCCAAACCTGCTGATCCTGGATGCCCTGCCGAAACTGTTGCCCGAAGTGACCCTCGAGCTGCTTGTCGAAAAGAGTAATTGCTCACTCCTCTTGCTGCGAAACTGGGAGCTCGCGCCGTCGGCCGATACACCTCGCGATGGTCGTCAGACCGACAAGCCGTAGTCCGCCCGCAGAATCCATACGCCGGCGGCCTTGCGATACCGCTTCTTCACGGCGCTCCAGGCGACGCGGTGGGCGATTTCCTCGCGGTGCTCGGAATTGCTGTCGCCATAGCGTTCCCAGGCATTGTTGAAAGCGCTGCGGTAGATGTCCTGAGCATGCTCCGGAAGGCGCCTTCTCAGCAAGGGCGGGAGATCGGCACTTGTCAGGTAGGGTATGCCGGTAGACTAGGCCTCGTCCCGCCCGGCGCGTTGATCTCTGCGTCAAGCGTCTTGCAAGGGCGGCGGAGCGACTGCTGACCTGGATCAAGGTACGACAGGAATACAGGTGCTTAGATTCTTTATCGCTCGCGAATCATGGGGCGGCGATTCTGCGCAACCGAAGGATTGTGTGCGTGCGCTTTCGTGTCTTGTTCTCAGCGATTCTGCTCCTGGCGCCGCCGGTACGGGGAGAGACGGTTGGCCTCAGCCCCGCCGTCGCGCAGGCCGAAGATCCCCTGCCGGTGCTGCAGGATCTGTTACCGACCGATGCGGCGTTGTGGCGGCTTCGCGACGCCATTCGGCACTATCGGGAGATCGAAGCCAACGGCGGCTGGATTAGTGTCCCGCCGGGACCGAAGCTCGAGCTTGGTGTGCAAGACTCCAGAGTGGCGTTGCTGCGGCGGCGGTTGGCCGTGACCGGCGATCTCCCGGAGGTCGGGACGCAGCCGGAGAGCTTCGATGCGGCCGTCGACGCGGCCGTACGGCGATTTCAGGGGCGTCATGGCCTGGAAGTCGACGGCGTCGTCGGCGTGAATACCTTGGCTGCGCTCAACGCACCGGTGACGGAGCGGCTTGCGACCATGGAACTCAATCTACGTCGGATCGAGCGCGAACATCGGGAATGGGGAGAGCGCTACGTGGTCGTCAACACGGCGGCCGCCAGCTATCGGCTGGTCGATCATGGACGACAGGTGTTCGAGCGAGCCGCCATCGTCGGGCGGCGCAGCTGGGCGACGCCGCAACTGGACAGCGTCATCGACCGCCTCGAGTTCAATCCCTATTGGGTCGTGCCGCCGCGGATAGCACGACTCGAAGTGTTGCCAGGGATTCGACGCGACCCGGACTACATGCTTCACAATGACATGCATTGGGTGAATGGCCAGATCCGGCAAGACCCCGGGCCGAAGAATCCGCTCGGCAAGGTCAAATTCCTGTTTCTCAACGCCTACGACGTCTACCTCCACGACACGAACAGTCCGCAGCTCTTCGAGCGCTGGGACCGCTTCCGCAGCCATGGATGCATGCGCGTAGCCCGTGCCCTCGATTTGGCCGGGTATCTGCTGAAGGATGACCCGGCCTGGCCGGCCCAACGGATTCAAGAGGCGGTCGAGTCCGGCCAGACGGTGCAGGTCCGCTTGTCCGCGCCGATCGCTCTTCATGTCGTCTACGACACGGCCTGGGTCGACGAGGCCGGCATCATCAATTTCCGAGTGGACGTCTATGGCAGGGACAGCGATGCCGGGGCACCGATTGCCGAGATTGGTCACGACCGGCAGCGGCGATGTGCGGCCTGAAGGCGGTACAGACGGGAGGATGGAGATGACCTTTCGATTGACGAGCACCGCCTTCTCGGACGAGCAGCGGATTCCGAAGCGACACAGCTGCGAGGTCGAGGACCTGTCGCCACCGCTGGCCTGGAGCGGGGCGCCGCCGGCGACGCGTAGCTTTCTGCTGCTATGCGACGACCCCGATGCGCCCGGCGGCACCTGGCATCACTGGTGCATCTTCAACGTGCCGGCCACGGCGACGGAGCTGAAGGAGGGCGTCGCCCGCAGCGCGCAGGTCGGCGCCATGCGGCAAGCCGTCAACGACTTCGGCGAAATCGGTTACCGCGGTCCTTGCCCGCCGCGCGGCCATGGCACGCACCACTACCATTTCCGGCTGTTGGCACTCGATACCGAGCAGCTGGCGGTCAAGGAACGGGCCAAGTGCAAAGAGGTCGCGGCCGCCGCACGGTCCCATGCCATCGGCACGGCCGAGCTTGTCGGCACGTATGCCCGGTGAGCGTCGCCTGTTCGGATTCGACGGCACGGTATGGCCGCAGGAGGTTCGCAAGGAATGAACGCCGCGAGCCTCAACGACCAGGTGGCGGAGCGCCTGCGCCAGGCGGCGGATTTGCTGGCCGAACAACAGGCCAACCCGTTCCGGGTCCGAGCCTATCGGCGCGCGGCCGACACCATCGCCGAGCTCCCGGAAGAGCTCGCGGAGTTCGTTGGAAAGCACGGCATCGAGGGCCTTGAGGGCCTGCCGGGCATCGGGCCGTCTTTGGCTGCGGCCATCGCGGAAATGGTGCGCACCGGCCGTTGGGGGCAACTCGAACGGCTGCGCGGGGCGGCAGAGCCGGAGAAGCTGTTCTGTTCGATTGCCGGCATCGGCCCGAAACTAGCGCGTCGCATCCACGACGCGCTGCATGTCGACACCCTCGAGGCGCTGGAAGCCGCCGCGCACGATGGCCGTCTGGAAAGCGTTCCCGGGGTGGGACGCCGCCGCGCTTCCATACTGCGGACGGCGCTAGGCAGCAAGCTGGCCCGCGTGCGGCCTGCGGTCCGGCACGCAGGGCGCGAGCCCGATGTGGCGACGCTGCTTGACGTCGACCGAGAATACCGGACCAAGGCAGCGGAAGACTCGCTACCGAAAATCGCACCCAAGCGCTTCAACCCCGAAGGCAAAGCGTGGCTGCCGATCCTCCATGCTGAGCGCAATCACTGGCAGTTCACCGCATTGTTCTCCAACACGGCGCGGGCCCACGAGCTTGGCCGCATCAACGATTGGGTGGTCATTTACTTCCACACCGACACCGAGCCGGAGGGCCAGCGCACGGTCGTCACCGAGAAACAGGGCGAATTGACAGGTCGGCGGGTCGTTCGCGGCCGAGAATCCGAATGTCTCGTCTTCTATGCTGCGTTGCACCAGCCGGCGGCGTGAGGCGACGTTCGCGCCCGAATCGGGCTTCGCTGCAGTCGCGGACGCTTGATGTGGCTCAATACGGAGTCTGGCGGTGTCCGAAAGAATGCCTCTAGCGGAGAGGCTCATATAGCCATGAGGATGATTGCATCATTCGAGATCCCGTACCGCCAGTTCCTCGGCCCAGAAGGTCGTGAAACTGAGACCATGCCGGCATTCGCGCGTGACCCGGCAGCGCTTCTGCCGCTCTATCGCGCCATGGTTCTCACGCGAACGTTTGACTCCAAGGCGATCTCCTTACAGCGCACCGGCCGGCTCGGCACCTATCCGCCCTGCCTCGGCCAGGAAGCGATCGGTGTCGGCCTTGCCAGTGCTATGGAACCGAATGACGTGCTGCTGCCCTCTTACCGGGAGCAGGCGGCGCAACTCTGGCGCGGTGTGAGTCCCCTGGAGATCCTGCTCTATTGGGGCGGCGACGAGCGGGGCAGCGACTTTGCCGGGCCGCGGCACGATTTCCCGATCTGCGTGCCCGTCAGCAGCCAGGCGCCCCACGCCGTCGGCGTTGCATTGGCAATGAAGCTCAAAGGCGAGCGTCGCGTCGCGGTCTGCTGCCTCGGCGACGGCGGCACGTCCAAGGGCGATTTCTACGAGGCGATCAATCTTGCCGGGGCGATGCAGCTGCCGGCCGTGTTCGTCGTCGCCAACAACCAATGGGCGATATCCGTACCGCGATCGGCACAGACAGGAGCGGTCAGCTTGGCACAGAAAGCCGTCGCCGCCGGCATTCCCGGCGAGCAGGTCGATGGCAACGACGTGATCGCAGTCGCAGATGCGGCGCGAAGGGCCATTGAAACGGCAAGAAGCGGCGGCGGCTCTACCCTGATCGAAGCCATCACCTATCGCCTCGCCGATCACACGACCGTCGATGATGCCCGCCGGTATCGTGACGACTCCGAAGTCAGCCGCCATTGGGAGCTGGAACCAATCGCACGACTTAGACGATACCTGACGGAAAAGGGTGCCTGGAGCAAAGCCGACGAAGAGCGGCTGCTCGTCGATTGCGCTGCCGAGATCAACGCGGCTGCCGATAGGTATCTGGCGATTCAGCCCCAGCCGCCGGCCACGATGTTCGATCATCTCTACGCCCAGCTGCCAGCGGAGTATGCCGCACAGCGACAAGAGGCGGCCGCCGAGGCTGACGAGCATGCCTGAGCTCACGCTCGTTCAGGCCATCAATCTCGCGCTCGCGCACGAAATGGCGGCAGACGAGCGGGTGCTCGTGCTGGGTGAGGACGTCGGTGTGAACGGCGGCGTCTTCCGCGCGACGGAGGGGCTGCTGCAGCGCTTCGGTCGGTCGCGCGTCATCGACACTCCACTGGCGGAATTGCTCATTGCCGGAATGTCTGTCGGGCTTGCCGCGGAAGGATTCCGGCCCGTCGCCGAAATCCAGTTCTCGGGCTTTATCTATCCGACCCTCGATCAGATCGTTAATCACGCGTCGCGCCTGCGGAACCGCACGCGCGGACGCCTGACCTGTCCATTGGTGCTGCGCAGCCCCTGCGGCGGCGGGGTCCATGCTCCGGAGCACCACTCCGAAAGTCCTGAAGCGATGTTCGCGCATGTGCCCGGCCTCCGCGTCGTGATTCCGTCTTCGCCATCGGCGGCCTACGGGCTGCTGCTGGCCGCCATCCGCGATCCCGATCCAGTGGTTTTCCTCGAGCCGACGCGGCTCTACCGCGCCTTCAAAGAGGAGGTCATCGACGACGGCGCCGCCGCACCCCTCGATGCCTGCTTCACCTTGCGCGAGGGTCGAGATCTCACCTTTGTCACGTGGGGTGCGATGACCCGCGATGTCCTCGCAGCGGCCGACGCGTTGGCCGCGGATGGGATTAAGACGACGGTTATCGACGTTGCCACGCTGAAGCCGCTGGATATCAAGACCATTCTTGCCTCGGTCGAGAAGACCGGCCGGTGCGTCGTCGTTCAGGAAGCGCCCTTGACGGGCGGCTTCGGTGCCGAGATCGCTGCGCGCCTCGCCGAGCAGGGGCTGACTTCCCTGCTGGCGCCGGTGGTCCGGGTAGCCGGCTACGATACGGTCATGCCTTTGCCGCGGCTCGAAAGCCGGTACATGCCGGGCAAAGGGCGCATTCTGGCGGCGGCTCGGCGCGTCCTGGAGTTCGCATGAAGGCGTTCGCACTCCCCGACCTCGGCGAGGGCCTGCATGAGGCCGAGATCGTCGCCTGGCATGTCTCGGCTGGCGATCACGTTGTCGCCGACCAGCCGCTCGTCTCCATGGAGACGGAAAAGGCCGTCGTCGAGATTCCAGCCCCCTGGTCGGGCCGCATCGCCAAGCTTCATGGCCAGCCCGGCGATCGCGTGGCCGTCGGGGCGACGCTGGTCGAGTACGAGGAAGCGGCGACGGGAGATATCGGCACCGTCGTTGGCACTCTTCCCCAGGGCGCGACGGTCGCCTCGACCGCCGCCGCCGAGCCGCCGGGCGAGCGCGTACCCACCGGAATCAAGGCGACGCCGGCGGTGCGAGCGCTCGCGCGCAAGCTCGGTGTCGAACTTGGCACCGTGGCACCCAGCGGCGCCGATGGCCTTGTCACCAGGGCCGACGTCGAGCGCGCCGCCCGAGCCCTAAGCGAGGCGGGTCCGCCGGAGCCGCTGCGCGGCGTGCGCCGCGCCATGGCCGGCAGCATGACGCGGTCTCACGCCGAGGTGGTCCCGGCCACGCTGACCGATGAGGCGGACGTGGAGGCATGGTCGGACAAGGCAGATGTCACCGTGCGGCTCGCGCGCGCGATCGTTGCCGCCTGCAGGGCAGAACCCGCGCTCAATGCCTGGTATGACGGCAAAGCCGTGGCACGGCGACTGCACAAGAAGGTTGATCTCGCCATCGCCATGGATACCGGCGATGGACTGTTTGCTCCTGTGCTCCGCAATGTCGAGACGCGCGACCCAGCCGATCTTCGACGCGGCCTGGATGCGATGAAGCGCGATGTGCTGGCCAGAACAGTACCGCTTGAAGAATTGCGCGGCGCGACCATCACGCTGTCCAACTTCGGCACCTTGGGCGGGCGACATGCGGCGCTGGTCATAGTGCCGCCCCAGGCGGCCATCGTGGGCGCTGGCCGCATCGTGCCGCGCATCGTGGCCGTCAATGGCCAGCCGGTGGCCCGCCGGCTCCTGCCGCTCTCGCTCACCTTCGACCACCGCGCGGTGACCGGCGGCGAAGCCGCCCGGTTCCTACGCGCCATGATCGCTGACTTGGCGATGGAGGAGTAGTTCAATGCGTGACGACCATGCGGCGGGAACGCAGGCCGGGGTCGATAGCGCCGCGCCGTTCCGTTTCGTCGACGCACTCGGCCCGGAAAAGGTCGTCCAGATCTACGAGCCGCGGATCAGTCTAAAGGCCGTCGTCGTGATCGACAACGTGGCTTGCGGTCCGGCTATCGGTGGCGTCCGCATGGCGCCGGACGTGAGCGTTGAGGAATGCGTCCGCTTAGCACGGGCCATGACGCTCAAGAACGCCGCGGCCGGCCTCGCTCATGGCGGCGGCAAGTCGGTGATCTTCGGCGATCCACGCATGCCCACAGCCGAGAAGGAGCGGACCATCCGGGCATTCGCGCGGGCCATACGCGATCTCGTCGACTATATCCCGGGCCCGGATATGGGGACGGACGAGCGTTGCATGGCCTGGACGAAGGACGAGATCGGGAGGGCCGCTGGGCTGCCACCGCAGCTCGGTGGCATCCCGCTCGACGACATCGGAGCGACTGGGTTCGGACTTTGCGCTGCCGTAGATGTCGCCAAGGATTTCTGCAATCTGAGGGTGTCCGGCGCGCGAGTCGCCGTGCAGGGTCTCGGCGCGGTCGGCAAGCATGCCGCCCGATTCCTGGCCGAGAAGGGCGCAGTGCTGGTGGCCGCATCGGACAGCGCCGGTACGTTGGTCGATCCCAATGGCATCGATGTCGCGCGCCTCGTTGCGCACAAGAATGCCGGCCGCAGTGTGACGGAGTTTGCGGGCGGAGAGAAACGCGGTGTCGACGCCATCATCGAGGTCGATTGCGATATCTGGATTCCGGCCGCCCGCCCCGACGTTCTCCACGCGGACAACGCCGGGCGGCTGAAAGCGAGACTGGTTGCACAAGGCGCTAACATTCCGGCAACGCCGGATGCCGAGGCCATTCTGCACAAGCGCGGAATTCTCGTGATTCCCGACTTCATCGCCAACGCCGGCGGGGTGATCTGCGCCGCCGTGGAATACCATGGCGGCACGCAAGCCTCGGCCTTTGCAACCATCGACGAGCGGATCCGGGCCAACACAAGAGAGGTTCTGGGAGAAGCAATAAGAACCCGCCGGCAGCCCCGCGAAGTCGCAAATAACCTGGCCCGCCGCCGCGTCCAACAGGCAATGACCTATCGGCGGGTGTGAAGACTCCTCGACCGTATGCGCGGCACGACCGATTTTCTCACGGCTTGGCTGTCCTGCCGGCCAATCGTCGGTCAACCGCGGCGGCGAGCTCGACGAGGGCGGGCGCCACATCGACGCGGTAGCGCCGAGTCGGAGTCATAGCCTTCAGCTCCGCCGGCAATCGCCCGAGTTCCCTGACAACCCGTGCCCGTGCGTCTGCCAGCGTCGGCGGCGGTCCCACGCGCTCGCCGCCCTGCATGGCCAGTTGCACGAGCGGCTCGCCGCCTTGGGGGTCGCCTTCCACGGTAAGAACATCGCCTGCCATCAGGCCGACATCGTCATAGCGGCGCCAGACCTGCTTGCGGCCTGGCCAGGTCGCCTTACCCGCCGAGCGCTTGCGGCGCGGCAGGCCGGCATACTCCTGCAGCTTGTAGGCGCAATCGAGGGCAGGTGCATCCGATGACGTGGTGAGGCTGGTGCCGATGCCGAACCCGTCGATCGGCGCGCCGGCACTCCTGAGGTCCGTCAGCATATCCTCGTCCAGGCCGCCGCTAGCGAAGATCTGCACGTGAGCGAGACCGCCCGCATCCAGGATCGCGCGGACCTTGCGCGAGAGATCCGCGAGATCGCCGCTGTCCAGGCGCACGCCTCCCACCGCGATGCCCTCCGCCTGGAGTCGCGGCGCGAGGTCCACGACTTTGTGGGCGGCCGCCGCGGTATCGTAGGTATCGATGAGCAGGACGAGATTCTCCGGCCGCGAGCGGGCGAAGGCTTCGAAGGCGGCTGTTTCATCGTCAAATGCCTGCACGAACGAATGCGCCATCGTGCCGTAGATGGGAATGCCAAATGTCTGTTCTGCCAACATAGTGGCGGTGCCGGAAAAACCGGCGATGTAGGAGGCCCGTGCCGCCAGCAGTCCGGCCTCTGCACCGTGCGCGCGCCGCAGTCCGAAGTCGACCAACAGCTTGCCGGGGGCCGCCAGGACCATGCGGGCGGCCTTTGAGGCAATCACGGTCTGAAAATGCAGGAGATTGATGAGGCGGGTCTCCACGAGCTGCGCCTCGGGCAGCGGCGCGGTCACGCGGATGATCGGCTCGTCAGGGAAGAACGCCGTGCCCTCGGGAAGGGCATGCACGTCGCCGGTGAAGCGGAATCTGCCGAGGTAATCGACGAAATCGCGGCTGAAGCGGCCCGAGCGCGTGAGCCATTCCAGATCCTCCGCACCGAAACGCACTGTCTCCAAAAACTCGAGCGCCTGCTCGAGGCCTGCGGCGATGAGAAATCCGCGTCGCGCCAGCAGTTTGCGGAAGAACATCTCGAACGTTGCAGTCTTCGTCTCGCCGCGATCGAGGTACGCCTGCATCATGTTGAGCTGATACAAGTCCGTCAGAAGGGGGCTTGAGTTCCCAACCTGGGTTTGTGCGTTCATCTCGTCTCAGCCTTTCACGCACACCAGGGGCTCGAGACGCGCGACCTTGCGCGCGAGGCCCGCATGATCGGCCGCGTCGACCACCGCGCCGACGTCCTTGTAGGCGCCCGGCGCTTCCTCCGCCACGCCCCGCCAGGACGGGCTACGGATCAGGATCCCTCGCGCCGCCAATTCCTCGACCACGGCTTGTCCGCGCCATTGCTTGAGCGCCTGATGCCGGCTCATGCGGCGGCCGGCGCCATGGCAAGCCGACGAAAATGCGCGTTCGGATTCCGCGTTGCCCACGCCGGCGAGGATGTAGGATTGCGTCCCCATGCTGCCGCCGATCAGAACGGGCTGGCCGACATCGCGCAATTCGGCGGGCAGGTCGGGATGGCCGGGTCCGAAGGCGCGCGTGGCACCCTTGCGGTGGACAAACAAACGCCGTTCGACGCCGTCGACAAGGTGGCGCTCTTCCTTGCAGGTGTTATGCGAAACGTCATAGAGGAGCTTCAGCTGCGCCTTCGGCAGCACATCGGCGAAGACCGACCGCACGAGATGGGTGATGATCTGGCGATTGGCGAGCGCGCAGTTGACTGCCGCGCGCATCGCGCCGAGGTATTGCTGTCCGATATCCGAATTGAGCGGGGCGCAGGCAAGCTCTCGATCGGGCAGAACGATGCCGTGCTGACCTGCGGTCACCGCCATCTTCGCGAGGAACTCCGTACCGATCTGATGACCGAGACCGCGGGAGCCGCAGTGTATGCTGACGGCGATGTCGTCGAGCCCGAGGCCGAACGCGTCGGCGGCGCTGGCGTCGTATATTGCAGCGACGCGCTGCAGTTCGAGATAGTGGTTTCCTGAGCCGAGCGTACCCATTTCGTCTTGTTGCCGGCGACGCGCCCTTGCTGAGACATTCTCCGGCATGGCGCCAGCCATGATTCCGAGCTCCTCCGTGCGTTCCAGGTCTGCTTCGGTCCCGTAGCCGCGCTTGACCGCCCAGCCGGCGCCGCCCAGCAGCATATTCTCCATCTCGCCATCATCGAGATGAAGCGCGCCGATGCTGCCGACGCCGGCGGGTATGCGGGCGGCGAGCGCGTCGGCCAACTTCTCCTTTACCGGCTCAACGTCTGACCTTGTCAGGCCGGAGAGCAGCGTGCGCACACCGCAGGAGATATCGAACCCGACACCGCCGGCCGATATGACCCCGCCCTCTTCCGGCGCAAATGCCGCAACTCCGCCGATGGGAAAGCCGTAGCCCCAATGAGCGTCCGGCATGGCATAGGAGCCGGCGACGATGCCGGGCAGGGTGGCGACATTGATCATCTGCGCCTGGACCTTGTCGTCCATGTCGGCAATCAAATCGGCCGTAGCGTAGAGCAGGGCGGGCACCCGCATGTCGCCGCGCGGCGGATAGCGCCACTCGGTCTCCGACACGTTGATCCAACCTGTGGTATCCATGCTACTCTACACTGCCTTTCGGCTCACACGTCGACGACACATTGCGCGAGCCAGTGGCCCGCCGATGCCTCGGCAACCCGCAGCTCCGTCACCGTGGCGCCCTTCGGCTCGACGGCGGGCTGGTGCCGCGGGACATCGACCGGCTCGCCCCAGGCTTCGGCGCGAAGGTGACGGCCATCCGCAACATGCACCTGGTAGCGCCCGAAGAGCATACGCCGCGTCGCCATCTCATAGATCAGCGCATTGAGCCAGGCGACCAAGAGCATCTCCTCGTCTTCCGCCGCGCAGTCGATTTCGATCCGATCGATCGATCGAACGATGTGGGGATCGCAGACCGCTCCCGTAAGCGCCAGTGCGACCTGTTCGAACGCCGCGTCGCGCGTCGGGCCGCGGCCACGTACGCCCACGTCGGCCTGATGCGGAAAATGCTCCCAGTGCGGTTCAGTCATCGATTTTCCACCAGCCTGTTGTTCGAATAGCTCCATTGCCGCGGCGCCTCGTTGACTTGAGTCAACCGGGATCCTCCGCGGCCCGCTTCAGCGGGTCGATGTCGGCGCGACTGTCACCAGCATGGCACCGGTGTCGTGCCGCGCCATCTCGACGCGTGCCAGTCCGAATTGTTCGATCACCCAGGCGTTGGTCTGGAGATGGGGGCTTACCGTATCGACGACTAGCGTCGAAGTACCACTAGCCAGTGCGTAGGGAACGAGCAGTTGATCGCCGAGGTGCTCGTCCACCACGGCCGGCGACGAATGCTGACGCAGCAGCGCATCGACGGCCTCGTCGGCGACGGCTTCCGCCGGCTTGCCGATGCGGCCGATGGCGTTAAAGCCGCACCGCACGCCTTCGTATTCCGCTGTCAAGAAGATGCCGGCACCGGGGCAGGCAGCGCGCAGGCGTTCCGGCACGATGTCGGTCGAAAATGGCGCCAGCACGGCCTGAAGCACCAACGTTGCCGCCCCGGCGCTGCGGCCCTCGCGCGCCTCCGCAACATCAAACTCATAGTCGGCGGATCGCGGGCGGTGGCGGGGCCTGAATTCGAGAATTGGCGAGCCCAGAGAATCGCCGGACAACTCCGCGCCGCAAACCGCGGCAACGGCGCGGACCGCGGT
>DATIXH010000353.1:0-11707 GCA_035518775.1 Candidatus Acidiferrum sp.
GGGTCAGGCGCACGAGCGTCCCGTCCGCCCGCTCGATCAGGTCGATCTCGACCAGGCTCGAGCCCGGCGGCACCGTCTCGCTGCCGTCCCAGCCGAAGCTGTAGGCCAGGCGATGCACGGGCACGACCTCGCGAAAGGTGCCGCGGGCGAAGCGCGCCCCCGTGACATTGACGAGATAGAGCCCGCCCGGCTGCGGCTCGAGCTGCGCCTCCGTTCCCATCCAGCGCAGGATCTTCTCCGGATCGGTCAGCAGCGCGAACACCGCGGCGGGCGGCGCCGCGACGTGCGTCTCGCGGCGAACGACGAGGGACTCTTGCATCGGCCTGCTCCATGCAGTTGCGTCGCGTCGGTCAGGGCCGCTTGAACTTCTCGCGCGTCTCGGCGCCGCGTTTCGGTCGGCGGATGGCCCTCACCTTCCCGCTGTTCCCACCGCCGCAGAAGAACCGGTCGCCGCCATCGGACTCGAGCCCCGACACGGCTGTGCCGGGCGGCATCTCGAGCCGCTCGAGGACCTCGCCCGTTCGAGGATCGATTCGCCGTACGTCGCTCTCGTCGCCTTCCCAGGTGCCGTGCCAGAGCTCGCCGTCCACCCAGCTGACCCCCGTGACGAAGCGGTTCGACTCGATGGTGCGCAGGATAGCCCCCGTCTGCGGATCGATCTGATGGATCTTCCGCGCCCGATACTGCCCGACCCAGAGCGTCCCTTCGGCCCAGGCGAGTCCCGAGTCGGCGCCGCCGCCCGGCGCTGGAATGGTGGCGAGGACGCGGCCGGTCTCCGGATCGATCTTGTGGATGCGATCCTCGGCGATCTGAAACAGGTGCCGGCCGTCGAACGCCGTTCCGGCATGTCCGGCGACGGCGAGCGAGCGCACGACCTTTCCGCTCGCCGGATCGAAGGCGTTGATCTTGTCTCCGGACGCAAACCAGACGTGCCGGCCGTCATAGGTGACCCCACCCACATTGCCGACGCCCGAAAAGGGCCCGTACTCGCGGATGATTTCGGCTGCTGCTCGTTTCATGCGTCCATCCTAATCGCTCGACCGCGGCGCGGGGAGTAACAAAGTCGGCGCGAAATCCGCGGGCACGCAGAGCGTTGCACCCTGCGCGTCGGCTCTAGTCACCCGGCAGCGGCGCGGGGAGCAGTAAGGTCGTCGTGAAACCCGGCACCGGCGGGGTCATCCAGCGGCGCGCCCGCGCGCGGCCGAACGACTGTACCTTGCCCGCGGCCGCCAGGGAGTCGAGAGCCCGCTGCACGGTGCGCTGGCTGGCGCCGAGCGCCAGCGCCAGGGCCGAGCTCGACCAGGACTCGCCGTCGGCCAGGAAGGCGAGCACCGCCGCATGCGCCTCTTCGACCGGTCGCGCCAGCACGACGACCTCGCGGGCGCGGCGCGGCACCAGCGCAAAGCCGCGCTTCGTCGCGCTCACGCCGGCCAGCGTCCGGACTGCCGCGCGCAGCCGTCCGACCTCGACCCGCAGCCGCGCGCGATGCGAGTCGTCGGCATGCTTCGCCCGGAAGGCGCGCGCAAGCAGCGTGTCCCGCGGCGCGTCTGCGGGCCACGCTTCGCCGAGCGTGCGGGCGAGCGCGAACAACACCGGACGCCGGGCGAGCGAGACCACCGCGCCGGCATCGCGCACGACGTAGCGGCAGGCGTCCACGACCAGCGCCTTCGACTCCAGCACCGCTTCCACCTCCTCGAGCCGGAGGGGTCGATCCTCGCCGCGCGCAATCAGGCGTGCCGCGGGCGCGTTCAGCACGCGGACGGCGCTTTCGACCTCGGCCGTCAGCGCCGGGATGCCGGCGTGGCGTGCGGCGCTCTCGGCCCGCGCCAGCGCCGCGCGCGCCGTCTTTGTCCGCAGCCGCCGCATCGCGATCCCCGCAACCGCCAGCTCGTGGGCGGCCCTGAGCGCGGGCGGGAAGGGCGCAGGGTCGAGCGCGGCGACCCCGCGCTCGGCCTCGTCGAGGCGCCCGATCAGCAGCAGGCGCCGGACCTCGAGACAGCGCGCATGCGCGGCATTCACGCGGTCGCCATGCTCCTCGAGCGTCGCCCGCGCCGTATCGAGGGCCTTCGCCGGCCAGCCCAGGTCGCGCGAGACGAGCGCGATCTCGGCCTCGGCGACGACGCAGCGCGCGCGGGCCACGGCCTCCCGCGGACCGAAGGCGCGCGCCGCCCGCCGCAGGAGCGCCTTCGCCCGAGCGAGATCGCCGAGTTGCGCCATCGCGACGCCCCGCAGCGCGAGCGCGGGCGCGTCGTCGCGCAGGGCCACCCGGTTCAGCGCGCCGAGGGGATCACCCGCGGCGAGCGCCTGCGCCGCAGCGGTGATCAGCGAGTCCATGGGAATCCCGCCACACTTGTAACTCCCGGCGTTCGACGTCCGGCATTAACTCATCAATCGACCGCCGCATTGAGAACGTAACGACCGGCGAAGGACTTTCAAAGGAGAGACAACCGATGACGAAGCACACCACCGGAACACGCAAGGAGTGGCTGGCCGCGCGGCTGGCGCTGCTCGAGGCCGAGAAGGAGCACACGCGGCGCAGCGACGAGCTGGCACAGCGGCGGCAGGAGCTGCCGTGGGTCCGGGTCGACAAGGCCTATCGATTCGAGACCGACGAGGGCAATGTCTCGCTGGCGGATCTCTTCCGCGGCCGCTCGCAACTCCTCGTCTACCACTTCATGTTTGGGCCCGACTACAAGGCGGGCTGTCCGTCCTGCTCGGCGATCGCGGACGGGTTCGAGGGCTTCGCCGTCCACCTGGCGAACCACGACGTCGCGCTCTGGGCCGCGTCGCGGGCGCCCATCGCCAAGCTGCAGGCCTACAAGAAGCGGATGGGGTGGACGTTCCCCTGGGCTTCGTCGCTCGGCGGCGACTTCAACTTCGACTTCAACGTCTCCATCACCGAGGAGCAGCAGCGCACGGGCGGCGTCGACTACAACTACCGGCGCGGCGGCCACCCCGTGATGGACGCGGCGCAGCTGCCGGAGCCCATCGCCCAGTTCGCGACGATGTGCGGAACCGACGCGGCCACCTACGTGCGCGACCGGCCGGGCCTGAGCGCGTTCGCCCGCGAGGACGGCGCCGTCTACCACACCTACTCCACCTATGCGCGCGGGCTCGACGGCCTCTGGGGCATGTACCAATGGCTCGACCGCGCGCCTTTGGGCCGCAACGAGGAAGGAATCTGGTGGCGCCGCCACGACGAATACGGCAAGCGCTGAGCCGCGACGTGAGTCGCGCTGCAGTGGAGCCCGCATGACGGAACAACCAACCTACCGTGTCATTCCGGCGAAAGCCGGGGGTGGATTCACGGTTGAGGTGCAACACGTTGAGAGAGTGCATTGACAGGTCGCACGATGGGAATGTCAACCTAGAGATCGCACGCATGATTTCCGAGCGCACGTCCCAGCGAGTTTTCCTCGGCATCGCGGCGCTGCTCTTCGCCGTCAGCGCGGCGGTGACGATCGCGTGGTGCGCGTCCATGTCGGCGACGGGCGCGATGCCGATGCCCGGCGGCTGGACGATGTCGATGGCGTGGATGCGGATGCCCGGACAGACTTGGCCCGGCGCCGCGGCGTCGTTCCTCGCCATGTGGATCGTCATGATGGTGGCGATGATGCTGCCATCCCTGATGCCGATGCTCTGGCGCTACCGTCAGGCCGTCGGCAGGCCGGGCGGGATGCGCCTGGGTCGGCTGACTGCGCTGGTGGGCGTCGGCTATTTCTTGGTGTGGACACTGTTCGGAATGGCCGCCTATCCGCTGGGCGTCGCGCTTGCGGCTATTGCGATGCGGCAGCCGGCTCTGGCGCGCGCCGTTCCGATCGCAACCGGCGTAGTCGTCCTGATCGCCGGCGCGCTCCAGTTCAGCGCGTGGAAGGCCCGTACCCTAGCCTGTTGCCGGCAGGCCGCGGGGCGCGACCGAACGCTACCGGCGGACGCCGGCACGGCGTTGCGACACGGCGTGCGCCTGGGCCTCGACTGTGGCCCGTGCTGCGCCAATCTGATGGCGATCCTCCTCGTGATCGGAGTCATGGACCTGGGCGCGATGGCGGCCGTCACGGCCGTCATCACCCTCGAACGTCTCGCGCGAAACGGCGAGCGCGCCGTGCGCATCATCGGAGCCGCCGCCATCGGAGCGGGCTTGATCCTGATCGCCCGCGCAGCCGGCCTCGGATGACGGTGCGTCCCATGCCCGTCGTCGCAAGCAACGGGGCCTCATTGACTCGTCGGGGTTCCGAGCGGCGACGGCCGGTCCGCCGCAGTTCCGGCGCCCGTCTTTGTCGCAGGGCCCGGGCAGGCGGGGAACGGTTGCGCCGGTGGTGCGTTTATATGCTGGACGCTGTCAACATCGGATCGCTGCATGTCGCGCAATCCATCCGTGCCAATCGCGAGACTCGCCGCAGGCCTTCTGGATAGCCTCGGCGATGCCTACACGAGCTGGCAGGTCCACAGACGCCGCCGGCGCTAAGTGATCAGCATGCATTGGCATCCCATGAGCGGTTGTGCACATCCCAGCCTGAACGGGCGGAGCGGCACCTGCGCCGACTGCGGCGCGTCGGTCTGGTACTATGAGCCGCGCCCTCTTACGCCCGCGGAAACAGCGGTGCAGCGAGCCATCAAGGTCATGAGCCGCTGCTCCAGCATGGGTCTTCTGCCGCCGTGAACTCGCGCACTGACGCACCGCCTGCCGGCATGTGGCTTTCCGAAACCTCCGCATTCCCGGCTCGTTCCTGCAGGGCGCGCGGGAGTTGTCCTCGTGAGGAATCGGGGCGATGAATCTCGCAGCTATCGAGTGTCCGGCCTGCGGTCATACGATTTGGCTCTGCACGGGGTGTGGCGAACGGATCTACATGAGGTGCGCGAGCTGCGCCCAGACCATGATATTGCCGGTGCGTGATCGACCACCGGTGACGTCGCCCGCTCTAGGCGACCTCATTCGCGATGCTGGAACAATCCAGCTGCCCGAACGGAGCGAACCTGCAAAATACCGCTAAGGGTTTCCGTGGCTGCCTCATCGAACGCCGACGCGTGAAACGGCCACGCCGCGGGACGGAAAGAGACTGATCGGGGGCTGTGAATCGCTCTCCCGCCAGGGCGTGCACTCATAAACTGCGATGTTGGCCGACGGTTGACTGATGTCTGCTTCGCCCCCAAGAGCGGCAAAATGGCAGACGCCTCGGGTACGTCGGAGTTGTGCCGGAAGCAGACCAACTGCCGGGCCAGACGGCGATGGCATCGACCATCACTCGGGCAACCCGGCCTTGCGCAGGCCGTCGAGAAGCCTGTCGCGACAGGACGGGTTCCTGATGCTCGGCTCGTAGTGCATGCGCAGGTGGGCGAGGGTGGTATCGGGAACAATGGCGAGCAGACGCTCGACCCATTTGCGGCATTCGTCCATCTGCCCCTGCAGGGTGCAGGTGGCGATCTTCACGCGCAACGCCGGTACGTAGGTCGGCAGCGACCGCAGCGAGCGATCGAGCCAGGCCGAGGCCTCCGGGTAGCGGCCCGCCGCGAAGTGGGCGAAGGCGATGCCGTACGAGGTGAGGTAGACCAGCGGATCCAGCGGATTGAGGGCGATCGACCGCTCGAAGTGGGGGATCGCCGTCGCGCTGTCGCCGGCATAGGCACGGGTCATACCGCTGGCCATCCAGGCGCCGGCGGAATTCGGGTTGAGGCGCAGAGACCGTTCGATCAGGGCCAGGGCATCCTCAGTCTCGCCGGTCAGGATCGCCAGGGCGACGCCGGCCATCCACAAGGCCTCGGGATCATCCTGCCCTTTCTGGGCGGCGAGCCTTGCCAGCCGGGTCCCCTCCGTCGTTGTCGAGGCGACCCAACCGCGTTGCCGCTGGCGCATATTGCAATAGGCCGCCAGGCCGTAGGCGGCGGCGTAGTCCGGATCGAGTTCGACGGCGCGGCTGAGAAGACGGAGCGCCTCGCGGCTGTCCTCGAAGGTCGTCGTATTGTGCAGCGCGAGCGCGCGTAGGAAGAGGTCGTAGGCATCGATATTGCCCGTCGGCCTGTGGCGCGCCCGCTCCATCTCGGCGTGGCGGAGTCTCGGTTCGATGGCGCCGATGACGCTCGAGGCGATGCGGTCCTGGAAATCGAAGACGTCGCTCAGGGTGCCGTCGAAGCGGTCGGTCCAAAGATGCAGGCCGGTCGCGGCGTCGATCAGCTGGCAGGCGATCCGCACCCTCTCGCCGGCCCTGCGCACGCTGCCTTCAAGGAGGTAGCGCACGCCGAGCCTGCTGCCGACCTCTTTGGCATCGGCCGCCTTGCCTTTGAAGGTGAAGCTGGACCTGGGGTCGATCACGAACAGCCAGCGCAGGCGGGCAAGACCGCCGATGATGTCCTCGCTGATACCGTCGGAGAAATACTCCTGCTCCGGATCGCCGCTCAGGTTGGCGAAGGGTAGAACGGCGATCGAGGGTTTCGTAGAGACAACCGGTTCCGCCTCGCCTGCGCGCGGCAACGCGTTTGCGGCAGGGCGTGGCACCGCAGGCTCCAGTTCGGTCGTCTGCCGCGACGTCGACCGGCTCTGCTGGATCGATTCATACAGCCGGGTCGTCTCGGCTTCCGGCTTCACGCCAAGCTCATGCTGCAACTGATCGCGGCAGGTCTGATACTGCTTCAGCGCGAGCGCCGTCTGGCCCTGTTCGGCGTAGATGCGCATGAGCGCGCGGTGCGCGCCTTCCCGCAGCGGGTCGAGCAGGAGCAGCCGGCGCGCCACTGCGGCGGCCTGCTCGTGCGCGCCATCGGTGGCCATGTGGCCGTCGAGCAGAGCGGCCAGCGTCTTGCGCGCAAGATCGCGCAGACGCTGCCGCTCCATCAGCAGCCAGTCATCGAATGCGGAGTCGCGGATATCGAGTCCGTCGAGGAGGTCGCCGCGATAGAGCGCCATGGCCCGCGCGGCGGCCTCCAACGTTCCCTCGCCGATCAGCCGCTCGAATTCCCCGGCATCGACGGATACCGCCGCTCGGTCGAGAGTTACAAACTCCCGATCGGACAGCAACGCTGCGTCCGCGCCGTCGAGCGCCTTGCGCAGCTTGAGCACGGCCTGCTTCAGGCTGTCCCGCGCCTGCTTGTCGCCTCGCTCGCTCCAAAGAATCCCGGCCAGCTTCTCGCGCGAACGCGGCTCGCCGGACGGCATGGCGAGGTAGGCCAGCAGCGCGCGCTCCCGCCGGCCCGGCAGGTCGATTGCGCGACCGCCCGCGCGCAGCTGGAAGGCGCCGAGCAAACTGATCTCCAAGGGTGCCATGAGTCTGTCGTTTGGCTGAATTCCTATCGCCGCGGGCTGGGGGAAGGCTCAACCGATGAAATTAACGCTCGTTTTCCGATGCCCGCAACCGGGGAACGGCGATTTTACCGCCCCGTTCCGCAGGCGGTCACCGGCAGATCACCGGCCCTGCGTAAAAAACCTCCGCACGAAACCTTAACGTGGGAGACCAGTCATGATCGCAGCAACAGCCGAGCGCCGTCAGATCGCCCACGACACGCCGGTGACCTTGGACGCCGCCGTCGTACAGCGGCGAGCCGCCAAATTGGTGGCCCGGGACTGCTGGACCCGCCAGCAGCTCCTCGCCCACCAGCAGGAGCGCTTGCGCGAAGTCTTGCGCCATGCCGTCAGGACTTCCCCTTACTACCGTGAAACGATCGGTCATCTGGTGGCAAGGCGGGCGCCGCTGGAGGAGTTTCCGGTGCTGACGAAAAGCCAGCTCGTGGCGAACTTCGATCGCATCGTCACCGATCGCCGCCTGCGCTTCGCCGACATCGAGCGGCATCTCGCCGGCGAGCGGGCCGGCGACCTGCTGTTCGGGCAATATCGCGCCTGTGCCACCGGCGGCACGACCGGCATGCGCGCCGTGATGGTCTACGACCAGACGGCATGGACGAACGCGGCGGCCAACGCCTTCAGGTCCTCGCGTGCGATCGGAGTCACAGCGCAAACCCGAGTCGTCCCCATCGGTGCCGCGTCGCCGCAGCACCTCTCCGGCCGCATCTTCGCGGAGCTGCGGGCCGGCCGGCCGGATGTACCGCGGCTCGACGTCACGATGAAGCTGACCGAGGTGGTGGCGACGTTGAACACGTTCCGGCCCGACCTCATCATCACCTACCCGTCCTTCATCCGGCGGCTGGCCGAAGAGCAGCTCGAGGGTCGCCTCAAGATCTCGACAGGGCGGTTCGTTTCGGTCGCGGAGGCCCTGATGCCGGACGTGCGCGACCTCGCCCGTCAGGCTTGGGGTGCCACCATCTACAATCGCTACTCGTCGACGGAGACCGGCATCTCCGGTTCGGAATGCGAGCACGGCTGCGGCATCCACCTGCCTGAAGACCTTGTCGTCTACGAGGCGGTCGACGAGGCAAACCGCCTGGTCGCCGCGGGCAAGCCCGGAAGCCGGCTGCTGATCACGACCTTGACGAATGCGGTGCTGCCGCTCATCCGCTACGAGCATACCGACATTGTCACCCTGGCGGACGATGCTTGCGCCTGCGGTCGGCCCTATGCACGCATCGTCGCGATCGAGGGGCGGCGGGAGGAGGTGCTGCGCTTGCCGCGGCGCGGCGGTGGCCGGGTGGAGGTCCATGCGTTCCAGCTGCTCTCGCCCTTGATCAAGATGCCCGGCATCCGCCAGTACCAGCTCCTGTTTGGCGCTGACGACCTGACCATCAAGATCTCGGTGCGGGACGGCGAGTCGCGGGATGACATTCAAGCCGCGGTCGAGCGGAGCATCCGCGGCGCGCTTATAGAATTCGATGCGGCCGAGGCCCCAGTCGCGGTGGAGATCGTCGAAACGATCGAGCGCTCCGGCACAGGGTCGAAGATCAAATTGGTGGAGCGGTCGCCTGCGCCCGCGGCAAAGCTCGCGTCGGCAGGAGGTCGGCGATGAACGACATCATTGCCCTGGTGCAATACATGCCCAGCCTGAACCGCGGATCGGACGTCACGAAGATTGAGATCCCACAGCTCGGCAGGGAACACGAGCATGGAGCTGCTACTCAGGCGCCTAGCCAGCCCCGCACAGGCATGCAGCCGCTCAGAGCATTAGCGCGCAGGTTCTTTGGGCGAGTGATGCAGCTTCGCATGATCGGGGGTGGCAACCCTGGCGCGCCGGAGGAATCGTCGTTCCCGCCGCACCGTGTGGCGACACTCACCGCCAAGGAGAGCCTGACCGGCAAGGCGCCGGCGGCAGAGTGCCTACGACAGTAACATTCCGCCGGAGAAGCGCACTAGGTGCCGACGCCTGCCTCCTAGGACGTAGCTGGGCCTTGCAATTTTTCCATCGGGCACACCCAGGTTCTGCTCGCATTCAACTGAGGCGGCGGTATCCTGGTCCCAACAAGTCGTTGCCGAGGTTTTGGAATCACAATCTCCGACTTGGGTAAAAATCGGCAAAAGTCTCGGACGCAGCGAATGATACCGATTTGGTCCCGAAAGCGGACCTGCGACCCTGCGCGTTTATGAGTACGGGCCTTAGCCGGCTTGGTGCTGTCGCCCGTCGGTGATACGGTCGCGGCCAAAGGGCGGCGGGGCGTGACGCAAGCGGTATCTCTTCACGGGGTCTTCGAGGTGTTGGCCTGGCTGGTCGCCATCGCGGCCGGCTGGCAGGTGAAGCAGCGCTATCTGCGCGACGACCGCTTGCCGATCCGCATTCGGGCCTATCCGCTCTATATGATCGTGGTCTGGGTCGGCGCCGTCGCCGGCGCGCTCGCGCTCGGAACGCTCAACCTGCGCCTCGCCGGTGTTGCCGGGCTGGGCCGCAGCATCGTCGGCGCGCTCGTCGGCGGTATCGTGACCGCCGAAGCCTACAAGGCCATGCGCGGCATCCGCGGCTCGACCGGCGTCGTCTTCGTCGTGCCGCTCGCGCTCGCCGTCGGTATCGGCCGCATCGGCTGTTTCCTCGCGGGCCTCGACGACTACACCTACGGCACGCCGACCCAGCTGCTGTGGGGCGTCGATTTCGGCGACGGCATCGCGCGCCATCCGGTGCAGCTCTATGAGAGCGTCACGATGCTGGCGTTCGCCGCCGTTTTCCTGCGGCTGCTGCGCACGCAGCCGGATGCGATGATCCGCTGGGGCTTCTACCTGTTCGCGCTCGCCTATGGCGGGCAACGCTTCCTCTGGGAGTTCCTCAAGCCCTATCCGGCGGTTATAGGGCCGCTCAACCTGTTTCACCTCGCCAGCCTGTTCCTCGTCCTCTACGCGCTTTCGATGATGCGCTTCGCGGAGCCCGCCCATGCGCGACCCTAGGCCGTACCTATTCTATGGACAGACGACGTCGCTGTGTGAAACCTGCCTCGACCTCGTGCCGGCGAAGATCCTCATCGAGGGCGACGAGGTGTACTACCAGAAGCGTTGCCCCGAGCACGGCGTGCAGAAGACGCTGGTGTCGACCGATGCCGCCTACTTCCGCCGCACGCGCGATTATCTCAAGCCCGGCGACAAACCGCTGCAGTTCCAGAGCCGCACCCACTTCGGTTGCCCCTACGACTGTGGCCTCTGCCCGGACCATGAGCAGCACAGCTGCCTCGCCCTCATCGAGATCAACGACGCCTGCAACCTGACCTGCCCGGTCTGCTTCGCCGATTCCTCGCCGCATCGCCCCGAGCAGCGGTCGTTGGCCGAGGTCGAGGCTATGCTCGATGCGCTCGTCGCCAGCGAAGGCGAGCCGGATCTCGTGCAGATCAGCGGCGGCGAACCGACGATCCACCCGCAGATCCTCGATATCCTGCGCCTCGCCAAGGCGAAGCCGATCCGGCATGTGATGCTCAATACCAACGGCGTGCGCATCGCCAACGATCCGGCCTTCGTCGCCGCGCTGGCGAAACTGGCGCCCGGCTTCGAGGTCTATCTGCAGTTCGACTCGCTTAAGAAATCAGCGCTCGAGAACATCCGCGGCGCCGATTTGCGCCATGTGCGCGAGCGCGCGCTCGCCAATCTGGAAGCGGCCGAGGTTTCGACCACGCTGGTCTGCGTGGTGAAGAAAGCCGTCAACGACGACGAGGTCGGTTCCATCGTGCGCCATGCCCTCGGCTACCGCTGCGTGCGCGGCATCACCTTCCAGCCGGTGCAGGATGCCGGCCGCAACGAGGGCTTCGACAAGAACCGCGACCGCGCCATGCTCACTGATATCCGCCGCGGCATCATCGAGACATCAGGCGTGTTCGCCGCAGAGGACATCGTCCCGTTGCCCTGCAACCCCGAGGCCATCGCCATCGGCTACGGCCTGCGCGACGGCGCCTCCGTCCTGCCGATCACGCGTCTGATCCCGCAGGACGTCTTCGTGCAGAACGCGCCGAACGCCATCACCTTCGAGAAATATCCGGCCCTCAAGCAGCGGCTGTTCGACCTGCTGTCGCTGGCCGCGACGGGCGAGCAGACGCAATCGACGCTCGGCGGCCTGCTCTGCTGCCTGCCGCAGTTCGACCGGCGGACCTCGGCTACGACCGCGTCTTCCGCGTCGTGATCGTGCAGTTCCTCGACCGCTTCAACTTCTGCCTGGCCGCCGTGAAGCGCTCCTGCATCCACTTCGTGACGCCGCAGGGAAGGATCATTCCGTTCGACACCTACAACCTCTTCTATCGCGACGGCGCCGCCGGCAACGCCCGCCGGGCGGCCGCGCGCCACGTCCATGTCTGAGTTGTCGGGATGCCTTCAGGTTGTGTTCGGACTGCTGATGCTGCTCGCCGGACTGGCGGTGCTGCTCGCTGCCGC
>DATIXH010000354.1:0-10279 GCA_035518775.1 Candidatus Acidiferrum sp.
CGCGACGCGGCGGAGCGCGTGGCGGCGGCCGCGAGCGCCCCGGTGTACGGCGTGTACGACACCTACCTGGGCCGCGGCATCGTCGGCGGCTACATCGCGAGCTTCGAATCCATGGGTGCCGAGGCGGCGCGCCTGACGCAGCGCCTGCTGGCGGGCGCGGCGCCGCAGAGCCTGCCGCCGGGCGTTGGCGGCGCCATGTCCTTCATCGTCGATTGGCGCCAGCTCGAGCGCTGGGGCCTGAGCGAAGCTAGATTGCCGCCCGACACGATCGTGCGCTTCCAGGAGCCGTCGCTCTGGAGCCGCTATCGCTGGCACATCGCCGCGCTGCTGGCCGTCATGGCGGTGCAGGCGCTGCTCATCACCGGACTGCTGGTGCAGGCGCGCCGGCGGAAACACGCAGAACAATCCCTGCGGAACACCGAAGAGCGCATGAGCTTGGCGGTGGAGTCGACGAACCTCGGCCTCTGGCAGCTGTACGTTCCGACTTACGACATCTGGGCCAACGACACCTGCCGGGCGCTGCTCGGCCTGGATCCGAAAGAGACGCTCACCCCGCAGTCGTTCTTCAATGTCTATCATGCCGACGACCGCGAGAGGGTCACGCGTACCTGCCGGGAGGCCGTCGCGCAGGGAAAATCCTACGAGCAGGAATACCGGGTCGTCGGCCCGGACGGTCGCGTACGTTGGCTGCTCGAACGGGCGCGCACGATCTGCGACGCCGCGGGCAAGGCCCTCCGCATGACCGGCGTGGTCATCGATATCACCGATCGCAAGCAGGCGGAGGAGGCGCTGCGCGAGAGCGAAGAGCGGTATCGCAATGTCGTGGAGACGCAGACCGAACTGATCTGCCGGTTCAAGCCGGATACGACGCTGACGTTCGTCAACGACGCCTACTGCCGGTTCTTCGGGCAACGCCGCGAGCAACTGGTGGGCACGAAGTTCATCGAGCTCGTGCCGGCATCGGCGCGGGCTCCTCTGTTCCGCCATCTCGAATCGGTCATGTCGAACCCGCGCACGCAGACCTACGAGCATGAGGTCCTGCGGCCGGACGGCAGCATCGGCTGGCAGCAGTGGTTCGACCATGCGATCGTCGATGCCAACGGACGCATCGTCGAGATGCAGGGCATCGGTCGTGACATAACGACGCTGCGACATGCGGAGCTCGATGCCGAGGAGCGCCGCAAGGAAGTGACCCATCTCACGCGCGTCGCGATCCTGGGCGAGCTTTCGGGCGCGCTGGCGCACGAACTGAACCAGCCGCTGACCGCGATCCTGAGCAACGCCCAGGCGGCCCAGCGCCTGCTCGCCAAGACCCCGGTCGACCTCGACGAGGTGCGCGAAATCCTCGCGGACATCGGCAGCGAGGACAAGCGCGCGGGCAACGTCATCAACCGCCTGCGCGCGCTGATGAAGAAGGGCGAAGCGAAACTGCTGCCGCTGGACCTCAATGCGCTCGCCGAGGACGTGCTGGAGCTGACGCACAGCGAACTGGTCGAGCGCAACATCGCGGTGAAGCGGCGGCTGGCCCCCGGATTGCCCGACATCCGGGGCGATCGCGTCCAGCTGCAGCAGGTCGTGCTGAATCTGATCATGAACGCCTGCGAGGCCATGAACGGCAACGGTGCGGTCGACCGCAGCCTCGAGGTGTCGACCGCGCGCGACGGCAACAGCCGGCTGCGGCTCACGGTCGCCGATCACGGCCACGGGATCCCGCCCGAGCTGCTCGATCGCGTCTTCGAGCCGTTCATGACGACCAAGACCGACGGCCTCGGCCTCGGCCTGTCGATCTGCCGCTCCATCGTCGCCGCGCATGACGGACGGCTGTGGGGTTCCAACAACCCCGGGGGCGGCGCCAGCTTCTCCGTTTCTCTGCCCGTCGATGAGGGAGGCCACGCATGAACGGCGAAACGGCGATCGTCTACCTCGTCGACGACGACCCCAGCATCTTGCGGGCGCTCGCGCGCTTGCTGCGGGCCGGCGGGCACCAGGTGAGCACCTTTCGCTCGCCGCGGGATTTCCTCGCCCAGCATGATGCGGCGGCCGCCGGCTGCGTCGTGCTCGACCTGGCGATGCCCGGTCTCAGCGGCCTCGAGCTGCAGACCGCGCTGGCCGCGGCCGGCTGCCAGCGGCCGATCGTCTTCCTCAGCGGCCATGGCGATGTTCCCAGCAGCGTGCGGGCGATGAAGGCGGGCGCGGTCGATTTCCTGACCAAGCCGGTCAGCGAACGGGATCTTCTGGGCGCCATCGAGCGGGCGATCGAACGCGACCGGACGATGCGGCACGCGCGCGCGGAACTGCAGGCCATCGGCGAGCGGCTCAATACGCTGACGCCGCGCGAACGCCAAGTCCTTCAGCACGTGGTCTCGGGGCAGCTGAACAAGCAGATCGCGGCTGATCTCGGCACCGTCGAAAAGACGGTCAAGGTGCATCGTTCCCGCGTCATGGAGAAGATGGGCGTCCGCTCGCTCGCCGATCTCGTGCGCATGGCGGAACGCCTCGGTATCGCCGCGGCGGACCAGGACTCGCCCGATCGACTCCCGCACTAGGCGGGCGCGCGCGGCGCGGCGGCTAGGGGATCGGCTGTAAGACCTTGGTCCAATATCCAAGGTTGCACGCGGCCTGCTATCGATGGCGTCGCATGGACAGATCGCGACTCCGCATCGCCGTCATCGATGATGACGAGTCGGTGCGCAAGGCCTTGAAGCGGCTCCTTCGGGCAGCGAACCTAGATGCGGACACCTTCGCATCGGGGCGGGAGTTCCTCGGCTCGCTGGCGTCGTGTGTTCCGGATTGCGTCGTGCTCGATCTCCACATGCCCGGGATGAACGGCCTGGACGTGCAGCGGCAGCTCGTGGGTAATGGCCGGCGCGTGCCGATCGTGGTCATTACCGGCCATGACGAACCGCAGGCCCGCGCACAGTGCCTGGCCGCCGGCGCCGCGGCCTATCTGCGCAAGCCGCTCGACGACGAGGCGCTCCTCGGCGCCATACACCGGGCCGCGACCGCCGCCCGCTCTTCGCCGGTCGGCTGAACCCGGCCCTCGCCGGAGCAGCGCATGCAACGCGGCGATTGGACCAAAGTCCAATTGCGCCCGGCCGGTGCACCGCCCACTAGTTGAGCGATCGCGCGCAAGCTCGGCGTAAGGGGTCGGGATGCGCCCACACGGAGGAACGCGAACGACGCCGGCAGACGGCGCCATCGACGCCCGGACACCCGACCAAGTGGAAGTGGAGTCCGTGCGGCGGCCGTGCCGGCTGGAGAGGTTCGCGCTGCCGACCTCTCGGTCCACCCCCGGCAGGCGCGAGGGAATCCGGGCGGCGGCCCTGTCCCCGGCTGCCGTCCGGATTTCGCGCGCGTCGCGCGGCCGCGCGACGCGGATGACGGGCGAGCCGTCGCTCGAAGCGCAACAGACCCGCGGCGACACCGAGCAGCATGGCTCCCGACGCGCCGGCCAATCGCTTCGCAAGCTGTCCCAAATGAGACTTGGTGATCCCATACGGTCGAAACGGCGCCGGCCCTGTGGCAACGCGATCTCGCGCCGCCGACGCAGTTCGATCCCGGCCCATTCGGGCGCGCCGCGCTGACCTCTGGCTCCTCCCCCCATTTGGGGGGAGCGGCGCAGCGGGGCTTGGTCTACTTTCCCCGAAATCGTCCCTTAGCGGCGAGCTTTCTCGCTCCCAAACCGCTATCACGGTGAGTTCACGATCGCTGTGAGAAGCTAAATCATTAGGTGATAGGGAGGTTACTAAGATGACAGCGCATGGAGGTGGAATTCCGAAGTCTGGTCTGTTGCCGGTCGATTCCGGCTTCCGGAACTTCCTCGGCATCGCCGGCGGGGTTGTTCCATTCAAAGTCGCAGGCGAGGAACCGCACAAGGATATCGAGCGGCTGCGCGAGCTTATGAGACGGCTCTCGCGTCGCATGGCGACCGGTGTCGACGGAACCGCCGCACGCGACAACGGGCAAATTCCCTCCGGCTATACGTATCTATTGCAGTTCCTGGCCCACGACCTGGTCGCGACGTCCATCCCGTTCTGGGCGCTGGACGATGCATCGCTGGGCATTCGCAATGAGCGCACGTCGCGCCTGCAACTCGACACGCTCTACGGCGGCGGACCCTCGTTCAACCCGTCGATCTACGCGCCCGACGACAAGGCCAACAGTAGCCGCACGATGTTTCGCATGGGCTGCATCGAGAAGGTGCCTGCGACTTCCGGCGCTTGCCCGTTTCGCGACATCGCGCGCGCGGCCGTCACCGGTACCAAGGGCATAGCGCTCGAAGGCCTGTCCGAGGCGCTGGTCGCGGATCCGCGCAACGATGATCACGTGATCATTTCGCAGTTCACGGCATTGTTCCACGCGCTTCACAACGCGATCGTCGAGACGTTGCCCGAGGCTCCGACGGTGCTCGCGGCGCACAAGCGCTTTGCGTGCGCGCGCGACGCGACGACGCTCATCTACCGGCACATAGTCCGCAACGAATTGCTGCCGTTGATCCTGCATGACACGGTGCGGAAGCACTATGACAGCGGGGATTCGTCGGAGCGGTTCTTCGATGCCGATTTTGCGAAGGACCCGTCGGGCCCCTTGCCGCTGGAGTTTTCGCACGGCGCCTTCCGGTTCGGTCACGCAATGATCCGCGACGAGTACCAGATCAATGAACGTTCCTTCACGATCCCGCAACTGATGAAGCAGACGTCCAGCCGCAATCCCGACCGCATGCCGCTCAACGCGGCCTGGATCGTGAACTGGTCGCGCTTCTTCCCCTTGGACGCAGGGCATCCGCCCAATCTCAGCCGACTGATCGGCCCGACGGTCAGCCCGCTGTTGATGGACAGCCAGCTCTTCGGCCCCATCGACGACACGAACTGGCACGGACTGCCCTATCGCGACCTGATGAGCGCGGCGCTTGCCGGTGTCTGGTCGGTGCCGCGCCTCATCGACAAGGTCAGGCCGAAGCTTGACGAGCGGGTCGAGAAGGCGGCCGCTTTCGAGGTCGAGAGCGGGACGCCGACCTGGAAGAAGAAGCTCAAGGAGTGGCTGGAGAAAGCATCGGCTGCGACGGGGCTGGATGGAAAGGATATCGAGACTCTGGTGGAGGATCCGCCGCTACCTCTGTTCGTTCTCTTTGAAGCGAGCATCGAAGGACTCGATGAGAAGAGCAAGGGAACGAAACTCGGGGTATTGGGCTCACTCATTGTGGGAGACGTCCTCTATGCGCTGCTCGAGGACGGCGGACCGCTCGCTGTGAAGGCGGGCACGGCGCTCGCAACGGGCCTAGCCCAGATCTCGGAGCAGATCTACGGCAAGAACGAGCTTGGAGGCGACGTCTCTACGATCACCTCGATGGAGAAACTCATCAAGTTCGTCGCAAAGCAGAACAAATGGGAGGCGGCGCAGCCGCCCTTCATCTAGACCTCCGCAACCTGCTATTGCAGCTGATAAGGAAAGGACTCCCAATGGCTGACGATCGGTTCATGGTGGCGAATCTCGAGATCTGGGGTAATCTCGTGAAGACCTGGGCAACGGGTGTGGATCACGTCCAATCCACGACAAGCAAGACCTATCTCAAGCAGCCGGCAACCATCGACGAACTTCGCGCGTTGCTGGCTGATCTCGGGGTCGGCGCGATATTGCCCGCAAGATACACGAAGCTGAACATGGTCCCCGCACCCGAGGACACTCTCGTCATCAAGCTCCCGGAAAAGAAGGCCTTGGAAGCCGCGCAGGCCGAGCTCGAGGCGGGGTTTGGTTATCAGCCCCCGGATATCTACAAGGACTTCTTCGGCGCACACGATCTACCGCCAGCGTCGTCGGACGACGATAGGAAGGAGCAGGTCAAGGTGCACGCGATGAGCATCGGCGACTACACGATCCGCAACTGCCGCTGACCTCCGCCGGACGGATTCACCACGTGCCGTGCTGAATACCGCCCACGGGAATGCCTGCGCCGACGACGCCGTCGCGCAGGCGTTCCCAGTGGGCGGCCTTCCTGATGGGATAGAGGTGCAGCAGCCACCGGCCGATGGCCTCGTCGGTCGGCGGCCCGCTGCCGCACCACCGGGCTCGAATGCCCGCCAGGAAGCGCCGTGCATCGGCCTGCGCCTCATCGCGCCGACCGAGGTGGTAGAGCGCGGCGGCGCGCCAGGCCGGCAGGGTATGAATGATGTCCTGGGCACGGTCGGCGGCCTCGATGGTGCCGGGGTAGTCTCCGCTCAGGAACAGGATGCTCACCTGATAGCCCCAGTGCGCCAGGCTCGGCATCAGCGTCATCTTGAGCGACTGGTCGGCGAGACCCCGGGCCAAGTCGAAATCGCCATAGAAGGCATGGAACAGCGCCGTCGAAATCAGGATCCAGGAATTGTAGGGGTTGAGCTCGCGTGCGAGTTCCATATGGATGGCGGCCTGCTCGTAGCGTCCGGACATCGCCAGCGACCAGGCGAGGCAGAGCTGCGCTCGCGAGTCGATGGCATCGAGCGCCACCGCCTTGCGGGCGAGCTCGAGGGTGCCGCCGGCCTTGGTCGGATCGCGCATGACGCCGGGATGGACGATATGGACCACATTGTTCATCTCGACGAGACTGCTGTAGGCCAGCGAGAAATCCGGCGCGTCTCTTATCGTCTCGGAGAATATCTGGGCCGCGCGCGCCCAATTGTCGGGACTGAACTGGTCGAGCATGGCCTGGCCGCGCAGCCAGCGATCGTAGATCTCGAGCGAGACGTCGGGCTCGCCGGCCAGGCGCATCAGCCGTTCGATCGACAGCTGCACGTTCAGCGACATGGCGATGCGCTGCACGATGCGCTGCTGCGCGGCGAACCAGCCTTCGAGGTCGAGCGCGAACCGGTCGCTCCATACGTAGATGTTTGTGTCGCGCTCGCGCAGGGTGAGGACCATGTTGATCGTCTGGCCCGCCTGATACGCGATGGCCTCGATCGCGTAGTTCGCCGAGACGCGCGAACTCGCGCCTGCATCGGTCGTCTGCGTGGACCTGTCGACGACGTACCACTCGCGGAATCGCACGAGGCAGGCGATGAGATCGTGCCGAAATCCCTCGACCAGATGGATCCGGTCCCGCTCCACGCCGTTCATGCCGAAGGGCTCGACGATCAGCGCCACCTTGGTCGGACGGGGCTGACGCTCCGGGATCGCGGGCTGCGGTTGCGGTCCGGGCACCGATACCCCGAGGGCGCCGTTGCGGAGCAACCGTCCTGCAGCCGACTCGCCGGGCGCCGCCGTCTTGCCCTCCGTATCCAGCGCAGCGGGCGTATCGAAGCGACCCCGCTTGATGTCGGCGACGAGCTGCTGCGTCGGCGCCGACGGCTCCATGTCGTGCTCTTCGCCCAGGATCGTCCAGAGCGAGTCATAGGCGCGAAGGGCGCCGGCGATGTCGCCCGCTTCGGCGCGGATCTGCATCAGCATGCGGCAGGCTTCCTCGTGCGTCGGATCGAGGTTCAGGATCGCCGTAGCCAGTTGCGTGCGCATCTCCTCCGTGGCGGCCTGGTCCCGCAGGCCGGCCTCGAGATTGCGCAGCAGCCGATCGTGCACGGCCTGGCGCTTGGCCAGCAGCCACACGCGGAACGACGGGTCGAGATCGTCGAAATCCTTCAGCAGGGTGTCGGCGACGCGCGGGACATCGAGAATCAGCGGATGGGGCGTGTGCGATTCCGCGGACCGCAGCACGTCCCAGAGGTCGACAGAGATGCTGTCTGGATCGAGTTCGATCTCGAGCCGGGCGGACTGCAAGCCGCCGTAGCCTGCGTCTCTGAGAGTTTCGCGCAGCTCATGCACGATCTGGCGCAGCGACGCTCGCGCCTTCTCCTCCTCCGACTCGCTCCACAGGAGACCGACGAGGCGCTCGCGCGTCTCGTGGCTGTCGTCGTTGAGCGCCAGATAGGCCAGGGCGGCGCGCGACTTGCGGCTCTTGAACCGCAGCTCCTGGCCGTGAATGTCGACGCGCATCCTGCCGAGAACGGAAATGGACAGACGTTCCGAAGTTGATGCCCCTCCGGGTTTATATGTCGCGGAAGTCCTCGCGCTCTGCCTCATCCGCCGTTCTGCTTCACTTATCCTTCGCCTGCGCTGCGGATCATTATTACATGAGGGCGATGCCGCCTGTATAGACATGCCCTCCGCCCGTCCGCTCGATGGCGGCACGCAGACGAATGCCGCCGTATTCGGCCGGCTCCTTCTCCAATGCCGGGCACAGGACATGCGCAACGGGAATGCCGTAGACAAGCCGCGTCAGATCCACGACGAACGCGTCGATGCCCTTGTCGGCCAGCTGTCTGACGAGAAGGCGAAGCTGCTCCGGCGGCGGCTGGTCCGCCGCGCAGTCCGCGCCAGCGGATGCCGGCGGCAACGGATGCAACAGGGCGCAGGAGCGGACGTCGATCCTGGTGGCGCGCGCCTCGTGCTCTCTGTCGACGTCGTTCAGCGCATCGTCTCCGCGCGCGCGGCGCTTCATCTCGACCACCCGCAAGGCCAGTTCCATCTGGCACATCTCCAGCAGGGCCGCCTGCGCCGCCTGCGCCATCTGCGGACGCGCCGCGACGCCGCAGCAGAAACCGGCATGCGGAACGGCCAGCGAGACGGCCGCGACGCAGGGGACCCCAAGGTCGGTCGTGATGTCGAGCAGCCAGCTGGGGCGCGCTGGAGCGTCGCGCCGGAGTTGCGCCAACTGGCCGCCGGCCTGCGCGTGCGCTTCGAGGGGGAGCGGGCGGCCGCGCAGTCCGCCGCGCCACCATAGGCAGGCGGCGTCGCGCTCGATCACCTCGAGCAGGCCGCGGAGAGCGGCCGCCTCGAAGGATGCACCGCCGGAACACCCGATGCTCTGCGGGAACGGCGGCGCAAACGCCCTTCGGGCCGGGTCGCGCCGAAGACATAGGTCCGCCGGAAGCGCCGTCTCGCGGCCATCCGACAGCCGGATGGCCGTGATCCAGTCAATGGGCTCGTCGGGTGACCGGCCCGCATGACGCAGCAGTCCTTCGACCGCGCTCGCCGTCTCCGGAGCGAGCTTGTGGATGTGATCGGTCGGGCGCGCGGGCAGCAGTTGCTCGCCTCCGGTTTCCAGCTGCGAGAGCCACTCGACGCCCTCGCCGATGCAACCCTCGAAGGCCTGTCGGATCGACAAGCCGGCGCCGGAGACGCCGATCTTCCGACGCGCCGGCGGCGCGCACCGGGCATCCTCGACCTCCGCGCCCAAGAAGACCAGGCCTGGAGCGTCCACCGACGGCAGCCCAAAGATGCGCACAAAGCCCGCGGCCGCGCGGAGCAGGGCGACCCGGTTCGCGACCTCGCGCCCGGCGCTGGGCACGTCGTAGTGCAATGCGGCGAGCAGATCCTTGACGCGCGCGCCGGCCTCCGCCCCGCGGGCGGCCCGTTCGACGAACTGCGCGGCTTCTTCGAACAAATCCGGAGGATAGGGCATCGTCGCGACCCCTTTCGCCGCATTCACGCTGCTCTCACGCAGTTCGAGGAACTATACGCGACCAGCCACGGGGCGGCCCGAGGCGGCGCTCGAAAGGAGAACAAAGCATGATGATGCATCCGGGCTTCGTGGTCGCAATGGCCGCTGAGACGGCGTTCGGAGAATTCGACGCGCCAAGCCGCATCGTGCGGCGCGCAACGGGATGGTTGATCGTCTCGCGCTGGGGACCGGCGGGCCAGTACCTGTCGATCTCCAGCACGCAGACCGCCGAGCCCGGCACCAAGGCCCCGGTTGGCCTCACCCCACGATGTACGTCCATCGGCTGCCTGCTTTCAGAAGACAGCGACGCTTCCGAGGGCACATTTCTCCTGGTTCGCCAACTTCCCCCAGACACGGTCGTCGCAGGCTCCTTCTTTCCGACTGACGGCTATGCGCGCCTGAGCCGTTGCGACGGCCGGTTTCGCCTGACGGCCGCGGGACGGTACGCGCACGGGCTGCACGACTCGTGGGGGCCGAGGGAGGGCCCCGACACGCGCGTCCAACCCTGCAACAACGGCGCGGCGTTTGCCTGGCATATCGACGCCGTTCAGCGGCAGTGGGACGGCGAGTTCGTGGAGCCCGTCCGCTGGCGGCTGGCGGGCGAGATCGCCGCGACGCCGTCACCAGCACCTGAAGCCATGGAGCCCTCACCATGCCGTCGTGACGCCATGCCGATCGTGGCCGAGGTTTGAATCACGGGTCAGCGAGGGTCGATCACGACAGGCCATGATGCGCGGAGAGCTTGGCCTCGTGTCCAGCCACAAGTTCCCGTGCTCTGCCAGCCGAGAAAGCACCGCATCCGGCTTCCACGCC
>DATIXH010000355.1:0-17269 GCA_035518775.1 Candidatus Acidiferrum sp.
GCGGGCGCGGGTCATCGAAGACGATGCGGTTGGCGCCCTCGGGCACCTGCACGTAGTAGACGCCGGAGAGGAAGTTGTTGGGGTGCGTGTGACGGGTATTGAGCCCGCCCATCGGGTTGATGTTTACCCAGCAGCCCGTGATCTCGAAGGCGCCATACTCGACCTGCAGGAAATCGAGCACGCCCTTGGCACCGGCGCGGATCGCCGCCGTGATCTCGGCGAATTGCGGCAGCCTGTGGATGTAGGGATCGGTCTGCCAGGTCTCGCCGGGCTTGATCGCCGGCCGGGTTCCGGCCAGACCATTGAGGGCTGCGATGATCTTCCCATTGAGCGGTTCATGGGCGTCGGGAGCAAGGTCGACGACCCAAACCGGCGTCGGAAACAGCTCATGCACCGTGGTCTTCTCGAACATCGGTGTGCCCCCGAACACAGCACGCGCGGCCATAGTGAGGTCACCTGCCGCTGCCGCACCAAAGCGCGATTTGTCGCAGCGGGATCATGCTTTCGTGATGGCGCCGGCAGGCGCGGCCGCCGCGGCGTCCCTTTGACTTCCACCGGCGGTGACCCGATAGTAACGCATTCTCGCCCGACGACCCACCTTTCGGTAGCGCACCCCTAAGAGGACTCCATGACCGTCATGCCCAATTCCACGGCCGCTCGCGACGTCGCCTATCACCTGCATCCCTATACGAATGCGGTGAAGCTAGAGGCGGAAGGCCCGCTGGTGCTGACGCGCGGAAAGGGCATCTATGTCTATGATGAGGAAGGCAAGGAGTATATCGAAGGCCTCGCCGGCCTCTGGTGCACCTCGCTCGGCTTCGGCGAGGAGCGTCTGGTGGAAGCGGCGGCGCGCCAGATGCGCAAGCTCCCCTACTATCCCAGCTTCGGGCAGAAGGTGCCGGACATCACGGTCGAGCTGGCCGAGCGCCTGGTGAAGCTGGCGCCGGTGCCGATGTCGCGCGCCTTCTTCTGCAACTCCGGCTCGGAGGCCAACGACACCGCCGTGAAGATGGTCTGGTACTACAACAACGCGCTAGGCCGGCCCGCCAAGAAGAAGATCATCGGGCGCCAGAGGGGCTATCATGGCGTCACCGTGGCCGCCGCCAGCCTGATGGGCCTGCCGACCTTTCAGAAGGACTTCGATCTCCCCATCGCCAACATGCTGCACACGGATTGCCCGCACTACTACCGCTTCGGTGAGGCGGGCGAGAGCGAGGAGGACTTCGCCGGCCGCTGCGCCGCCAACCTGGAAAAGCTGATCCTGGAGCAGGGGCCGGAGACCGTCGCGGCCTTCATCGCCGAGCCGATGCAGGGTGCCGGCGGCGTCATCCTGCCGCCGAAGGGCTATTTCGAGAAGGTCCAGGCTATCCTGCGCAAGTACGACATCCTGTTCATCGCCGACGAGGTGATCTGCGGCTTCGGTCGCACCGGCAACATGTTCGGCAGCGAAACCTTCAAGCTGCAGCCGGACATCATGACCATGGCGAAGGCCCTGTCATCGGCTTACCTGCCGATCTCCGCCCTCGTCATCAACGAGAAGGTCTATGCCGCCATCCGCGACAACAGTGCCAAGATCGGCACCTTCGGCCACGGCTACACCTACAGCGGACACCCAGTGAGCGCCGCGGTCGCGGTCGAAACGCTGAAGATCTACGAGGAACGCGACATTCTGTCTCAGGTCCGCCGGGTGGCTCCGGCCTTTCAGAGCGGTCTGCGCAAGTTCGCCGATCACGCGCTGGTGGGCGAGGTGCGCGGCATCGGCTTGGTCGGCGGCCTCGAGATGGTGCAGGACAAGAAGACGAAGGCGCCGTTCGACCTCAAGCTCGCGGTCGGTCCCTTCGCCGTGAAGTGCGCGCAAGAGCATGGATTGATCACGCGCGCGCTCGGCGACACACTGGCGCTCTGCCCGCCGCTGATCATCAACGAGGCGCAGATCGGCGATCTGCTCGCGCGATGCGGTAAGGCTCTGGACGAAACGCTTGGCTGGGTGCGCCAGCAGGGCTTGGCTGCCGCCTGACGCGCGGGGCGGCCGGGCAGGCGTGGCGGCACGACGCAAGTCATTGCGGCCGGCTTTGGTCCTTGCTTTGCGCGGGGCGGCGAGCGCCTGCGGCTGACACCGACCCCGCTGCACGATGACGCCATGATGGCCCGCTTGGTCGACGCCTTCGTCGACGTGGCACGGCCTGGAGTTGCGCGCCGCCGCCGGCACCCAATGCTGCGGTCGCATCAGGCCTTGCCGGTGGCGAGTTGTTGCAGTGCAAAAAAGATTGACTCCAATTCCGCCTTGTATTGACTTTATAGAGGTCAACAGGCTGCGCCGGTTCGAGCAGATATCGGGAACTCAAAAGAAAACTGAGCGAGGCAGGGAACGAGGCTTCACGGGAGAGAGATGGCAACGGGACAAGAAATGACGCCTAGTTCATTGCGGTCGAATAGAGTTGTGACGGCGAGACCCTCGTCGTCAGACACCTGAATCTGAACCTCCGTGCAGGCGAGTTCCTGACGATGCTTGGCCCTTCGGGCTCGCGTTGGGTGGGCGCCTATGAAAGCTTCTGGCACGAGGCGGCGATGCAGCTTTCAGGTCTCTATGTCCGCCTTGTAGTCGTAGGTCGACGCCGCTCGCCGACGTAATCTAAGACGTAGTCGATCGCCTCCGTCATCTTGATCGCCACGCCCGCCTGGCGGCGCGATTGACTGGGCCTCGTCAAAGCTAGACTATGCATGCTGCGTATCTCACTTGAGGGCGCTGTTGGGGTGGCCCTCCAAAGAAACGGCAAATGGGAGGAACACGATGAAACGCTTGAATGCTTTCGCCCTTATGGTCATGGCGCTGCCGCTGGCCGGCCTCTCCGTGGGGGCCAGTGCCGCCGACTGTTCCAAAGGCAAAATCAAGATCTACACCAGCTGGCCGCTGCAGGGCGCCATGCTTCCGGAAGGAACTGGAATGAAGAACGGCGTAGACCTCGCCGTGGCTCAGAACAACTCCGAGGCCGCCGGATATTGCCTCGAGGTGGTGAACTTGGATGATGCTTCGCCTCAGACGGGCAAGTGGGACGGCGCGGTGGAGGCGGAGAATGCCAACAAGGCCGTGTCCGACCCCGACGCAATGGTCTACATCGGGACCTACAACTCGGGCGCAGCGAAGATCTCGATGACGATCACTCAGCGCGCCCACATGGCCCAAGTCACGCCTGCTAACACCTATCCCGGCCTCACCAAGACGAACGGCGCCGCGCCGGGCGAGCCCGACATGTACCGTCCTCTCGGCATCGTAAGCTATTTCCGCGTGCCGCCGGCGGACGACATCCAGGGCTCCGTGGGGGCAAGGTGGGCCCAGAAGCTTGGCCACAAGAAGGTCTACATCCTGAATGACCAGGAGCTCTACGGCAAAGGCATCGCCGACGTGTTCGAGGCCGAGGCAAGGAAGATCGGCCTCGAGGTCCTGGGGAACGAGGGGATCGACTATAAGCAGCCGGACCAGAAGCCGGTTCTGACCAAGATCCGGGCGTCCGGGGCCGACCTGGTCTACATGGGGGCCGTCGTCGAAACCGGAGCGCAGACCGTCATCCGGCAGATGAAGGACCTCGGAATGGTGGCGCCCAAGGTCGATTTTATGGGCCCCGATGGTCTCTACCAGGAGGAGCTGCTCAAGGCCGCTACCTGTGACGCCGCCATGGGTGTCGATATGCACATCACCTTCGCCAGCCTGCCGTTCGACCAGATGACCGGCAAGGGTGGGGAGATCTACAAGGCCTACAAAGAGCGCTACCAGATCGAGCCGACGTCGTATGCCCTCTACTCCTGGGAAGCTGCCGAAGTCACCATCGATGCCATCAAGCGCGCGGGCGAAAAGGACAGAGAGAAGATCCGAGCCGCCATCGCCGCCACCAAGGACTTTGACGGCCTCAACGGCAAGTGGAGCTTCGATGCGAACGGCGATACGACGATCAACGTCATGTCCGGCTTCAAGGTGGTTCCGGCGGAGGGGGACGTCGGCTGCAAGTTCGACTTCGCGGAGGTCCTGAAATAGCGCGAGCGAGGGGCTAGGCCCGACGTCGTCCGACAAGGAAGAATTGGCCCCCGGATTGACCCGGCCGGCGCGTCCCAGCGACGTCCCGGCCGGTGCCTGTGGTGCGGTGCACGTCCGCATCTGAGTCGTTCCGATCCTCAGGTGCTGACGCGACACCTATGTCCGGCAGACATCGGGCCTGCTCGCCAGCAAAGATCCCTCCCAACTCACGCTTTTGGGATTCCCGACCCATGAACTGGTCCGAACTCTTCATCCAGCAGACCATTAACGGCCTCACCCGCGGCTCAATTTTTGCGCTCATCGCGCTCGGCTACACGATGGTCTACGGGATCATCGAACTGATCAACTTCGCGCATGGCGACGTCTTCATGCTGGGCCTGATGGTGTCGCTCACGCTTCTCGTCGACCTGGGCCTGACCCGGACGCTCCACGGATGGCAGCTTGTCGCCTTTCTCCCGTTGATCCTCGTCGGCACGATGCTCATAACCGGCTTGATCAACGTGGTGGTGGATCGCATCGCCTATCGACCTCTGCGGCGCGCTCCGAGATTGGTCCCGCTGATTTCCGCGATCGGTGTTTCCTTCATGCTGGAGAACCTGGTTCTGGTCTGGAAAGGGCCATATGTCCTCTCCTATCCCGATGCGATCCCGAACATCGACATCGTCCAAGATGTTTTGCACCTGGATAGCCAGGTCTACGTCACCACAAAGGATCTGCTGGTCATTGGGATCACGATTCCGCTGATATTCGCCCTTCACCTGTTCGTCACCCGGACCTACTGGGGAAAGGCGATGCGCGCCGCCGCCCAGGACCGAGAGACCGCGGAGTCAATGGGGATCAATGTAGAGCTGATCATCATGCTGACGTTCTTTGTCGGCGGCGCGCTGGCCGGCGCTGCGGGCGTGGTCCAGGGACTCTACTACAACATCGGCCAATGGTGGATGGGCTACCAGGCAGGACTGCGCGCGTTCACCGCTGCCGTGCTGGGAGGGATTGGCAATATGCCCGGAGCGGCCCTTGGAGGATTTGTGATCGGCCTCCTTTCCGCCTGGAGCGACCAGATCATCTCCGCCCGGTGGACCAATGCCATCGTCTTCTCCATCCTGGTCTTGGTTCTCGTGTTCCGCCCACACGGACTTCTGGGCGAGCGCGTCCCGGAGAAGCATTAGCGACATGTCCGTGACAGGGCCCTGGCGCTCTTTGCCCCCACAACTGCGCGCCGTCCTCACGGCGGCGCTCGTTGGCGCGGTTCTTCTCATCTATCCCTTTGCCGACCGGGCCCTGGGCCTCGGTACGCTCTACGCGGTCAGCGACGCCATGATCTATGTCCTGCTGGCGCTCGGGCTCAACATCGTGGTCGGGTACGCCGGTCTCCTGGACCTCGGATATGCGGCGTTCTTTGCGATCGGCGCCTATACCATGGGAATATTCAATTCGCCCCTCATGGGATTCGAGTGGGGCTTCTGGAACGTGATCTGGCTGAGCGCCGTCGTCTCCGCGGCTTTTGGCGTCATGATCGGCGCTCCCACTCTTCGCGTGCGCGGAGACTATCTCGCGATCATCACCCTGGCCTTCGGCGAGATCATCCCGGTGGCCATTCGAAACCTCGGTGACATCACGATCCAGATCGGGAGCTGGCAGCCGGTCTATCGACTGAACCTCACGGGGGGTGAGAATGGCGTCAATCCCATTGGACAGCCCCATCTGCTCGGACTGCCCTTCGAAACCAGCGTGGTCCCCTGGTACTTCCTCATCCTGATCATCGGAGGAGCTTCGGTGTGGGCGATGAACCGGCTGCGCGACTCGCGTCTGGGTCGGGCCTGGATGGCCATCCGCGAGGACGAGACCGCCGCCGCGTGCATGGGAGTGGATCCCATAAAATCCAAGCTCCTGGCCTTTGCGCTCGGCGCAACCTTCTCGGGTTTTGCCGGCTCTATCTACGCGGCCAAGCTCCAGGCCATCACCCCCGGCGCCTTTGAGTTCAACGTTTCGATCATGCTGCTCTGCATGGTGATCGTTGGCGGAATGGGCTCGATCCCAGGAGTCATCGCGGGTGGGGTGGTGATCACCCTCTTCGACCGGATCTTTCTCGCGCAGCTCACCCAGTGGACCCGTGGCCTCGGCAACGTGCTTGGCATCCATGCACTGACAACCGTGGACTTCATGCTCTGGCGGTGGTTTTTCTTCGGGCTGGGGCTCGTCCTCATGATGATTCTGAAACCGGGCGGCCTGATCGAGGCGGGGCGCTGGCGCCGTGTCACGGTGCCGCGCGATCTCGAGAAAGACGACGCCTTGCCGTCACCGCACCGGGTCGCCGAGCAGCGCCAAGACCTTGGCGTGCTGTCCTGGCTTCGCGAGGGAACAGCCCGCCCTGAGCGGCGCGCAGGCGAGGCGGGCAAGGGCGTTATCCTTGAAGCGAGAGGGATCACAAAGCGCTTCGACGGCCTCACTGCCCTTTCCAATGTCGACTTCGCCATCGAGGAAGGCACGATCGCCGGCCTGATTGGCCCCAACGGGGCGGGAAAGACCACGTTTTTCAATGTCATCACCGGCCTCGTCAAACCAAGCTCCGGCGAACTCTTGTTCAACGGACGGAGCGTTCGCGGGCTTCGCCCCAATCGCGTCACGGAACGAGGAATTGCGCGGACGTTTCAATCTATCCGCCTCTTTCCGAGCATGACTGCGCTCGAAAACATCTTGGTGGGAGAACACTGTCGTCTCCATGGCACCGTGCCAGGGGCGGTCGTCCGGCCCCCCTGGACTGTCAGGGAGGAGCGTGCGGCTCGGGAGCGCGCCGTTGAACTCCTGTCCTTCGTGGGCCTCGAAGGCAAGGCAGAGACGCTCGCAAAAAACTTCCCCTACGGCGATCAGCGGCGGCTGGAGATCGCCCGGGCGCTCGCCACCCGCCCCAGGCTGCTGCTGCTCGACGAGCCGACCGCCGGGATGAACGCAAGCGAGACCGCCGAACTGATCGAGTTTCTCGGTCGACTCCCACGCGAACTGGGCCTGACGATCCTCCTCATTGAGCACGACATGGAAGTCGTCATGGGGCTCTCCGATCACATCACAGTCCTGGACTACGGAATCAAGATCGCCGAGGGCCCGCCGGCCCAGGTGCAGCGCGATCCCAAGGTCATTGAAGCATACCTCGGCAAGGGCTACGAAGCGGATCTGGCCAGTGCTTGAGCTCTTGGACATCCACACCAGCTATGGGAACATCCGGGCCCTCAAGGGAATCTCGCTCACGGTGGAGAGAGGCGAGATCGTCACGCTGATCGGCTCCAATGGCGCGGGCAAGACGACGACCCTCAAGACGATCATCGGCACGCTGAAGCCGCACCGGGGCGAGATCCGCTTTGAGGGCAAGCGCATCAGCGGTCTCTCGACCAACAAAGTGGTCCGCATGGGGATCGCCCATTCCCCCGAAGGCCGGCGCATCTTTCCCCGCATGACCGTCCTCGAAAATCTGGAATTGGGAGCCTTCGCGCGCGGGGACAAGCAGAACGTGCCGGCAGACATAGAGCGGGTCTTCGCGCTCTTCCCTCGCCTGAAGGAGCGGTATCAGCAAAAGGGCGGGACGCTCTCCGGGGGCGAGCAGCAGATGCTGGCCATGGGGCGCGCCCTGATGGCTCGTCCTAAGCTGCTGCTTCTCGACGAGCCGTCTATGGGCCTTTCGCCGATCATGGTCGCGACCATATTCGAGACGATCGGCAACATCCGCGAGCAGGGTATGACGATCCTCCTCGTGGAGCAGAACGCCCGCATGGCGCTTCGCATCGCTAACCGGGGCTACGTGATCCAGGCAGGCAGCATCGCTCTCCACGACTCGGCCGATGTCCTCTTGCGGAGCGACTTGGTGCGCAAGTCCTATCTGGGTGAGAAATTCACCTAGTCGGCGGCGAACTGCGCGCTCGTTCTCCTGCTCCTGATCGCGCCGATCATCGTCATCGCTGTCGTTCAACGGTTGCGCGGCATTCGCCGCTAGGCGGCTTCCGCCTTTAACAGATCTGCAACCATGCCGCCCACAGAGTGAGTGGCATTCGGTCACTCGAATCGCTATCTTCAGGCCATGTACAAGGACAACAGCCTCATCCCGACGGAAGCCGTGCGCTTGGCCGCGCTGGGCCTGCTGACCGAAGCGTCCCGGACCTATGCCGACCTCGCGGACGAGGTCCGACACTTCACCAGCCGCATCGTCGGCCCCTCGCTTGACCTGATCGGCCCGCCCATCGAAGTGCTGCGGGTCGAAGGTCTGATCGAATCGGACGGCGGTGGCGCCGGACCGGCCGCCACCCTGCGCATCACGGGGGCGGGCCGGCAGGAGTTGATGCGCCTGCTCGCGGCCAACCTGCGCGGACCGCTCGGTGAGTTCAACAAACTCGTGATCGCCCTGAAGCTGCGGTTCCTGCAGCTGCTCGAGCCGGCCGCGCGCCGCCTGCAGGCCGAGTTGTTGGCCGAGATCTGTGAGCGCGAGCTGACGCGCCTCACCGATCTGCGCCGTCACTATGACGACCGTTCAGGCCATCTGGTCGACTGGCTCGACCACGACATCGCGCAGGTGCAGGAGCGCGTCGACTGGTTCCGTCGGCTGCAGGACCGTCTCTAGCCTAGACCGTCATGGCCGAATTCTCCGTCACCGGCGGCTGCCACTGCGGCGCCGTTCGCTACCGGGTGACAGCGCCGGCCGACGAAGTGTGTCACTGCCACTGCAGCATCTGTCGCCGCGTCCATGGCGCCGCCTTCGCGACCTTCGCGATCGTGCCGCCGGCGAGCTTCGTCATCACGGAGGGCGCCGGTCGCCTGACCCGCTATAGCAGCACGCCGGGCGTGCAGCGCTACTTCTGCACGCGCTGCGGGGCGCAGATTTACGGCGATGTCGACAAGTTGCCGGACATCCGCTTCTACACCGTCGGTACGCTCGATGGCGGCGTCCATCCGGGCCACGCGCCGAGCAAGAGCAAGGAGCGCCACATCTACGTCGGCTCGAAGATGCCGTGGTGGCACATAGCGGATGACCTGCCGCAGCACGATGAGTACTGAGCTGCGCCGCGCTGCGCGGCGTCAGAAGAGGTGCTGGCCGCCGGTGACGAAGATCTCCGTGCCGGTGACATAACCGAAATCGTCGGTGCAGAGCCGGTAGACGGCCGATGCCACCTCCTCCGGGCGGCCCATGCGATGCATGGGAATGCGCGGAATAAGCGACTCGTACTCGGGGCCGATCATGGCCGTCTCGATCTCTCCGGGCGCCACCGCGTTGACGCGTACGCCGAGATCGGCGAACTCCACCGCCAGCTCGCGCGTCAGCGCCGAGAGCGCCGCCTTCGAGGTGCTGTAGGCCGATCCGGCGAACGGGTGGATGGAGTGGCCGGCGATCGAGGTGATGTTGACGATCGTGCCGCGTCCTCGGTGCAGCGCCTGGGCGAAGCCGCGCGCGAGCTGCAGGGGCGCGAAGAGGTTCAGCTCGAAGACGTCCCGCCAGGCCTGCACGTCGCCGTTCAGGCACCCGAGCCGCTCCTTGAACGGCGTCTTCGGCGAGATCGCGGCGTTGTTGACGAGGGCGTGCAGCGGCGCGCCCGCCAGCAACCGATCGGCCTCGGCCACGAAGCGGTCGAGGCTGCCGGCATCCGCCAGATCGGCTACGACATGGTGGGTCCAGTTCGGATCGCGCTTGCACTCCGCCGGAACGTCCTCGCGGCTGCAGGTGATGATGCGCCAGCCCTCATCGCTGAAGCGCTGCACGGTGGCGTGGCCGATCCCGCGGCTGGCGCCGGTCAGGATGACCGTCTTGCTATGGTCTGACATACAGCCAGTCTAGCGGAACCGGACCCGACTGCCACCCCCGCCCCGTTCAGACGGCGCACTATCCCGGTGCGGATCAATGCGCCATCAAGATCGGGACCGTCGTCGCCGCAAGGACATCGCGCGTGGCCCCGCCGAGGATCATCTCGCGCAGGCGGCTGTGCCCATAGGCGCCCATCACGAGCAGGTCCGCTTGCATGCGCCCGGCGTAGCCCAGCAGCGTGGCGCCGGTGGTAGCATGCTCGGGAGCCAGGGCCTCATGCACGGACTTGACGCCGTGCTGGCCGAGATAGGCAACCAGCTCGGTCGCCGAGGCGCTGCGCCCGATCTCGCCGACGGTGGCGACGGTCACCTGCTGGGCCATGCGCAGGAACGGCAGGGCAGCCGCGACCACGCGCGCCGCCTGGGCGCTCCCGTTCCACGCGATGACGATGCGGTCGCCGACCGCCGTCGCCGCGGGCGCCACAAGCACCGGGCGTCCGGTGTCGAAGAGCGCCGCGTCAAGCGTGGCGGCGAGGGGCGTTTCAGTTTCCGCGTCGGGCTTCCCGATGACGATCAGATCGACCAGCCGCCCGGCGTTGGCCAGGATATCCGTCTCGCGCCCGGTGCTCTCGCGCCACACCGCCTGCACGGCGGCGCCGGCGCAGACCTCCTGATAGGCGGCCTTGGCCTTGGCAGCACGCGCCTCCACGGTCTGCGCCATCGCGCTCATCATCTGCTCGACCATCGCGCCAGACATGCCTTCGCCGATCACCGGCACCATGGTCTCCACGTCCGCGCGCACATGCAGAACGTCGAGATTGGCCGAAAAACGGCGCGCGACGGCCACCGCTGTCTTCAATGTCGCGGCGGTCCCGCCGCCGCCGTCGGCCAGCGCAAGGATCGTCTTGATCGTCATGGCGAACCTCCTTTGGGCGCTGCGGACGACGCGCCCATGCGCCTACTCTACTGAAGCGGACGAAAAGTCCATAACGCTTTGATATGGGTCAACGAGTTCTCCACTCGCGCCATCAGCGATAGACCGGCCGTGGCTCGACGATCCCCGCCGGGTCTTCGTGGATGATGACTTCGGCGCCGGGATAGGCGGCGCAGATCTCGGCCTCGACCGCATCGGCGATCGTGTGCGCCTCGGCCAAGGTCAGTTCGCCCTCGACCTCCAGATGCATCTGGACGAACACCGTCTGGCCCGCCGCGCGCGTCCGCAGGTCGTGCACCGCGCGCACGCCCGGATTGTTCATGGCGATCGACCGGATCCGCTTGCGATCCTCGTCCGACAACTCGCGATCCATCAGCATGTCGAGCGCGCCGCGGGCGATCCGCCAAGCTGTGTAGATGATGTAGAGCCCGATGCCCGCGCCGAACAGGGAATCGACGCGCTCCCAGCCATAGCCGGCGACCAGCAGGAGGGCGAGGACGACGCTGGCATTCACGACCAGGTCGCTGGCGTAGTGTAGGGAATCGGCCTTGATGGCGAGCGAGCCGGTGCGCCGTATCACGAAACGCTGGAAGAGCACGAGCAGCAGCGTCGCCACGATCGAGAAGGCCATGACGCCCAGGCCGACGGCGGCATGGGTGACCGGATGGGGCGAGACCAGTCGGTTGGCCGCCTGGACCAGCAGAAACACCGCCGAACCGGCTATGAACGTCGATTGGCCGAGCGCCGCCAACGGTTCCGCCTTGCCGTGGCCGAAGCGGTGCTCGCGATCGGCCGGTGTCAGCGAATGACGGACGGCCAGCAGGTTGATCATCGATGCCGCCGCGTCGAGCAGCGAGTCGAGCAGCGTCGACAGCAGGCTGACTGAGTCCGTCAGGACGTAGGCGACGACCTTGGCGGCGATGAGCAGCAACGCGGTCGCCACGGACGCGTAGGTCGCCCAGCGCATGAGCTGGCCCGCCTCGCCCCTGGTCAGGCCGGGCGGCCCGCTCGCGATATGGTCGTGGGACGTCGCCATCGCTCGCCTGCTCAAGGATATAGGCGCTCGGTCCGCCAACCGTCACCCTCGCGATGATAGACCAGTCGGTCATGCAACCGGAATGGCCGATCCTCCCAGAACTCGATCATCCGCGGCAGCACGCGGAACCCCGACCAATACGGCGGGCGCGGCACGGCACCGATACCGAACTTGGCCGTGAATTGCGCCACCCGCTTCTCGAGCTCAAAGCGGCCGCCGAGCGGGCGCGACTGCTGCGAGGCCCAGGCCCCGATCTGGCTGGTGCGCGCCCGGGTGGCGAAGTAGGCGTCGGCCTCCTCCGGCGTGACCTTTTCGACGGCTCCTTCGATACGCACCTGGCGCTTCGACAGTTTCCAGTGGAAACAGAGCGCCGCCTGCGGGTGGCTCTGCAGCTGTTGACCCTTACGACTCTCATAGTTGGTGTAGAAGACGAACCCGCGGTCATCCACACCCTTGAGCAGCACCATCCGCAGCGAGGGCATGCCGTCGGCCCCCACGGCGGCGAGGGCCACCGCATTCGGCTCGTTCGGCTCCTTGTCGGCCGCGGCCTTGAACCACTCATCGAATAGGGCGAAGGGATCACGTTGCTCAGCGGTCATCCTCGTCGTGTCCTGTCTGATCCGCCGCTCCCGCTGGGAAACGGCGACTTGAATTAAGCTGGCGATTCGCCTATTTGCACCGGCAACCTCGCCTTGCGCAACGGGCCCTGCCGCGACGACCTTGGCTTTGCCTTGCTTGGGGACCCACCGGGGGCCTGTCGGATCGTTTGAGGATAAGGACATGCGGATGAAACTGGTTCTCGCCGTGTTGACCGCCATGCCCGAGGGCGTGCCCAAGCGCGCCGTCGTGCATGGCGTACGCTGAGCGGGCGGCGCGGGACGCACAGACCGCAGCGACGATGCCAACACCCTACGAAATCCTGGGCGTGCAGCCTTCGGCCAGCGCCGACGACATCAAGAAGGCCTATCGTGCGCTGGCCAAGAAGCTGCATCCCGATCTCAATCCCGGCAACAAGCGGGTCGAGCAGCAGTTCAAGGAGGTCTCGGCAGCCTACGACCTGCTGTCCGACCCGGCCAAGCGGGCGCGCTATGACCGCGGCGAGATCGATGCCAGCGGGGCCGAGCGCCCCGACCGCTCGTTCTATCGGCGCTACGCCGAGGGCCGCGAGGGCGCCAAGTACCAGGATTTCGGGCTCGACGAGGATTCCTTCGCCGACGATCTGTTCGCCAACCTCTTCCGTCAGCAGCGCCGGCAGGAGCGGCCGATGCACCTGCGCGGTGCCGACGTCACCTACGTGGCCGAGGTCGACTTCATCGAGGCCGCGGTCGGCGCCAAGAAGCGCCTGATGCTGACGGACGGCAAGACCCTCGACGTGACGATCCCGCCGGGCACCGAAGACGGCCAGACGCTGCGCCTGAAGGGTCAGGGCTTGCCGGGCGCCGGCGGTGGCCCGGCCGGCGACGCCTATATCGAGGTGAAGGTGGCGCCGCATCCGCTCTTCACCCGCAAGGGAACCGACGTTCATATCGAGTTGCCGATCACCCTGCCGGAAGCCGTCCTGGGTGCGACGATCACGGCGCCGACCATCGACGGGCCGGTTTCCCTGAAGGTCCCGCGCGACTCCAATACCGGCTCGACGCTGCGCCTCAAGGGCAAGGGCATCGTCGATCGCGCGAGCGGCAAGCGCGGCGACCAGTATGTGCGCCTCAAGGTCGTGCTGCCCGAGCGGGCGGATCCGGAGCTGACGGATTTCCTGGAGAAGTGGGCGCAGCGCCACCCCTACACCGTGCGGCGCGGGACGGATCAGCCATGATGTTCACCCTGCAGCAGGTGATCACCGAAGTCGGCGTCACCGAAACCGACCTGCAGCTCTGGATCGACCAGCGGTGGGTGTTGCCTCACCGCCGCGACAACGATTTCGTCTTCGATGATGTCGACCTGGCGCGTGCCAGGCTCATCCGCGAGCTACGCGTCGACCTGATGGTGAACGAAGAGGCGATCCCGGTCGTTCTGTCCCTGCTCGACCAGGTGCACGCCCTGCGTCGCACGCTCACGCGCGTCAACAGCGCCATCGACAGGGCCTCGCAGGCCGCCAAGACCGAGATTGCGAATCTGCTGAAGGCCGACGACTGACTCCGACCTACGGGGTCGGCTCGGCCTCCCCGCGCGAGCGCCACTCGGGCCGCGCCGCCACGATCTCGGCGCCGAAGAGCATGGCGACCCAGCAGAGATAGAGCCAGATCAGAAAGACGGGAATGACGGCCAGCGCCCCGTAGATCAGCTGAAACGTCGAGAACTGCTGGAGATAGAGCGTGAAGCCGCGCTTGACCGCCTCCAGCAGCACGACCCCGACGATGGCGCCGAGCAGCGCGTCGCGCCACTGAACGCGCCGCGTCGGCACGAACCGATAGAGCAGCATCAGCGCCGCCGCCTCGGCCAGCACCAGCAGCCCTGGCGCGGCCACGCGCACGCCTTTGGTGAAGGCGACGCCACCCAGGTGCTTGCCGGTGGTCAGGATCGCGCCTTGCAGCGAGAGGGAGCCGACGATGAGCAGTGGCCCGAGCGCGAGGATGGCGCCATAGGCCAGGACCCGAACGATGATCGCGCGGCGCCGGTGCACCCGCCAGATCGTATCGAAGGCCATATCGATGGCGGCCAGGAGCAGGGCCGCCGATAGCGCCAGGCCGACGACGCCGAAGCCGGTCAGGCGGCCCGCCTTGTGGACGAAGCGGCGGAACTGATCCACGGCCGCGCTGCTCGCCTCCGGGAGCAGGTTGCCGGTGAACATGCGCTCGATGTCGTCGCGGAAATCCTGGAACTGCGGCACGACCGAGACGACGACGGCACAGAGGGCGACGAGCGGCACCAGCGACAGCAGGGTCGTGTAGCTGAGCGAGGCTGCCTGATCGAGGCAGCGGTCCGCCAGGAACCGGCGGCCGGCGAAGTGAAGGAAGCGAGCGGCAGTGCCGAGACCGAACGCCAACCGGCGGCCCAGGCCCGCGGCCGCGGTCAGAAGCCACTCCGCACTCGAGCCGATGCGCCGGGCGCTCTGCTGGGGAACTTCGGTCATGTCGCGACGAATCGCCGATCTCCTGTCCCGCCAGTCGTAGCATCCGGCGCTCCGCTCGTCAGCGCTCTTGCGGCCGTTGGTTTGACCCCCGGGTCGGTTCGTGTAGGATGACCGAGTTCCCTTAAATTCGTTGTTCCAGCGGGGATTTGATGGGTGAGCAAGGCGGGCTGATGGCCGGCAAGCGCGGCCTCATCATGGGGGTCGCGAATGAGCGGTCGATCGCCTGGGGCATCGCGCGCGCTGTCGCAGCGCAGGGCGCCGAGCTGGCCTTCACCTATCAGGGCGAGGCGCTGGGCAAGCGCGTCGCGCCGCTGGCCCAGTCCATCGGTGTCGATTTCATCGTTCCCTGCGACGTCACCGACGACGCCAGCATCGACTCCGTGTTCACTGCCATCGAAAAGCGTTGGGGCCGGCTCGATTTCGTCGTCCACGCCATCGCCTTCTCCGACAAGGACGAGTTGAAGGGCAAATACGTCAACACCACGCGCAAGAACTTCGCTCTCACGCTCGATGTCTCCTGCTACTCCTTCACGGCCGTCAGCCAGCGCGCCGCCAAGCTCATGCCGGACGGCGGCAGCCTGCTCACCCTTACCTACTACGGCGCCGAGCGCGTCATGCCCCACTACAACGTGATGGGCGTCGCCAAGGCCGCGCTCGAGGCCAGCGTCCGCTACATGGCCGCCGACCTCGGCGGCCAGAACATCCGCGTCAACGCCATATCGGCCGGCCCGATCAAGACTTTGGCGGCCTCGGGCATCGGCGACTTCCGCTACATCCTCCGCTGGAACGAGCTGAATTCGCCGCTGAAGCGCAACGTCACGACCGATCAGGTGGGCGGTGCCGGTCTCTATTTCCTAAGCGAGCTGTCCGCCGGCGTGACCGGCGAGGTCCACCATGTCGACAGCGGATATCACGTGGTCGGGATGCTGCGCACCGAATCGGCGGCCGAGGTCGCCGAGCTCCTGCAAGGATTCGATCCGAAGAGCTGAGATGTCCTTCAACAGCTTCGGCCATCTCTTCCGCTTCACGACCTGGGGCGAGAGCCACGGACCGGCGATCGGCTGCGTGGTCGACGGCGTGCCGCCGCGCATTCCGCTGTCCGAGGCTGACATCCAGCCCTGGCTCGATCGCCGCCGCCCCGGCCAGTCGCGCTTCACGACGCAGCGGCGCGAATCCGACCAGGTGAAGATCCTGTCCGGCCTGTTCGAAGGGCAGACCACGGGCACGCCGATCAGCATGCTGATCGAGAACGAGGATCAGCGCTCGAAAGACTACAACGAGATCAAGGATCTGTTCCGTCCCGGCCATGCCGACTACACCTACTGGAAGAAATACGGCCTCCGCGACTACCGCGGTGGCGGCCGTTCGTCGGCACGCGAGACGGCGAGCCGCGTCGCCGCCGGCGCCATCGCCCGCAAGGTTCTCGACCATGTGCTGGGCGCGCCCGTCACGATCCGCGGCGCGCTCGTGCAGATGGGAACGCACGCCATTGAACGCGGCCGCTGGGACTGGGCTGTCGTCGACCAGAACCCGTTCTTCTGCCCGGACGCCGAGAGCGCCAAGGCCTGGGAGGCACATCTCGATGCCGCCCGCAAGTCCGGCTCGTCGTTGGGCGCGGTCATCGAGGTCGTTGCCAGCGGCGTGCCGGCCGGGCTCGGCGCACCCATCTATGGCAAGCTCGACGCCGATCTCGCCGCCGCCATGATGGGCATCAACGCGGTGAAGGGCGTGGAGATCGGCGCCGGCTTCGAGGCGGCGCGCCTCTCGGGCGAGGCCAATGCCGACGAGATGCGCATGCGCGACGGCAAGGTGACGTTCCTCTCGAACAACGCCGGCGGCATCCTCGGCGGCATCTCGACGGGGCAGGACGTCGTCGTGCGCTTCGCGGTAAAGCCCACCAGCTCGATCCTGACAGCGCGCAAGGGCGTCACCAAGCAGGGTCAGGACATCGACGTCGTCACGAAGGGCCGCCACGACCCCTGCGTCGGCATTCGCGCGGTGCCGGTCGGCGAGGCGATGCTCGCCGTCGTCCTGGCCGACCATTTGTTGCGGCACCGGGGGCAGTGCGGATAGCGGCCGCGCCGACCTCAGGGGCCGACCAGACGGCCCGCCAGGCCTGGGCGGCACGGCGCGCCCAGATGGAAACGCGCGACGAAAAGCACACGCCGTTCGGTCTGCGCACCCGCCACTGGGGCGAGTTCAAACGGCTACTGCTCATCTTCGGATTCCTGCTGAGGACCAGCCGTCTCTTCGGCGCGGGAATCCGCCGTGCCCGCGACGTCAGGCTCGTTGAGCGCGAGCTTAGGTTCGCCAATCTGCCGGCGGCATTCGATGGATATCGACTCCTGCATCTTACCGATCTTCACCTCGACGGGCTCCCGCAACTGGACGACGCGATCGCAGGCCTCGCCCGAGGCA